>CAYVYP010000036.1:0-14456 GCA_964455975.1 uncultured Lachnospiraceae bacterium
GGCTTTTCTAACAAAAGGATTAAAAATTAGTATAGAAGATTTAAGAGGAGAAACACATAAAAAAGCTGAATTTCATTTTGAAGGTGGATTAATTTCATTTATAGAATTTTTAAATAAAAATAAAGAAAAATTACATCCACAACCAATATATATAGAAAAAACAGATGTAGAAGTTCCAGTTGAAATAGCAATACAATATACAACAGCATATTCAGAAAATATTTATACATTTGTAAATAATATAAATACAATAGAAGGTGGAACTCATTTAGAAGGATTTAAAAGAGGATTAACAAAAGTATTTAATGATTATGCAAAATCACATAATATATTAAAAGATAAGGATTCTAATCTTCAAGGTGAGGATATAAGAGAAGGAATTACAGCAGTAATTTCTGTAAAAGTAAAAGATCCACAATTTGAAGGACAAACTAAAACAAAATTAGGAAATAGTGTTGTTACAGGAATTGTTCAATCTATGGTAAATGATGCTTTATCATCATTTTTAGAAGAAAATCCATCAGTAGCAAAAGCTATTCTAGAAAAATGTATTAGTGCATCTCGTGCAAGAGAAGCAGCAAGAAAAGCAAGAGAACTAGTTAGAAGAAAAAATGCATTAGAAAGTTCAACACTTCCTGGAAAATTAGCAGATTGCAGTGAAAAAAATGCTGAAGATTGTGAAGTATATATTGTCGAAGGAGATTCAGCTGGTGGTAGTGCAAAACAAGGAAGAGATAGAAAGTTTCAAGCTATACTTCCATTATGGGGAAAAATGCTTAATGTTGAAAAATCAAGAGCAGATAAAATATATAATAATGAAAAATTACAACCAGTAATATTAGCAGTAGGAGCAGGAATTGGAGCAGATTTTGATATTTCAAAAATAAGATATGGAAAAGTTATAATAATGGCTGATGCCGATGTTGATGGTGCACATATTAGAACTTTATTATTAACATTCTTCTTTAGATATATGAGACCACTTGTAGAAAATGGAAATGTATATTTGGCTCAACCACCTTTATATAAATTATCTAAAAAAGGAATAAAAGATATTTATTGTTATACAGACGAAGATTTGGATAAGGCATTTAAAGATTTAGCAGAAAAAGGAATAGCAAGAGATTCTATAGGGATTCAAAGATATAAAGGTCTTGGAGAAATGAACCCAGAACAACTTTGGGAAACTACAATGAACCCTGAATCTAGAATTTTAATAAAAGTAAAATTAGAAGATGCAATTAAAGCAGATGAAATATTTACAATTCTTATGGGAGATGAAATAGCTCCTAGAAGAGAATTTATAGAAAAAAATGCTAAATATGTTAAAAATTTAGACATATAAATTAATATATTTTTATTTAATAGAAAAATATTTACTTTTTATTATTGAATAAAATTATAAAAGAATTAATTAATAAAATAATAAATAAAAAAATTAATAGCCAGTAAGATTAAATTCTTACTGGCTATTATCGACAAAGCAAATATTAATTGTAAATAGAAACTAGAATATATAATGAATTAATCTAATATATATTACTATATAAATAAACTAAAGCACCACATATAAAAATTTACTATTTAGACCATAAATACACCACAAGTAACTATATTCATCCAAATAATGGACTAATAATAATCACTTCTTTTAATATTTTTTAAGGAGAAAAAACATTCTACTCCTTAAGAAATATTAAAGTTCTAGATATAAATATAATCTTTGCATTTTGAATATATTACCTATAATTTAACCATATAGAAAATAATTAAATAATAAATATTTAATTAAATACAGCTTACATACAAATAATAAACTCTCATCTCCGAAATATAAAAATCTAATAATTAAACTTTTATACATCTTTGCTCGAACAATAAAAAACTATATAAATCTAATATTGCTCTTTGCTTAACTAATATTTATCTTATAATATTATTATAAACAAAATTTAAAAAAATATTCAAAATAAAAATAAATAAATATAATAATAAGGGAGGAAATAAAAATAAATAAAATAATTAAAACAAATAAAAAATATTCATATAATTTATTAAAAAATGATTTGGATTATTTAATGTATGAATATAATAATTTAAAAGTAGGAAATATAGGAAAAAGTATTTTAAATGAAAATATAAAATATGTAAAAATAGGAAATGGAGATAAAAAAATATTTATAAATGCTAGTCATCATGCAAATGAATGGATAACAAGTTTAGTAATAATGATGTTTATTGAAAAAATATTATATTTAAATAAAAATAATGAAAAATATAAAGGTTATGAAATAAGAGAATTATTAAATAAAGTTTCAATTTATATAGTTCCAATGGTAAACCCAGATGGAGTTAATTTATGTTTAATGCAAAAAGAAACATTAAATAATGAAAAATATAATTATATTTGGAAGCCATTTATTAATCAATTAGATTTTTGGAAATCTAATATAAGAGGTGTAGATTTAAATTTAAATTATCCTTCAGGATGGAATGAAGCAAAAAAAATAAAAAATAAATTAGGAATAAATTCTCCAGGAATAAGAGATTATGTAGGACAAAATTATTTATCAGAACCAGAAACAATAGCTATGTATAAATTTAGTAAAATAAATAAATTTAAATTAAGTATTTCATTACATTCACAAGGACAAGAAATATATTGGACATATAAAAATATAAAAATAGAAAAAGCAAAACAAATAGGAGATTTATTTAAAAAAGTAAGTGGATATAAGTTAACAAAGCCGCAATATAATTCATCTTTTGCAGGATATAAAGATTGGTTTATAGAAGAATTCAAAAAGCCAGGATATACTATAGAAATAGGAAAAGGAGAAGAAGGAATATCTTTAAAACTAGAAGATGTAGAAAAAACATATAATGAAATAGAAGAAATATTTTTTATAGCAATGGAATACATATAATATAAAAAGTCGAAAAAAGTCGATGAAAAGTAATTGACAAATATTTATATAAGGATATATATTATAAATAAAATAAATAAAAAGAAAGGAGAAAAAAATTAAAAATAATTCAATAAAAAAATGGATGCCATTTGATAAAATTTTTGAAAATGGAATAATTAAAATGAAAAACAATTATTTCATAAAAATAATAAAAATAAACCCAATTAATTTTAATCTTAAAACAATTTTAGAAAAAGAAACAATTTTAAATTCTTATAAAACATTTTTAAAAACTTGTGATTTTGATATTCAAATTTTAATTCAAAGTGAAAAAGAAGATCTTTCAAAAAATATTTCCAATATTAAATTAAAAATAGAAAAAGAAAAAAATAATAAAATAAATAAAATTTCAAAAGAATATATTAATTTTATAATAAAAAATAATTTAAATAAAAAAACAACAAATAAAAATTTTTATTTAATTATTAATTGTTATGGAAAAGAATTAGAAGAAAAATATATTTTTGAAAATTTAAATGATAAATATTATAAAATAAAAGAATGTTTATTAAATTGTGGTAATATGTGCACTGCAATAGAAGAAAAAGAAAAAATACAAGAAATAATATTCAAAATATTTAATTATAAAAAGCAAAATAATTAAATAAATAATAAATAAATAATTAAATAAATAATAAATAATTAAATAAATAATAAATAATTAATTAAATAATAAATAATTAATTAATAATAAATAACAATTAATTATTTTATAAAAGGAGAAATTTGAAAATAAAAAAAAATAGTGATTTTATTGAAGGAACAATAGAAAAAATACAAAATATTTTTCCAACATATATAAATAATAAAAATCCAAAATATATAGAAATAGATGATACATATTATTCAGGAATATTGATTACTAATTATTATAGAGAACAAGAAGAATTAATTTTAAAAGAATTAATTAATTCTAATACAAATATGAGAATTTCTATTTTTTATGAAAAACAAGATTCTTATAAGACAATTAAAGAATTAACTTATTATATAGGAGATGTTGGAGAAAAAATAAAAGAAGAAAATAAAAATTCGGAAGACATAGAAATAGCAGCATTTACATATAATGATGCAAAATATATAAGAAAAGAAATGCAAGTAAATAATGAAGATCTTTATTTTTTATATATTTATATTAGTATTTTTTCAGAAAGTAAAAAAGAATTAGAATATGAATTAAATAAAATAGAAGGAATATTACAAAGTAAAAATATGCAAACAAGAATAGCTTATTATAGGCAAGAACAATTATTTTTAAGTTGCTTACCTTTTATGATTAATAATAAAGATGTAAAACAAATATCAAAAAGAAATATATTAACAAATGGACTAATATCAACATATCCTTTTATATCTTCAGAAATATATGATGAAAATGGAGTGTTTTTTGGAAATAATAAAATTAGTAATTCTCCAATTTTTATAGATAAGTATAATGAAAAAAAATATAAAAATTCTAATATATGTATATTTGGGACAAGTGGAGGAGGAAAATCATTTTTATGCAAAACACAAGTATTAAGAAATAGGATATTAGGAACAGACCAATTTATTATAGACCCAGATAGAGAATATAATAATTTATGTAAAGAGTTAGAAGGAGAATTAATAAAAATAGGGCCAAATTCAAATACATATATTAATATTTTTGATATAAGAGAAAATAGTTTAGAAGATTCTGAAAATGGTTTTTTATCAACAAAAATTCAAAAATTAATTACATTTTTTAGTTTGATTTTTGGAGATATAAATGAAGAAGAAGTTGCACTTTTAGAAGAAAAAATAATTAAATGTTATAAAAATAAAAATATAACATTTGATGATAAAAGTTTATATGAAAAAGAAGAAGAAGAAAAAATACAAATAAAATTAAAATTTAAAAATACTAGACAAATGCCTATATTAGAAGATTTATATAAATTATTAGAAAAAGATAAAAAAGCAGAAAGATTTAGGATTAAGTTAAAACCATTTGTATATGGATCATTAAATTATTTTAATAAATATACTAATATAAAAATAGAAAATAAATTAATTGTTGCTGATATATATGAAGTGGGAGAAGAAAATATAAAATATGCAATGTTTTTATTTATAGAATTGTTTTGGGATAAAATAAAACAAGATAGAGAAAAAAATAAAACAATATATTTAGATGAAATTTGGAAATTAATTGGAGTAACATCAAATAAGAATGTAGCGTCCTTTATATATAAAATATTTAAATCAATAAGAAAATATGGAGGAAGCAGTGTTGCCATAACACAAGATATATCAGATTTATTTAGCTTAGAAAATGGAACATATGGAAAAAGTATTTTAAATAATTCAGAATTAAAAATATTTTTTTATTTAGAAAAAGAAAATATAAATATTCTAGAAAAATGTGTTGATTTAATAGAGCAAGAAAAAATAGAAATAAAAAATTTAAAAAGAGGCGAATGTCTTATGTATATACGGAGAAAATCATGTAATAGCAAAAATCGAAGCAAGTAATTATGAAAAAAATATAATATTAGGAGGAATAAAGGATGAAAAGGGTAATAACAGCAATAGGTAATGAAAAATTAAATATTGAATTAAAAAAAGAAAATAATATAGAAATAATATGTAAAGATATACAATATAAGGAAGGAATATTAGAAATATTAGAAAAAAATAAAAATATTGATATTATTATTTTAAGTGAAATTATTTCTGGAAAAATAACGATAAAAGAATTAATTGAAAAAATAAATAAAATAAATAGTAAAATAGAAATTATAATGTTTTTAGAAAATAAAAATGAAAAATTAGAAAGCTATTTAAATTCAAAAAATATAAATAATATATTTTATAATAATGAAATTAAAATAAAAGAAATAATAAATAAAATAAATAATATTTCAGAAAAAAATATTATTGAAGAAATTGAAAATCTTAAAAAAATAATATATGAAAATAATATAAAATATAAAAATAAAAATATAAAAGAAAGAGAAATGGTTCAAAAAAAAGAAAATAAAGTCATTTGTTTACTAGGAACAGGAGGAATTCGGCAAAAGTATTATTTCATTAAATTTAGCAAATAGTTTAAGACAAAACAACAAAATACTATTAATAGATTTTGATATTTTAAATAATAATTTACATACAATATTAGGAAAAAATAAATTTTCAAAAATATTAAATAAAAAAATAAAAGAAAATAATATTCAAAGAATTGATGAAAAAGATTTAATTATTAAAATAAATAAAAATATAGATTTAATTTCAGGTATTAATATTTTATTTAATAATAATTATAAATTTAATATAGATAAAATTAATTTAATAATTAATGAATTTAAAAAAATATATAATTTTATTATTATAGATACTTCTCATGAATGTTTTTTTGAATATAACAGAAAAATAATGGAACAAGCAGATAATTGTATTTTTATATCTGGAACAAATTTATTAGAAATAAAAAAATCAAATAATTTATTAAAAATATATACAGAAGAGTGGAATATAGAGAAAAATAAAATAAGTGTAATCTTTAATAAAATAACTAAAAATTCTATTGATAATAAAATATTAAAAATTATTTTTTCAGATTATAATATTATTCGGAAAAATAAAATTAAATAATAAATATGATTTTATTATTAATAAAAATATGAACATTAAATTTTATAATAAAAAAGTATTAAAAGAATTTAAAAATATAAAAAATAATTTAGAAAAAAATAAAACTAAAAAAACAAATAAAGAATTAATTAAAAAAATAAAAAATAATTTAAATAAAAAAATACTTAAAAAAACAAAAAATATTTATAATAGATTAAATTAATTTTATTTTAACAAATTAATTTAGTATAAAATAAAATTAAAAAATGAATATAAAATAAAATAAGACTTTAGGTAAAAGTAAAAAGTATATATTAAAACAAGTAAAAATAAAAATAAAAATAAATTGACTTTGAGTAAAATATAAAAATTAAAAAAATTGAAAAAAACTATACTTTTTTTCAATTAAAGACCTTCGGATATAAGAACTTAATGAATTTTATAAAAAGGTAAAAAGGAGTAAAAATGTTATTAGAAAATTTAAATAAAATTAATATAGACTTAAAAAGTAATTTGGAAAACAATGTAAATTCTGAAAAACAAATCAACTTTTTAGACAATAATTTAGGAAAGGCAATAAATGGAGCAATAGATATTGGATTAAAATTTATATTACCAGATTCAATTGAAAATGAAATTATAAATGTAAAAAATGCATTATTAAAAGGAGGATTAAAAGAAGGAATTAATTCTGCAATAAATGAGGTAATAAATTTTGGAAAAAAATTATTAGGAATAGAAAATAAAAAGTTTACTAATTTTAATCAAATAAAATATTGTGCAAATTCAAAAAATATAGCGGAATTAGTTTCAAATTCTATAGATGCAGTTATAAATAAATGTCAAGAAAAAGATTTTATTACTTCAGATATTGCCAAAGTATTAAAATCAGGTAAAAAAGTATTTTTTAATAATACAGAAAAAGAAATAAATAAAGAATTATTAATTCAAAATAATTCTTTAAATAAAATTGACGGATATTATAAAAATTGGCAAGAAGCATATATTGAAAAAGATTTTAATAAAATGGAAAAACAATATAAAAAAATGCAGCAAGAAATAGAAAAAACTATTCCTTTGGATAATATTATAAAAAGAATATCAGAAATTAATAATGTACATACTTTAATAAAAAATAATAATGGTAATTTTGATATTTCAGAAGAACAAAAAGAGTTAGTTAAAATATTAGCATAAATGAAAAAATATAAAAAATAATAGCAAAAAAATAATAAAATAGTATTAAATTTAATATACAGTTTCCCTAGAAAAAACTTGATTTTTTAATCTATTTTCCTTGCATATTTATTTTTGTTTTAGTATAATAAGTACATACTAAAAAAACTGAAAAGAGGTTAAAATAAATGGAGACAAGAGACGGAAAAATTATTGAAAGAGACATCGAAAATGAGATGAAAACATCCTATATTGATTATGCTATGAGTGTTATTGTATCTCGTGCTCTTCCAGATGTAAGAGATGGTTTAAAACCAGTACATAGAAGAATTTTATATGCTATGTATGAAGATGGAATAACATCAGATAAACCATACAGAAAATGTGCAAATACAGTAGGATCTGTTTTAGGAAGGTATCATCCACATGGAGATTCTTCAGTATATGACGCGATGGTCAGAATGGCTCAAGAATTTTCTTTAAGATATATGTTAATTGATGGACATGGTAACTTTGGTTCTATAGATGGTGATGGAGCTGCAGCAATGAGGTATACTGAAGCTAGAATGTCAAAAATTTCTGAATATATGTTGACAGATATAGAAAAAAATACTGTAGATTTTATGCCAAACTATGATGATAGACTTCAAGAACCTACAATATTGCCAGCAAAAATACCGGCATTACTTGTTAATGGATCATCAGGAATTGCAGTTGGTATGGCAACAAATATTCCACCACATAATTTAACAGAAGTAATAAATGGTATTATTAAAATAATAGATGAAGATGAAGTAACAAACGAAGACTTAATGACAGTAATAAAAGGACCAGATTTTCCAACAGAAGGCATTATTTTAGGAAGAGAAGGAATAAAAGAGGCATATACAACAGGTAGAGGAAAAATAACAGTTAGGGCTGAAGCTGAAATAGAAGAAATGAATAGTAATAGACAAAGAATAATTGTTAATTCATTGCCATATCAAGTAAATAAAGCTAAATTAATTCAAAATATTGCAGATTTAGTTAGGGATAAAAGAATTGAGGGAATCTCTGATATGAGAGATGAATCAGACAGAACAGAAAAGGTTAGAATTGTAATTGAATTAAAAAGAGATGCAAATGCGCAAGTTGTTTTAAATCAATTATATAAAAATACACAAATGCAAGATACTTTTGGAATTATAATGCTTGCTCTAGTAAATGGTGAGCCTAAAATATTAACACTTAGACAATGTTTAGATTGTTATATAGATCATAGAAAAAATGTAATTTTACGTAGAACACAATTTGAATTAGATAAGGCATTAGCAAGAGCACATATATTAGAAGGATTAAAAATAGCATTAGATAATATAGATGAGGTTATTAGTATAATTAGATCTTCTTATGATGATGCAAAAGAAAGATTAATGGAAAGATTTGGATTTACAGATATACAAGCTCAAGCCATATTAGATATGAGATTAAAAACTTTATCTGGATTGCAAAGAGAAAAGATTGATGAAGAATATAATGAATTAATGAAGTTAATTGAACATCTAAGAGAAATATTAGCTAGTGAAAGATTAGTATTTGATATAATTAAAACAGAATTAATAGAGATAAGAGATAAATTTGGAGATGAAAGAAAGACAAAAATAGTTGCTGCTGAAGGTGATTTGGATGTTGAAGACTTAATAAAAGAAGAACAAGCAGTAGTAGCATTAACTCATTTTGGTTACATTAAAAGAATGCCAATAGATACATATAGAAGCCAAAAAAGAGGTGGAAGAGGAATAACAGGAATATCAACAAGGGAAGAAGATTTTGTTAAACAAATATTTACTGCTTCTACTCATGATACTATATTATTCTTTACAAATAAAGGAAAAGTTTATAGATTAAGAGGATATGAAATACCAGAGGCAGGAAGAACAGCAAAAGGTACGGCAATAGTAAATCTATTAAGTTTAGATAATGGAGAAAAAGTTTCTGCAATAATACCAATTTCAACATTTGCCGAGGGAAAATATTTACTTATGGCAACTAAAAATGGATTAATTAAGAAAACCTCATTATCTGAATATAATTCAGTAAGAAAGTCAGGACTTCAAGGAATAACATTAAAAGAAGAAGATGAATTAATAGGTGTAAGACTTACAGATGGAGAAGATAATGTAGTATTGGTTACAGAACAAGGAATGAGTATTACTTTTGACGAAAAAGATGTACGACCTATAGGAAGAGTTTCTCAAGGAGTAATTGGAATTAGATTAGATGAAAAAGATGAAGTAATAGGAATGGAATCTATAATAAATGGAAGTAATGCTACTTTGCTTGCAATTACAGAAAATGGATTCGGAAAGAGAACAGAACTTGATGAATATAGAGTACAAGTAAGAGGCGGAAAAGGCGTTATAACATATAAAGTAACTCCTAAAACAGGTAAAATAATTGGAATAAGAATTGCAAAAGAAGACGAAGATGTAATGCTTATAACAGATACAGGAACAATTATAAGGCTTAAAGTAAAAGATGTTAGTGTTTTAGGAAGAGTAACTCAAGGTGTAACATTAATGAGAACAAATGATGGAGGAAAAGTAGTAAGTATAGAAACACTTCTTCCAGAAGATAATGAAATAACAGAATAAAAACAATAAAAAACAACCATTAATTGGTTGTTTTTTTAAATCTTATATCTTCTCCAAAAAACCTACAAATATTATAATAGCCGACTATTCTAGAGCCAATTCGTTCATTATAAATTTTAAATAAATCACTTAGGCTTAAATTAGTAGAAATAATAGTTTTAGTAATTTTTTTATCTTGATTTAATAATCTAGTATTAATAATTTTAAAAAGTTCTGTAAATTTTAAACTATTAATATTTTCTGTACCTAAATCATCAATTATTAGTAAATCTACATCTAATAAACTATCATATATATTTTGAGATGTATTTGCTTTTCCAAATTTATAATCAATTATGTAGTCTAACATAACTGGTGCTGTTTGATAAAGAACGGTCTTACCTTGTTCTAATAATGATTTTGCAATACAACTTGATAAAAATGTTTTTCCAAGACCCGTATCACCTGTAAATAAAAGATTTTTTTCTTCAGGAGAATTAAAATTATCAATAAATTTTTTAGATATTTGTTTTATTATTTCTATATTTTGTCTTGGAGAAATGTCTGCATTATATTTAGATTTATTTATTAAATCAGAATACAAGGCAGAATTAAATTTATCAAAAGATTGATTACATAAACCACTTATATTTGATTTATTATACTCTATATCAAATAATTTTTGTTTAATACAACTACAAAGTTTAGCATTTGAAGAATTATTATTTATATAACCTGTATCATTACATTCTTTACATTCATAAGAAGGAAGTAGTGATTCTACAGATTCATTAAAAGATTTTAAAATTTGTATTTTTTCTTGATTTAAAATAGAAATTTTTTTATTTAAGTCTTTTAATTTTTCTGGATCATTTGAGTTTAACATATTTAAACTTGTAAGTATAGCAGATTTATTTAGAGCATTATCTATTTCTAAAAGTCTTGGTGATAAAGAATATAATTCTTCTTTTTTTGATAAAGCTTTTAAATTTGCTGCCAATCTTTTTTCTTCATATTCTTTTAATAATAATTTTAAGCTAGAATTATCCAAATTAACACCTCTTAACTATTTTGTGATTTTTGTAAATTAGCATATAAATCATCAAGATTATCATAATTTCTTTGAGAAAAGTTATTATATCCAGATTTTTTTTGTAAATCTTTTATATCCTTGTTTTTTTGTTTCATACTATCTAAAAAGTTTTGAACATCAGTAGTAGTTTTAAAATTTCTATCTTTCCAATCGGTTAATAATTTATCTAAATAATCAAAATTAGGATTTGTTTTAGAAGTTGTCTTTTTTAAAGCAATTTCAATAATATCTAGATTAAATCCATAATCTATAATCCATTTTTCAATGTATGCTTGCTCATATACGGTTAATTTTCTTGATAAACCAAGTTTTTTAGAAATTGAATTTTTAATTTGATTTATTCTTTCTTGTTTTTGATAATATAAATCTAAATCATCAAATGATTTAATTTTATTTTTATTCCATGATTCAGCTACTACTTGAATATAATTTCTATGTAATGCTGATTGATTAAAACAATATCTAAATAAAGCAATCATAACTTGTTCATCAAAAGAATATTTGTCAAACCAAAAGATAATATCACTATACCAAGATGGAGACATAACTCCTTGAAAAAACTCATTATTTATATTTTCTATAGCTTTTGCACGATATTTGCTTTTTTCTGTTTGAGCTATTTGAGCAGAAGATGAAGTTATTCTTGGATTATATAATTTATGTAACTGAATTTCTTGAAGATTATTTATTATATAACCAGTATTTTTTTTTGTTATAACGTTAGCTTCTTCCCAATATTTAAGAGAATCTTGAACTGTTTTTAAAGGAAGTTCAAGTTTTTTATATAAATCATTTAATTTTACTTCTTTATTATATTTTGATAAGAAAAGAATGTATAAATAAACTTTGATAAAATCACCACTTGCTTCTGACAAATATTCTGTAAAAAAAACATCAGCAATTTCTGTGTTTGAAAAAATAAGAGGTTTATCATTTTGCTCTAATTTCATAAAATATCATCCCTTCATATCTAAATAAGTATTTTGTAAAATTATATCATTTTAAAAGAGATTTTACAATAGAAATTAAAACTATGTGTAATTATATTTGATAAAGTCATATTAAATTAGAAATATGAAAAAATAGAATAAAACTATTTAAAAAATAAATATATTTTTCTGTTTTTTAAAAATTTATATAAATAGAAAAAAACATACAAAATATTTTCACCATTAAAACCAACAAAAGAAAATATTAGTATTGGAAGATATAATATAATAATAAAAGAGAGTTTAAATTCAAAACTTTTAAATAATAAATTAGATAAACAAAAAATAAAAATAAAAAAAATAATATTAAATATAGCTGTATAATAATCTAAAAATCCTAATAATTTACTTTTAAAATTATAATTTTGAGGAAAAATAAATTTCATAATATAAATACTTTTAAAAATAAAAGTAGAGACCCCTTTCATAAAATAAAAATCAAGTTTTTTTGAAAATAGAAGAAATATTAGATACATTAAAAGAAGATTCTATATTTGGACTTCCAAAAAATTGGGATGTAAAATAATTAACTTTTGTAATAGCTAAAATTGAACCAAGGTAAATAAATTTTGATAATAAATTTGAAGATTCATAATTTGTAGAAAACATTATTAAAAGTAAAATAGAAACACTAATTTGAATGGATAATAAAGAAAAAAATAATTTTAACCAGGATTTAAATAAAAAAGAAAGTGAATTATTTAGAGTACTAATTAATAAAAATGGAAAAATTAGAATTAAGAATTTTAAAATAATATATCTTAATGAGAATGAAAAAACTAAATTAAATAAATTTATAGAAATAAAACTTTTTAATAATCCATCAAAAGAAAATATATTAAAAGAAGAACTTTCAACATAGATAGTTTTATTTAAATCTAAAACAAGTTGTGAAAAACAAATATTTTTATTAAATAGTGTTTCACCTAATTCTCTAATAGAAGAAGAAAATAAAGAAAATAAATAAACAATTTTTTCACAAATAAAAAAAGAATTGTTTACAAAAATTGAAATAATAATTAATTTAAATATAAATTGCATAGGAGAACTGATTTTAATATATGTAAAATTCGATAAAAATAATTTGATAATATAATATAAAGCAAATCCAAAAAGAATAGAATTGGATATAAGTAATATTCCAGAAGAAGAATTTCCTAATATTTTTTCAAAATAAGAATTATCGAAAAAATCAGTATTTATAAATGTTATATCATCTAAAATTGAATAAATATTATTATCTATATTAGAAAATAAATTTTGAAACATTGTATTAATAGTATTTATTATAGTTTCTGATATATTAATAGTGTTATTCAAAAAATCACATCCTATTTAATTAATGCTTTTATTGCTGCTAAAATCAAATCTATAGCTAAAATAAAGGCATATGAGAATAAAGAGCTTCTTATTATTTTCTTACCAGTTCTAATTCTTTCCTCATCACCAAAGCTAAACTTTTTCATAAATATACCTGTGCCAACAGCAACAGCTGCAGCAGGAGTAGATAATGTTAAAATCCAAGATTCTATTTTTTCAAAAGCTTTTTTTATAGTAGTTACAATTTTAGGATCACCAGTAGCTGCAAAAGAATTTGAAATAAAAATTGATATAAATAATAGAAACAAAATAAAAATAAATAAAATTTTATATTTTTTTATGAGAGGCAACTCCTTTCTCTTCAAAATAAGGAACTAATTTTAATTTACTAGGAACCAGAATTTTATTTCCATCAGATAAAAATGATAAACAGGAAAATGTTTCTAAATTCTGAGTAAAAAAATTAGTGTCATAAACATAATCTAGTTGAGAATATTTAGTATAACCCTCTGATAAGCTAGAATTTCTAGAATTGAAAGAATTTAAAAAGTAATTAAATTTAGTTTCTTTTGCATTTTCTGAAATATTTTTTGAAATTTTCTTTTTTTCCTCTTTACCTATTTGTTTTTGAATATCCTCTATTGTAAAAATATCATCAGTTCTAAACCAAAGTTTATTTACTAAATTTTGAATAATTACTTTT
>CAYVYP010000037.1:0-14405 GCA_964455975.1 uncultured Lachnospiraceae bacterium
TTAATCTATTATTTATATTTTACCTAATCTTTTTATTTTTGGCAATAGGTTTTATAAATTTTTTATTTTATTTCTTACATATTCATATATTACAATTCCAGCTGCTACTGAAGCATTTAAGCTTTCTGTTTTTCCTAACATTGGTATTTTTATTTTTTCATCTGACAATTTTTGTATTCGTTCAGATACTCCATTTGCTTCATTTCCTATTACTATTACTTTTTTGTTGTAATCTATGTCATATATGCTTTTTGAATCATCTAATGATGTTGAGATAATTTTAAATTTATGCTTTTTTATTATTTTTAATGTTTCTATTAAATTTTTAGATTCTATGACTTTTACTCTAAATATTGCTCCCATTGTAGAACGTACAACTTTTGGATTATATACATCTGCTGTTATGTCTGATACAATAATTTGTTTTAGATTAGCACTATCTACAGTTCTTAAGATTGTTCCTAGATTACCTGGGTCTTGTATTCCATCTAAAACAACTATTATATCCTCGTTATAATTTATTTCATCTTCTTTTCCATTTTTTTCGATAACTGCAAGTATTCCTTGTGGATTTGAAACATCTGTAAGTAATTTAAAAACCTTTTCACTTACATATATGCAATTATATTTTGCAATTTCATATAGTACATTTTTATCCATTGCCCCATCTTTCATACATTCTTCACAAACTACTATTGTTTTAATTTTCGCTTTTTCTACAATTGCTTCTTCTATTAATTTAATACCTTCTATAATAAATTCATTTTTTTCATCTCTATGTTTTTTATCTTTAAGTTTGCGAATTTCCTTAACAAATTCATTCTCTTTACTTGTAATAACTTGCATTTAAAATTTCTCCTTTTTTGTCTATTAGGGACTTTACTTTTTTTTATTTTATGTTATAATAATTATAGAAATAAGGTAACACATTAAAAAGTGTGGCTACCATCTTTGGATAGAAAAATCACACCTAAGAGTGGCTAGCTACAGAGGTGTGATTTTTTATTTTTCACTTAATATTGTAATTATTACAATTATTAAGGCAAAAACGGTGATTAGTAGTACTAATGATAACCACACTTGTCTCTGTAAAACCTTACTTCATAATATTAGTTTAATGTAATTGTAAATAATTGTCAATAGTTTTTTTGACAATTAATTCAAATCTTTCAAAAATTCTTTTATTTGTTTTAATATTTTTTCTTCTGATGTTGTTTCTAATTTTAGAGTAATATATGGATCTTTTGCTGGTGAAAATCTAATTTGATTTCTATATTTTTTAAGTAAATCATCTACTATTTCCATTTTAAATTTTGCTGGATTAAAGTTAAACACTATTGCTTCTTTTTTACCAGTAATTTTAATTATAGCTCCTTGTTTTGCTAAATATTTTATTCTTGCTATTTCTATTAAATTTTCTATTTCTCTAGGCATATTTCCATATCTATCTATTATTTCATCTATAACATTTTGTATATCTTCCTCTGTTCTACATAATGCAATGTTTTGATATATTTCTATTTTTGATGCTGAATCTTCTATAAATTCATCTGGTATATAACTAGAAATATTTAAATCTATTTGAACATCATCATCTTCTTGGTTTATTTCTATTCCTTGCATTTCTTTTACAACTTCATCTAGCAATTTACAATATGTATCATATCCAACTTGTTCCATATGTCCATGTTGTATTTCTCCGAAGTAGACTGCCTGCTCCTCTTATTTCCAAATCTCTCATTGCAATTTTAAAACCAGAGCCAAATTCTGTAAATTCTTTTATTGCTTTTAACCTTTTATCTGCTATTTCTGATAATAGTTTATCTGGTTTATATGTTATATATGCATATGCTTGTTTATTGCTTCTACCAACTCTACCTCGTATTTGATATAATTGTGCTAATCCTAGCCTATCTGCATTTTCAACAATTATTGTATTTGCATTTGGTATATCTATTCCAGATTCCAATATTGTTGTACATACTAAAACATTAAATTCTTTATTTACAAATTGCATCATAATTTCTTCTAATTCGTTTCCAGACATTTTTCCATGTGCATAAGCAACTTTAGCTTCTGGAACTAATTCAGCTATTTCTATTGACTTTTTTTCTATTCCTTCAACATTATTAAATAAATAAAATACTTGGCCATTTCTTTCTAATTCTTTTGTTATGGCCTCTTTTATAACTTCTTTATCATATTCTAATACATATGTTTGAACTTGCCTTCTATCTTGTGGTGGTTCATATATTACAGACATGTCTCTTACTCCAACAATAGACATATGAAGGGTTCTTGGAATTGGAGTTGCTGTCATTGTAAGTACATCTACAGTAGTTTTTAATTCTTTTATTTTTTCTTTGTCTTTAACTCCAAATCTATGTTCTTCATCTATTATTAAAAGTCCTAAATCTTTAAATTCCACATCTTTACTAAGTATTCTATGTGTACCTATTACTACATCTATTTCTCCTAATTTTAGCTTTTTTATAATAGCTTCTTGCTCTTTTTTTGTTCTAAATCTATTTAAAAGTTCTACTCTTATAGGAAATTCTTCCATTCTTTGTTTAAATGAATCATATTGTTGTTTAGCTAAAACTGTTGTTGGTACTAAATATGCAACTTGTTTTTGATCCATTACCGCTTTAAATGCACCACGTATTGCAACTTCTGTTTTTCCATATCCAACATCTCCACAAAGTAGTCTATCCATTGGTTTTGGAAGTTCCATATCTTTTTTCATTTCTTCAATACATCTTAATTGATCATCTGTTTCAGTATATGGAAAACTATCTTCAAATTGTCTTTGCCACATTGTATCTTTTGAAAAAGCATATCCCTTAATTTTATTTCTTTTTGCATATAATTCTATTAATTCTCTTGCTACTTCTCTTAAATTAGATTTTACTTTTGCTTTAGTTTGGCTCCATTCTTTACTTCCTAGTTTATTTAATTTAGGTCCCGCTTCTCCTGCTCCTATATATTTTCTGATGCTATCTAAGGCATTTGTAGGAATATATAGAATATCGTCACCTTTGTATTTTATCTTAATATAATCTTTTGTTACATTATCTGCTTTTATTGTATTTACACCTATAAATTGCCCAATTCCATGAGTTTTATGTACTACGTAGTCTCCTATTTTTAAATCTTGATAAACTACTTTTTCACCTTGTTTAAATGCTGCTGATGTAATTTTCTTTTTTTTAACATCTTTATTAAATATCTCATCTGTAGAAATTACTAGCAAATCCAAATCATAACACTCAAAACCTGTAGATAATGCTCCTAAAGTAATAATAACTTTTTCATTGATATCATTTACATCTAACTTTTCTATGTATTTATTTGAAATATCTCTTTCTAAAAACAAATTAGAAATTTTTTCACTTTCTTGTTTGTTTTGAACTAAAATAATTACTGTTTTATTATTCAATATTGCTTTTTGAACATCATTTATAAAAATATCCATAGCACTTTTATAAAAGTTTACATCTCTAAAATTAAATACTATATTTTCTCTTTTTTTGCCAATTCCAAGCTCCATTGTTTCTAAATAAACTTGTTTTTTTGTTTCTATTTTTTTATTGTAATCTTCTAAATACAACTCATCTGGAATAATTTTTTCTTTATCCATAAGTGTATTAATTATTGCTTCTACATCTTTTTTAATTGCTTCTACCCTTGTTTTTATTTTATTTTCTTCATCAAAAAAGATTATAGAATCCTTTTTTAGAAAATCAAAAAAAGTATTTGAAGCTGTATAAAAACTGTCAAAATATTTATCTATTTTACTTATATAATTTCCCTGTTTTATTATTTCTATATCTTGTTTTACATTATTTACAATTTTTTCTGATTGATTTTCTTTATTTAAATATCTTTGTTCTATTTTTTTGCAAACTTCATCTAAAGATTTTTCTAATAAATATTCATGTGCAGGAAAAATTTCTATTTTTTGAATATTACTAATTGACCTTTGATCAGATATATTAAAATAGCGTATACTATCTATCTCATCTCCCCAAAATTCAATTCTAATACCTTTTTTATCTGTTTGTGCAATATCTAATATTCCACCTCTAATACTAAAAGTTCCTTTTCCCTCTATTAAATCGCATCTTTCATAGCCAAGTCCTATTAATTTTTCTTTAATATCTTCTAATTTATATTCTTTTCCCACTTCTAAATTAATTATATTAGAATAAACTATTTTTTGTGGTATCATTTTTTGCATTATAGCTTCAATTGTTGTTACTACAATTGCATTTTCTTTACTATTTAATTTATTTAAAATATCTATTCTTGCATATGGTAAATCCTTGCTTTCTGCAATATAATCATATGTTACAACTTCTTTTTTTGGAAAAAAATATACATTTTCTGAAAAATATGATAAATCTCTTACAATTCTTCTTGCTTCAATTTCATTATATGTTACTATGCAAATTGGACTTTGCATTTGCTGTGCCATGGCTGCTGTTATATATATTTTTCCAACTGAAGATAGACCAGATATACTTACCTGGCCTATATTATTTAATTTTTCAGAAATATTTTTAAATTTCTCTAATTTATAAAGTTCTTCTATTAAAGCATTCAATTACCTTACCTCTTAAATTAATTTGTATTTTATATGCTTATTTAAAAAACATTTGAATTATACTCTTAATTTTTTTATTATCTTAATTTCTAAATAAAGTTTATTAATCATGTCTTCTTTATTATCTAATGTTTTTTGGTACTCTTCTAAAATCCCTTGAAAGTTTTCCAATGTTTCTCCATTTGTTAAAAGCATCTTTATGCCTTCTTTGTAGTAATTTTTCTTCTTTTCGTTATTACTTTTTTCCATCTTTTTATAATAATCATTCATGCAATTTAGTCTTTTAATCTGTTCTTTTAAGTATTTTACGTAGCTCATAATTCCACAAATTTCATATTCAGTATCTTCTATTACTACTTTAAATAAAGCTCTTACAACTTGTTTATTCATTTTTCCATATTTAGATTTTTCTGCTACATTATCTAAAGCTAAAATTGCTGTTATGTCATCCGGCTCCGTATCTTTTATAATTTCTTTTAATGTCTCAGAAATATTTATATGTGTTTTATATTGTCTTTTAGTAACTATTGCATCATATTCATCAGCAACTTTAATAATTTGATCCTCCATTGGAATTTCTCTTTTAGTTAATCCTTCTGGATACCCGCGTTCCATCTAAAGATTCATGATGTAATTTTACTGCTTTAGCATATGGTCTTAATGCCATGTCCTCCATACATAATTTATATCCAGATGTTGTATGAGTTTTAATTATCTCATATTCTTCGGCTGTAAGTTTTCCTGGTTTATTTAATATTTCTTTTGGTATAAATAATTTTCCTATATCATGTAAATATCCACAAATTGTGCAATAAGCTGTAAAATTTTTATTTAACCTTAGAAATTCGCAAACTCTACAAACAATACTAGCGACATTTTCACTATGTACTCTTGTAAAAATATCTAGAGCCTCTAATCTACCTAATTGATAACGCATTGTAGAATCTAAATTATAAGCTTTCAAAGCGGTTTTATCATAAAAATCGAAATTATTTGCCATATTATTGCTCCTTTATTATTTTATGTAATAATATCATTATTTGTATAATATGTAAATAACAAAAGAAAGAATAATATTTTATTCTCTCTTTTTAAATTTACTTTTAATATTTTATTCTTCTAATCCGAAGCTTACTCCTAAAGCATTATTAATTTTGTTTATAACTTTTGTATCTTCAATATGACCTATTTTTTCTTTTAATCTGCTTTTATCTATTGTTCGTATTTGCTCTGCTAAAACTACGGAATCAGCTTTAAGTCCAGCTATTTGTTTTGCATCTATTTCTATATGTGTTGGAAGTTTACTTTTTCCTACTTGAGATGTTATTGCTGCTGCTATTACTGTAGGACTATGTTTATTTCCCATATCATTTTGTATTATTAAAACTGGTCGTACTCCTCCTTGCTCTGATCCTACCACTGGACTTAAGTCAGCATAAAACATATCGCCTCTCTTTATTACCATCTAAATCACTCCTGCTTATTAGTATATTTAAAGAATTGTTTCTTGATATATTTTAAATAATAGGCTTTAAGCTATATCTTTGAGATTATTTAATTTTTATCTCATTATATAATATGTATGCTGACAAGTTTTGGTTATTATCTTTTATTTCTAATTTTGTCGGTTTATTTGTTTTTTTATCTATATATAATTTTTTTATACTTTGATAATAATTTAAATTACTCTTAATTTTTACTTCTAATATTATTTTATTATCATCTTCATATTTAATAGAATTATTGCTATTTTTATAATCTTCTATAAAAGTATTAATCCATAAATTATTTTCTATTAAATATTCATAATTTTGATATATTGTACTTAAGTTTAGTTTGCTGTTTTCTATTTTTAAATTTTTTCCGTCATATATTGTTGTTAATTTTTTTATATTTTCTGGTTCATATACTATTTGAGTGCATAAATTTGGTTTCTCATATTTTTGGTATATTTGATACTTATTTTCATTTTTATTACTTTTTACTACCAACGCCATTTCAGCTTCATAACCACTTATATTTAAAATATCTTCTTTAAAGTTATTTATAGTATTTCCAGAATTATTTAGTTTATAATTATTTTTAATAAAAAAATATAAAATTATGCAAATTAATATTAAAACTATTGTTATAATAATTATCTTTTTTTTATTTTTCATAGCTATTCCTCCAAAAAAAGAATAGATTTAATCTATTCTTCTTTTATTGTATTCTATAATGTCTTAAAGTATTCTGTAAGACATGCTATTACTTCATTTTTAGTTGTTAATTTATTTATATTATCTCTTATCCCACTTGAATTTGCTTCACCTTTTATATACCAACTGATATGTTTTCTCATTTCTTTAATTCCAGCTATTTCTCCTTTTTCATAAGTTTCTAATTCTATATGTTTTAATATTATTTCTAATTTTTCTATATGATTTATTTTTTCTAAATTTTCTCCTGTTTTTAAATAATCTATTATTTCTTTAAAAATCCAAGGGTTTCCGAAGAGAAGCTCTTCCTATCATTATTCCATCTACACCAGTTTGTTCAAAGATTCTTTTTGCATCCTCCCTTGATGTTATATCTCCATTTCCTATTACTGGTATTTTTACCGCTTCTTTTACTTTTCTAATAATATCCCAATCTGCTTTACCTGTATAAAATTCATTTCTTGTTCTTCCATGAACAGTTATAGCTTTTGCTCCATTTGCTTCAATTATTTTTGCTGCTTCTACAGCTACTATGTTTTCTTCATCCCAACCTTTTCTTATTTTTACTGTTACCGGAACATTATTACTATTTTTAACAACAGCTTCTACTATTTTTCCTACTAATTCTAAATTTGTTAAAAGCTTACTTCCATCTCCATTTTTTACAACTTTTGGAGCTGGGCAACCCATATTTATATCTATAATATCTGCAAAATTACTTACATATTTTGATGCATATGCCATTGTTTGTATATCACTTCCAAATATTTGAACTGCTATTGGCTTTTTTTCATCTTCTATATCTAATAATTTTTTTGTTTTTTCATCATTATAAAATATTGCCTTACTACTTGCCATTTCTGTATAGACTAAGCCAGGATTATACATTTTTACAATTTTTCTAAATGCCTTATCTGTAATTCCTGCCATTGGTGCTAAAAATATATTATTTTCTAACTCTATATCACCTATTTTTATTTTATCTAAATACATTTTGTGCTCCTTATTTTTAATAAAGCACATATTTTCATATATGTGCTTTATCTTATTCTACAAATATAGTTTTCTTTCTTCTTCCACTAATATTTAAAAGCAGTCCAATCATTATAAAGCTTGTAAGTAGTGAACTTCCTCCATAACTTACAAATAATAATGGTACTCCTGTTATAGGTAATAATCCCATTGTCATTCCAATATTTTCTATCATATGAAATAACAATATTCCCACTATTCCTATTGCAATATATGAACCGTAAATCATCTTTTGCAGTTTTTGCAACATATATTGCTTTACTTATTAACATTACATATAAAATAATAACTGCTCCTGCAACTATAAACCCCATTTCTTCTCCAATTACTGAAAAGATAAAATCAGTTGTTTTAGGATGTAAAAAGCCTAATTGTGTTTGATTACCTTTAAATAATCCCATTCCTATTAATTGTCCTGAACCTATTGCAAGTTTTGATTGTATTACATTATATCCGAGCTCCTCTAGGGTCTAAATTTGGATTTAAAAATACATCTATTCTTGTTTTAGCATGTTCTGGTAATATAAAAAAGTATGATAATGGCAACACAATTGCTACAATTAATATTGATGCTATTATATATTTTTTATCTATTCCTGCTGCAAATAACATTAATACTAATGCTAATAAATATGCTATTGCTGTACCATAATCTGGCTGTTTTATAATAAGTAGTACAGGAACTGCAACTATAGCAAGTATTATTAATAACCTAGTTGGTCTATTAATTTGATTTTTTCCTTTACTTTGAATTTTTACTAACATACTTGCAATAAATATAATTACAAATACTTTTGAAAATTCTGCTGGTTGAAAAGAAAATGGTCCTATATCAAACCAACTACTTGCACCATTTATTGTGGTTGTAAACAATACTGCTATTAGCAGTATTATAAATATTCCATAAAAAAATGGAGAGGCTCTTGCTATTAATGTATAATCTACAAATGTAAAAATCAACATAACTGGTATTGCAACTGCAATCCATATTATTTGTTTTTTAAATTCTTCATAATCTGAATTTTGCGTTGATGAAAAAAGTGCAATTAATCCAATTATTACTAATATTAATGTAGCAAACAGTATTCCCCATTCAATATTTTTTAATATTTTATTTTTCACTTAAAACCTCTTTTTATTATGCTTTCATTTCATTTTTATCTGATTCTGAATTTTTAATTTCTTTTTCTTTTGAATCTTCTTCTAAAGCATCTTCTTTTTTAGGTTCTTCCTTAATTTCTTTTAATTCTTCTTTATTTTCTGTTTCTACTTTTTCTTCTTCTTTTTTTATTTCTAATTCTTCTTGTTTTTTTGCTTCTACTGCTTCTTTTGCTTCAGATTTTTTATCTTCATTTTCTTTCGCAATTTTAGCTTCCTCTTGTTTTATTATCTTTTTAGCTTCTTTTATGTCCTCAATTTCTTGCTTTTCTTCTTGTTTTTTATTATCTATTTTTTTAGCTTCTTCTTTTATACTAACAATTGGAATATTAGCATATAATGCTGGTGCTCCTGTTGTACCATCACTATTTGTTTTGTTGGTAAGTCTAACATCTATAGAATTTTCATCTACATCTATATATTTTTTTATTACCTCTATTATTTCTTGTTTCATTAAATCAAGAAAATCTGCAGATACATTTGCCCTATCTTGCATAAGTACTAAATGTAATCTTTCCTTTGCCGTATCCTTATTTGTTTGCTTTTTTTCTTGCTTTGTTATTTTTTTAAAAAACTCTATAATATTTTCAAACATTTATATTCCTCCTGTAATATTTTATTTTCTCTTAAATATATTTTTTATTCTTGTAAAGAAACCTTTCTCTTTTCCTGGAACAGATACATCAATATTTTCTCCTAATATTCTTTTTGCTATTTCCATATATGCTTTTCCAGAAGGAGCTTTTTTATTTGATATTACAGGCTCTCCTTTATTTGTTTGAGTTATTATGTATTCATCATCTGGTACAACTCCAACTAAACCTATTGAAAGTAGATCAACAATGTCATCTACATCCATCATTTCACCTTTTCTAACCATATTAGGTCTTAATCTATTTACAATTAGTTCTGGATTTTTTATGTCTGATGCTTCTAATAATCCTATTATTCTATCTGCATCTCTAATTGCTGATATTTCTGCTGTTGTAACAACTACAGCTCTATCTGCTCCAACTATTGCGTTTTTAAAACCTTGTTCAATTCCTGCTGGGCAATCTATTAGTATATAGTCGAATTCTTCTTTTAACTTTCCAGTTAAATCTTTCATTTGTTCTTCATTTACTGCACTTTTATCTCTTGTTTGAGCTGCTGGTAATAAAAATAGTTCTGGAAAACGCTTGTCTTTTATTAAAGCTTGTCTTAATTTACATTTTTCTTCTACAACATCAACTATATCATATACTATTCTGTTTTCTAATCCCATTACAACATCAAGATTACGAAGTCCAATATCTGTATCTATTAAACATACCTTTTTTCCTTCTACTGCTAATGCTGAGCCAAGATTTGCTGTTGTTGTTGTTTTTCCTACTCCACCTTTACCAGATGTTACAACTATAACTTCTCCCATTAATTTTCCTCCTTGAAAGTTTTTTATCTTATACAAATATTTATATACAAAAAACTCAATTTAACACATATATAATACACCACAACCCCTATAAAAGTCAATGAATATTAGGTAAAAACTAAAAAAACCATGTCAAAAATAGATTCCTACCTTGACATGGTTTTATTTTATATTTTTATATATATATTCCTAAAAAAGATATTAATATGTATATACCATAATAAATTACTTCTACTAAAGCAAATTTTTTTATAAATTCCGAATTTTTTTCTTGACCAAATATATTTTTCATTGCAAAGAACAATAGTACAATTGAAATTGTTGAGCACAAAATTGTAAATGGTGCTGTTAATGTACTTATATTCCCGCTAAATATTGTTAATAAACTTATAATTGATGCAATAACAATTGGAACTTTAGTAGTTGTAACTGCTGAAATTATTGTTGTTAATTCTTTTTTATTTGTTTTATTCATTACAAATATTATAACAGACATTACTATTACTCCAAATATTGGCGCTAATGTTGTTTTTACTATAGCCAAAATATAGTTAAATCCATTTGGACCATATCCCCAAAATCCAATTTTTGATGAAATCGATTTTATGCATACTGCTATTGTCCAAACGATTAATATTATTATTGCATATTTAAAATATTTACTTGTATCTTTTGATACTATTTCATTTATTTTTCCTAATGGATCTTTAAATAATTCAACAATAAAACTTTTGGTTTCAATACTATCTTTTTTTATATCCACATTTTTTATTGTATCTTTTACTTTATTAACAGTATTAGATGTTTCTTCTTTAATATCTTTTGTATCTATTACTTTTTTAGTTTCTTTTGTATCTTGCTGCTTTTTTTCTTCTTGGCTCTCTACTGTTTCTTTGTTTTCTGCCATTGTTTTTCCCCCTTTTATTTATAATTTATTATTGTTATACACTTTTTATTCCATTTTAGTTAACTATTAATACATTCCATCCATTCCGCCTGCTGGCATATCATGGTTTCCGCAGTTACATGATTTTTCTTCTTTCTTTTCTGTTACTATACTTTCTGTTGTAAGTACCATTGATGCTATTGAAGCTGCATTTTGAAGTGCACTACGAGTTACTTTTGTAGGATCTACTATTCCTTGTTTTTTCATATCTACATATTTTTCTTCTTTTGCATCAAAACCTATTCCTATTTCAGATTTTTTTATTTTTTCTAATATTACTGCTGGTTCTAGTCCTGCATTTATTGCTATTTGTTTTGCTGGTTCTTCTAATGCTTTTAATACAATTTTTGCTCCTAGTTTTTCATCATCATTTAATGAATCTAAAAGCTTTTCTATTTTAGGAATAATGTTTACATATGCTGTTCCTCCACCAGAAACTATTCCTTCTTCAACTGCTGCTTTTGTTGCTGATAATGCATCTTCAATTCTTAATTTTTTATCCTTCATTTCAACTTCAGTTGCAGCTCCTACACCTATTACTGCAACTCCTCCAGACATTTTAGCTAATCTTTCTTGAAGTTTTTCTTTATCAAATTCACTTTTTGTTTCTTCTAATTGTGCTTTTATTTGACTAACTCTATCTTTTATTTTTGCTTTATCTCCAGAGCCATCTACTATTATTGTATTTTCTTTTTGAACCTTAATTTGTCTTGCTTTTCCTAACTGTTCAATAGTTGTGTCTTTTAATTCTAATCCTAAATCTGATGTTATAACTTCTCCTCCTGTTAAAATTGCTATATCTTCTAACATTTCTTTTCTTCTATCACCATATCCAGGAGCTTTTACTGCAACAACATTTAGCACTCCTCTTAATTTATTAAGTACAAGTGTTGATAATGCTTCTTGTTCTACATCATCACATATTATTACAAGTTTTCCAGATTCTTGCATTAAATTTTCTAATAATGGAAGTATTTCTTGTATATTTGAAATCTTTTTATCTGTAATTAATATATATGGGCTATCCATTATAGCCTCCATTTTTTCTGTATCTGTAACCATATATGGAGATACATATCCTTTATCAAATTGCATACCTTCAACTACATCTAACTCTGTATTTGATGTTTTAGATTCTTCTATTGTTATAACTCCATCTTTAGAAACTTTTTCCATTGCTTCTGAAATAAGTTTTCCTACTTCTTCACTATTTGCAGATATACTTGCAACTCTTGCAATATCTTCTTTTCCATTAATTTTTGAACTGATTTGCTTTAATGCATCTACTGCTTCATCTACTGCCTTATCAATTCCTCTTTTTATAGCCATTGGATCTCCACCTGCTGCAACATTTTTAACTCCTTCTTTTATCATACTTTGTGCTAAAACTGTTGCTGTTGTAGTTCCATCTCCTGCTACATCATTTGTTTTAGTAGATACTTCTTTTACTAATCTTGCTCCCATATTTTCAAAACTATCTTCTAATTCAATTTCCTTTGCTATTGTAACACCATCATTTGTAATAAGAGGTGCTCCAAAGCTTTTATCTAGTACAACATTTCTACCTTTTGGTCCTAGAGTTACTTTAACAGTATCTGCTAATTTATTAACACCTTCTAATAAAGATTTTCTTGCATCTTCTCCATATTTAATAACTTTTGCCATAATAAAATTCCTCCTAAAAATTATTCTATAATTGCTAATATATCATCTTGTTTTAATATGATATATTCTTCACCTTGATATTTTATTTCTGTACCTGCATATTTGTTTACAACAACTTTATCTGCTATTTTTACATACATTTCTTGTAACTTTCCATCTTTTATTTCTCCTGGTCCGAACTGCCACTACTTCTGCTGTTTGTGGCTTTTCTTTTGATGATCCACTTAAAATAATTCCACTTTTTGTAGTTTCTTCACCTTCTAACATTTTTATTACTACTCTGTTTGATAATGGTTTTAACATTTTCAAATTCCTCCTTATTATGAAATTTTAGCACTCTTTGTTTGTGACTGCTAATAATTTATACCCTTTTAATTTAAATGTCAATACTAAAATATTAAAATTCACATAGTTTTCACATTCTTTATTATTATATGTTTATCTTATTTTTTTAGAATATTTTAATACTTTATTATAAATACTGTATATATAATTTATTTTTATTTTTCCTTGTAATATAATTTTTTTTATATTACAATTACTACAAATATTAAAACAAGGAGGTTTATTATGACACCACATATTGAAGCAAAAAAAGAGGATATATCAAATATTGTATTAATGCCTGGAGACCCACTTCGTGCAAAATATATTGCAGATAATTTTTTAGAAAATGTAATACAAGTAAATTCTGTAAGAAATATGCTTGCTTATACTGGAACATATAAAGATAAAAAAATAACTGTATTTGCATCTGGAATGGGAATGCCAAGTATTGGTATTTATTCATATGAATTATATAAATTTTATAATGTAGATACAATAATTAGAATTGGATCTTGTGGAGGATATACAAAAGACTTAAATCTTTTAGATACTATATTGGTTAATAAATCATACACTCCACGGTAATTTCGCATATGCTTTAAATGGAGCTAATACTCATATTGAAGAAGCTGATTTAGAATTAAATAATTTAATTTTAGAAACATCTAAAAAAGAAAATATAAATATTGTATTAGGTGATACTGTATGTAGTGAATGTTTTGACTATTATGTAGATAATTTAGGTAATTTTATTAATAATTTCCCTACAGAATTAAATATTATAGGAGCTGAAATGGAAGCTTTTGCTTTATTCTATACTGCTAAATATTTAAATAAAAAAGCTGCTTGTTTACTTACTGTTGTAGATAATCATTACAAAAAAGAACAAATATCAAGCCAGGCTAGAGAAAAATCTTTAAATGATATGATAAAATTAGCTTTAGAAACTGCTATAAAAATAAAATAAAATAAAAAAATCGCCATTTGTGAAGTTCATTTAGGGATTTAATAAAAAATGTTTAGATGACACTTTCAAATGGGACAAAAAACACAGTAGAGTAA
>CAYVYP010000038.1:0-14344 GCA_964455975.1 uncultured Lachnospiraceae bacterium
TTTTAATCTACTATTTATATTCTACCTAACAATTTTATTTTTGGCAATAGGTTTTGTGAATTTTTTCTAAATATAAGTTATTGTTCAGACCAAAATAAGTAGAGTAGTAAATAATAATTGTATTTATATAGTTTGTAATGGTTCGTGGGGACCGTTTTAGAAAATGTTAATATAATTTATAAATAGCTTTAAATCCAAATAATTTCAAGTATTAAGTACTGTTGGTATTTAAATACATTTTCTTTAATGGGGCGAATGGAAAAATATATAAATACAATTATTATTTACGGTTAAAATATTTATAATTAGTCTAAACATTAACAAATATACTTTACTTTTTCAATTCACCGTAAATTTCTTATTTTTTCTTGCTTTTATTTTTCATTTAAGTTAATATATTATTTGTAAGGAGTATTAGAGTTTATGACAAGTTTTGTTTTAAAATTAATTGCAATGTGTTCTATGTTTATAGACCATTTAGGTGATTGTTTATTTTCTAGTTTTAGTCCTTTAAATTATGTTGGTAGAATAGCATTTCCTATATTTGCTTTTCAAATTAGCGAAGGTTATTTACATACCAGAGATTTAAAGAGATATTTTATTAGGCTTGGAATTTTTGCTTTAGTTTCACAAGCTCCTTTTATGTTATTTTTAAGTATTTTTTCAAAAGATGTAATGTCTCTTAATATATTTTTTACTTTAATACTTGGATTACTTGCAATTTTTATTTATGATAAAATTAAATATAAAAGTTTAGGACTTTTAAGTGCCATTATTCTTTGTTTTATTGGTAATTTATTACGTGTTGATTATGGTTATTATGGAGTTGCTATTATTTTTATTTTTTATTTATTTAAAGATAAAAAGATATTTATGAATAGCTTATTTATTTTGCTTACTATTATTAAATTTTTACCTAATATAATAAATTCTAATTATTATTATCCATATATTTTACTTACTTTATTTACTATTTTACCTATTGTTTTTATTAATTTATATAATGGAAAACAAGGCAGAAAAACTAATTATTTACTTTATCTTTTCTACCCTGTTCATTTAGGCTTATTATATGTTTTACATTTATTTTTATAAATTTTTACATGCTCATATTTATTCCTCTTGCTACAATGCTACTCATATTTTCTATTAACTCATCTATTTCTTTTGGTGTTACTATAAAATTATATTCATTTGGAATTAAGCTTTCTTTTATTACTTCATAATTATCTTCATTTTTTAATTTATTTAAGTATTCGTTAGATTCTCCTTTATTTTGTAATTCTTCTATAAATAAATCCATACTATCATTTACTATTACTGCTGTTTCTACAACTGTTGGTATTCCTATTGCTATAACTGGTATTCCTAAGGAATTTTTTGTTAATTCTTTTCGTTTATTATCTACTCCCGCTCCTGGTACTATTCCTGTATCTGCTACTTGAATTGTTGAGCTTATTCTATCCATACTTCTTGATGCTAAGCTATCTATTACTATTAATAATTTTGGTTTTACATTTTCTACTATTCCTTTTAAAATATCTCCTGTTTCTATTCCTGTTGTTCCAAGCACTCCTGGAGATATCGCACATACTGGCCTTGTATTATTTATATCTACATATTGTGGTACATATTCTATTAAATGTTTTGTTATATCTATATCATTAATTACTTTTGGTCCTAAACTATCTGGCGTAACATATATATTTCCAAGTCCTACTACTAATATTTCATCTAATGCTTGTGTATATTTATTTATTAGATTTGTTAATTGTGTAGATAATACTTCTGCTGTTTTTTGAATTTCTTCTTCACTTGCAATTTTTAAGCCTTTTACATCTATTGTGATATACGAGCCTTGTGGTTTTCCTATTGCTTCTTCTCCTTGATTATTTAATACATTTACAGTAAATACTTTTATTTTTTCATCTACTTGTTCTTCTTTTAATTCTATTCCTGGAATTTCGTTTTCTATTTTAGATGCTTTTTTAAAAAGTTCAACTCTTTCATTTGCTAAATCTGTTCTGAAATTATACAAAATAAAAACCTCTCTTTCTAATACTATTTTTAGAAAAAAAGGTGTTTTTTATTCATTTTATTATGAACAATATTTACAAAGTATTGCTTCTAATCCTAATTGTAAATCTATTAATCCTTGTTTTGAATTTTTGTCTATATTTATTAGTTCTTCTAATATAGCTCTTAATTCTTCTTCTTTAAAATATTTTGCTTGCATACTATATTTACTTGTTAAAAACATTTGATTTGGTTTTAATCCTAATGATATTGCTAAATTTTTGTTACTTTTTTCTGCTAATTTAGTTATATATAACTTTTTAAAATGGTTATATAATGTTATTAATATTTTTTGTACTGGTTCTTTTGCATATATTAAATTTTTTAATATTTCTAAAGCTTGTTTTATATTTTTCTTCCCTAAATTATCTGTTAAATCAAATATTTTTGCTTCTAATACTTTTATTGAAAGTAGATCTATATCTTCTTTTTTTATAGTTCCATTTTCTTCTGCAAATTCAATTAATTTCCTTATTTCATTTATTAAATCTTGCATATTTGTTCCGCAACACTCTACAAAATATTTTAGTGTTTGTTCATCTATATTCACTTTATATGCATTACAAATATATTTAATTCTTCCAATTATTTGAGGTAATTTTTGTGCTTCAAAATTACAAACTTCCCCATATTTATCTATTATAGAATATAACTGATTTTTATCTGCTTCTTGTTCTATAAAAATTATTATGCAAGTTTTATTTATTACATCTATATTTTCTTCTATATATTGTTTTAATTTATTAGAAAATTCTAGCAATAAAGATGTTTTTGTTTTTGTTTCCTTTTTAAAAAGTCCTGTATTTTTTGCAATTATCAATTTTTTTTCATATCCAAAACTTGGTGTTTCTATATCTGAAATTATATTAATTACATTTGTTTCATCTATTTTTATATAATTTATACCATCTACAATTTCACCAAATTTTGTTTTTATTTTTTTTACAGCATTTTCTAAAAGATATGTTTCTTCTCCATAAAGTAAATATATGCTTTTATTTAACTTATCTGTTTTTAATTCTTGTTCTAAATTTTCTACTGTTACCATATATTTACTCCTTTTTTTATTTTTCTAATAAAATTCTATAAACTTCTGCTACGCTCCAAGCTTGTGCTACTGCTCCTTTAGGTAAATGTGTAGAATTTGAATCATATATTTCTGATATACTTCCAACACATCCATCTTCATATATAGATTTTTCAAATGTTTTAGTAATATTTTCTATAAATTTATTATATTTTTCTTGTAATTCTATTTTTTCTTTTTTATTTTTTGTAGCTTGCAAAATAGCTTTAAAACTATCATTATATATTCCTAAAAGCCATGGCCATGTGATACCTTGATGATAACTCATATCTCTTTTAAATCCATCGCCTTCATATACTTCTATGTAATTTTTTTCTCCTTTTGCTAAAGTTTTTAATCCATAATTATTTAATAATTTCTTTGTTACTGTTTCAAACATTGTTTTTGCTTCTATAGAACTTGGTTCTAATACTTTATATGTTAATCCTATACTAAATAATTGGTTTGGCCTTATTTTAGCATCTCCTAAAACATCATATAAACATTTCTTTTTAGAATTATAGAATTTTTCTTTAAAAGATTTTTGACATTTATTTGCTAAATCTGTATATTTTTTTGCCTTTTTGCTATCTTTAAAAATAATTGTTAATTCTTCTAATATTTTTAAGCTATTATACCACATACTATTTATTTCAACCGCTTTTCCATTTCTTGGTGTAGCAGCAAAGTCTCCATATTTAGCATCCATCCATGTATTTTGTGTTTCTTCAGTTCCAGATACAATTAAATTATCTGTATCTAAATAAATGTTATTATTATCAACATCTATTCCTTTTATATATGCATCTATTATTTCTATTAATTTTTCATATATATTATCTTTTATAAATTTAAAATCTGATGTATATTTTAAATATTTATGTACTTGTTCAAATAATAGTAAAGAACTATCTACACTATTATATAATGGTCTATTATCATAACCAGAATATCCATTTGGAACTAGTCCAAATTTTATATCTCTTATTGTTGTTAAAAGAACTTCTCTTGCAATATCATATCTTTTGGTTTTTAATAACAATCCTTCAAATGATATTAAGCTATCTCTTCCCCAATCTAGAAACCAATAATATCCTGCAATTATAGTATGTAATCCAAAATTTGGTCTATATACTATAAAATTATCTGCTGCTACAATATAATCTTTTATAAACTCTCTATGATTTTTTATTTTTTCTAAATCTTTATTTTTTATTAATTCACTATCAAAAATTAATCCATTTATTCTTGCAATTTCATCACTTATTACTTGCTTTGCACTAATTTGTTCTATATTTTCTTCTAATGAACAAATAATAGAAATTTCTTTTTCCTCATTTGGTTCTAATTCTATTTCATATTTTCCTGATACTATTAAATCTTCTTCTGGGAAAAAACCTCTTTTTTCTTCCTCAATATAATACATATTCTTAAATATATCGTTTTTATGTTCTATATATTTTCCTTCACTAGAATATATATATATTGGAAATGTGCTATTATCATCTATAACCAATTTCACTTTATTTTTATTGATTTCTTGGTTAATTTTATAGTTATGGTCTGTATTCATTTGATGAAAATCTCTAAAATTTAATATTGGTGCCAAATTTAGCTTTGTTTTAGTATTTTGATTTTTTATTTTATATAATATGCATACTGTATTTTTTCTATATTCCATACATATCAATTTTTTAATAATAATATTTTCTACCTTGTATGTAAATATTGGAATATAATCTTTTTCAAACTCTTCTAAATACTTATATCCTTCAGATATATAATTTTTGCACATGTTTGTATATAAATTATATTTTTTTTCATTTATTTCTATACTTTCATCTATTTTAGATAATATTAAATGTCTACTAGCTGGTGGCATAAGTGGTGCTACTAATAATCCATGATATTTTCTTGTGTTTGCTCCTATTATTGTAGAGCTGCTATATCCTCCTATTCCATTTGTTATTATCCATTCTTTTGTTATTCCATTTTCTAATAATAAATCTTTTTTATTATATTTCATTAGTATCTCCCTTGTATTACTTCTTTGTTTTCAACTTTTCTATCTTTGTATGTTTTGGTTTCATATGAGCTGCTTTTATCTCATTTTGCTCAATATTTTTTTGCTCTTTTTGTTTATTTATATTCTTCTTATTTTTTTGAGTTTGTTTATCTGCATTTTTTATTGTTTCTATTCTTTCTTTGTATTTTATTCCAAATTTACTTGGTTTTCTTACTTCTTCTTTTTCTTTAAATCTATTATTTCTTTTTTCTTTTAATCTTTTAGGTTTTGCTTTTGATTTATTTTTTATTTTACTTTCTTTTAATCTTGTATTCATCATAAAATATTCTGGTGTATTTTGAGAATCTTTAAATTTTAAATCTTCACAAATTAATTCTATAATAGATTCTGCAACAGATGCTGGGTTATGTCTTATAAATTCTCCATTTACATATGCTAAATCTCTTTGAATTAATTTAACTCCAAGTTCTTTTGCTTTAGAAATATCTTGCTCAACTAAGTCTGCGCCTTCTTTATTATATCTTTTTATAATTTCTGGTATTATTTCTCCAGTATCATATATACAATACTCTACAATTCCTCTTCCTGCGTGTTCAATAATTGTATTTATATGATCATATACACTATAATTATCTGTTTGTCCTGGTTCTGTCATAATATTAGTTACATATATTTTCATTGCTTTACTTTCTTTTATTGCTTTTGAAACACCTTTAACTAATAAGTTTGGAATTACATTTGTATATAAACTTCCTGGTCCAATTACTATTGCATCTGCATTTTCAATTGCTTCTAATACTCCTGGTGCTGGTCTACAATTAGTTGGTGACAAATATATTCTATTAATTTTACTAACTTTTTTATATACAATTTCTGCTATTTTATCTTTTTGTTCTATTATTGTTCCATCTTGAAGCTCTGCTACTATATGCATTTCATCTAAAGTTACTGGAAGTACTCTTCCTACAATGTTTAATATATCTTTACTTTCTTCTATAGAGTCTGTAAAATTTCCATATAATTTTTCCATTGCTGAAAAATATATATCACTAAAAGATAAATTTTTTAATTTACCTGAATCAAATTTTAAATTCATAATTCCTTCCATAGAATTTTCGTCTTTTGATAGGGCAATTAAACTTTCTTTTATATCTCCTAATGGTAACACTTCAAGCTCTTTTCTTGAATCTGTTGGCATATTTCCATAATTAGATACTGTTACTATTGCAGTTATGTTACTTGTATAATTTTTTATTCCTTTAAGTACAGTATTTAGTCCTGACCCTCCACCTATTACAACGATATTTGGTCCTTTATCATATACTTTTTTATTAAATATTAATGATTTTACCGCACTTTGATTTTCACTTTCTGCTCTTGTATCACTAGCTTCTACTAAAAGTTCTAATGTTCTTTTTTGAATAAAAACTATTCCTAATATTATACTAGTAAATCCAACAACAAATGATATTACTATTTTTCCTACTTCAATAAATGATAACTCCTTAAATACTAATATTTCTGATATTCCATAGCATGTAAGAATTATTCCTACTATTATTAAAAACATCCATCTTTTCATTTTTGTATTTGCTTTAAACCATTCTAAAAAACCATTCATTTTATATTCTCCTTTTAATCTTCGCCTATTATTTGTACTTCTTCTTGTAATTGTTTTTCAAATTTTTTATAAACAATGTCAATTATTTCTTTTTCTAATTCCATTACATCTTTTGATGTTGCATCTTTACTATTTATAATAAATCCGGCATGTTTTGTTGAAACTTCTGCTCCTCCAACTTTTTTTCCTTTAAGTCCTGCTTCATCAATAAGTTTTGCAGTAATAAAATCATTTCCTCTTTTGAAAAAACTTCCTGCACTTGGAAATTCTATAGGTTGCTTTTCTTTTCTTGATAAAATATTTTCATCCATTTTGGCTTTTATTATATCTTTATTTCCATAAGATAAACTTAAAGTTGTTTCTAATATAATACATTTTGTTTTTGAAAAGATGCTATTTCTATATTCAAAATCATGTTGCTGATTACTAATTTCATGTATTTGTCCATTATAGTCCATATATCTTGTATTTTCTACTATATTCGCCATTTCAGAGCCATATGCTCCAGAATTCATTTTAATTGCTCCACCTATAGTTCCTGGAATTCCAACTGCAAATTCTAATCCTGTTATTCCTTCTTTTAAACATTTTTGTGATAATAATGGTAACATTACTCCTGCTCCTGCTATTACCTTTACATTATTTTCATCAGTTTTAGAAATTGTTATTTCTTTTAACTCTAACTTTATAACAATTCCTCTTATGCCGCCATCTTTAACTAAAATATTACTTCCATTTCCTAAAATAAATATTGGTATATTATCTTCTTCTGAAATTTTTAATACATATTTTATTTCTTCAAGATTATCTAATTTTAAAAATATATCTGCTATTCCACCTATTTTAAATGTTGTATGTTTTTTCATTGGTTCATCTAAATATATTTTTTCTTTTTCTATATTTTCTAAAAGCTTATCGTATACTTGTTTTATATCCAAATTTATCACTCCTTAAGTTTTTAGTATATTATATTTTGCTTTTTATTTTTCATTACTTATTTATACTTGCTAAATTTTATCATTTTTAAGCTAATATTACAACTAATTAATGATAAATAAAATAAAAAAAACATATCTTATTTAAATAAATTATCTAAATAAGATATGTTTTCAAATTAACTTTTTACTAATCTTTTCTTTTTGCAAATATAGATAAAATTCTTAAGAATAAATTTATGAAATCTAAATATAATTGCATTGCCCCATATATATGTATTTTATTTTCATCCATGTTTTCATTTTCTGCAAGTGCTTTTATTTTATTTATATCATATATTGTAATTCCACAGAATATTGCAAGTATTGCCCAATCTATTATAATATAAATTATATCGTTTTTTAGAAATAAATTAATAATACTTACTAATATTCCCATTATTAATCCTATAAATAAAATAGTTCCAAATTTTGATAAGTCTTTTTTAGTTATATATCCATATAGTGAAAGACCTCCAAATAATCCTGTAGTAGCTACAAATGCCCATATTATTGAAGTTAAATCATATGTGTAAAATATTACTGATAATGTTACTCCATTTACCATTGAATATACAAAAAATAATATTCCTACTATTGTTGCTGGTAATTTTTTAAATAAAAATGTAAATAATAAAACTACAACCAATTCAACTATTAATGCTATTGCAAATGTAGATTCTCCTATTAAATTAGAAATTAATCCTGATGAATATGTATACCATGCTACTATTGCTGTTCCTAATAATCCTAAAAACATCCACAAAAATGTTTTTTGAAAGACTTTATTTTCTTCCATTTTTTATTCCTCCTATAATTATTTTGGTGACCCGTACGGGAATCGAACCCATGATTTGGCCTTGAGAGGGCCACGTCTTAACCGCTTGACCAACGGGCCATATATAAATATAACATAATAGTTATACCATATTTTTTATATTCTAGTCAATACAAAGTTCTAATATTTCTTTTAGTCTTTTATTTTGTTTAGACAAATATAAATACCCAATTAGTGCTTCAAATGCTGTTGCATACATATAATCTGAAAGTTCTGCATTTTTTGGAAGGTGATGATTTTCTGCATTTCTTCCTCTTCTTACTATTTCTTTTTCTTGTTCTTTTAATTCATCATATATTTTTGAAAGTATATCTGCTTGTGCCTTTGCTTTTACATATCCTATTGCTTCTACATGTAATTTATGTGCATTCATCTTTGTGTTTTCCACTAAATATGTACGAATATATAATTCATATACACAGTCTCCCACATATGCCCATACTAATGGTGGCATTAAATTTACATCTTCTTTTGTTTTGTTTAAATCTATTAATTCTTCCAAAATATTCCTCCATTTTTATACTAATTCTATTGTTATTTTTCCTAATTTTCCAGTTCTAAAATCATCTAATAATATATTTGCTATTTTTTCTTCGTCTACTTTTCCACCAGATACAATAGCCCCTCTTTTTTTACCTATTATATGCATTATATCTAATATATTCATATTTTCATCTTGCTCTTTTTCTAATTCAGCCTTTACTTCTTCTTTATCTAATTTATATCTATCAATTAAATTATTTTCATAATTTTTTAGCATAAATTTAAAAAGCACAAATGCCACTTCAGTTTTATCTATAATTTCATCTTTTATTGTTCCTAAAAAAGCTAAATTAAGTGCTACTTTTTGATTTTCAAATTTTGGCCATAAAACTCCTGGTGTATCTAACAATTCTATATTATTTTCTACTCTTATCCATTGTTTTTTCTTTGTTACTCCTGGTTTATTTCCCACTTCAGCTGATGTTTTTTTAGAAATTCTATTTATAAAAGAAGATTTTCCTACATTTGGTATTCCTAATATTAATGCTCTAACAGATTTTCCTACTCTACCTTTTTCTATTAAAATTTTTGTTTCTTCTTGTGTTATTTCTTTTATCTTTTTTAAAACTTCTTGTATTCCTTTTCCTGAATTTGAATCTGTTGCTACTGCTAAAATTCCTTGTTTATTAAAATATTCTATCCACTTATTTGTTTGTTTTTCATCTGCTAAATCACTTTTATTCAATACAACAATTCTTTTTTTATCTTGAATTATATTTTTTATATCAGGATTTTGACTAGATATAGGCGCTCTACTATCTAAAATTTCAATTACTACATCTATTAATTTTAAGTCCTCAATTATTTGCTTTTTAGCCTTTACCATATGTCCTGGGTACCAGTTGATGTTTGTTTTGTTAGTACTTACTTCAGTATTATTAGCCTTATTTTGTTTTTTCTCTTTTATTTTTTGGTACATATTTTTTGCCATTTTAATTATCTCCTATTCTCTATCACTTGTTTTAATTACAATTAATGGAATTAAAACTTCATCATCAGTATATCCTGCATGTTGAGATTTTAATTTTTCATCTCCGTTATACAATATTGCTTTATTAGTTTTTGCAATAGATAAGAAATTTCCAAGTAAATCTTTAAAGATTTCATTTTCGACTCCATCACCAAATAACTTACTTTTAATTATATCGTCTTTATTATATAAATCAAAATCATTTGAAAAATATTTATGGAACAAATATTTAAATTCTTCTTTTTTATTATCTTTAACAAAAAAATTAGTTGCCCTTGGTTCTAAAGAAGTATTTTGTTCTAAGCAATCAACAATATCAGGATAGTTTTCAAGTTCTATATTATTTACTGTGATATGTCCATGATCAGCAATTACAAAAATAATAGTATCATTTAATTTTTCACTTAATCTTTTAATAAGATTATTTCTATATAAAATCAAATCATTAATTTGTCTATCTTCATTTCCTAATAAATGCATACTATGATCCGGTTCGTCATCATATGCATAAATATATTTTTTCTCGTTTTCAGAACAAATTTTTTCTATTCTATTTACCATTTCATCTATATCACTATATGCATCTGGACCAAAAGGGAATAAACTATACGCTTTATATTTTCCTTGTTCATTTATTTCATCCATAATAGTTTTTGTTTTCATATGTTTTTTCTTATAAATTATTGCATCTTCTAAAACTTTTTCTTTTACATCGTTTTTTTCAATATTTAAAAAAGTTGTTATAGTTTTATCAATATCTTTATAATACATATTCCAGCCTAACATTCCGCTTTCAACAGGATTAAGTCCAGTTAAAACAGAAGTTGTAGCAGCTACCGTTGTTGCAGGAAAAACAGTGGTAATTTCTTTTAATTTATTTTTTATAAAAAACGAATCTCTTGGTATTGTTCTTTCTAATATGTTATTTCCCATTCCATCAAATAAAATGGTTACCACATTTTTGGGTTTATTTTCTTCCAATATTTTATCAATATATTCTAATGTCTTGTGCCCATTTTTAAGTCCAAAATATTTTCTTATCGAGCAAGCAAAATTAGTTATACATTCATTATAATTATTTTTCACTCTCATTTTTTCTATTCCCTTCTTTTTGAACTATTCGAAAATTTCGAATAGTTGATTCTTCATTCAATTCATTATCATCATATATTTTTTTATATGATAATTTATTGTATTAGCTTCTACATCATATAAAGATGCTAACATTTTTTGAGTTAACCAAATATTTTCATCTTCATATCTAATTTCAATTCCAACTTCTCCAGATGAAGCAATATAAGTTAAATATTCTGCTCCTTTTTCTATTTTTTAGAGGGGGCTTCAAGCGTGTAATCACCTTACTAATTCTACCCTAAATATGACTTGATTTTAACAATTTTTTATAAAAATATAACTTTTTTATGCTTTTTTTAATAAAATGTGTAGGAAGCAAATTAGCGTAATTCCTTTATTTATAATGGGTTTGCTAGAGGGTTTCAATTAATCGTAATCAATCAGTTGATATTTGTTTTATTTTCTATTTCTTTGCTGTTGTTTTTATCTTTTCGTTCTTCTCTTTTTTGATACATATTTTTTGCCATGATTAATTACCTCCTTTTAAAATTCCCTTGCCCATTTTTATACTATTGCCATTTATTAAATATTGTTTGATAGATTTTTGTAAAGATGTTTCTTCATTTAATTCATTATAATTATTTATTTCTTTTTTTTGATATACAAAATTCAATATATCTTTTATGCAATCATTTCCTTCTTCAACATCAAATAATTCAAAAAAATTATATATATTTGAATTTGTTTCTACTATATCATGAATTTGCTTGCTAAGTAACCATGAATTACAGTTATATTTATAATCATCAATCTCAAAATACTTTTTAATATAACTTTTAGATTGTTTTATCGATTTTAAAACATCTTTAATATTTAATTTACCATCTGAAGGAATATGAATTTTAACGGAGTGTTCATTTTCAAATTCATATTGTAATCTACCTACTTCAATTATTCTTGCATTTATAAAATAAGCACCCCATAGCATTTGAGAAACTCTTATACCATCATACTTCTTGATTTTAACATCATTAATCAAACACTCTCTAACTCTCTTTTTATGTATACTGATTTGTTTATCATTAAAACTATGTTCATTCATATTTCGTTTGTGAAATTCAAAACCACTAAGTAATAATAAACTTGTCACATATAGTTTTATTCTCTGTGTAAATAAGGATTCAACAGAATCAATATTCCATAATTTTTCAATTTTATTTGTTTTATCAATAAACAATATATCATAAATATCACTAAATTCTTTTATTAATTCTTTACTTTGATTGATATATTCAAAACATTCAAGGCAATTTAGTTTATAATTTTCATCATTTATTTCATAAAATGATAAAGCTTCTTTTATTATATTATACATATTACTCATCTTCTTTTTTTCTACTTGTAATACTTTTTTTAATAAAGTAGATACACTAGCAACTTCTTCTTTTGCTACTTCCTTTAATTCTTTCACTGATTTTTTCATGCAATAACCATTAAATTCTTTTATCATTTTTATATCACTATATCCATCGCCAATAGTAAAAATATTATCTTTATTTATATTCAATTTATTCATTATCCTACATATTGCATATGATTTATCTGTTTCACTTGCTGTGATTTCAACACTATTAAAAGATACATAATATGCATTTACATATTTATTATACTTTTTATTTAGAAGTTGACTTATCTTTAACGCTTCTTCTTTAGAATTATATTTAACATTTATTTTGGTTAAATTATTGCATTCAAAGTTTGTATAATTTTTTATTTTTTGACAACAAAAATAATTTAAACTTTTTTCTAATTGTAAATCTTTTTTTATTTTTGATATTATTTCATTAGATATAGATATATTTAATAATATATTATCATTCGCATCCATTATAGTAGCACCATGATTTAAAATAACATAATCATAATTAAATTTATATTTTAGAAGTTTAGTATTAAAATCAGTGTAGCTCCTTCCTGTTGCAATAACAAAAATATTACCTAAATTTCTAAATTTATTCACATACTTTTTATTCAATTCAATATCATCGTCATTAATATAAAAAGTTTGATCATAATCAGTTACTATCATTTTTTTCATTCTTCTCATCTCCATTTCATTTAGTTTTTCTTATGTCCCCACTACCTCTTTTTTTATTAAATTTCGTTCAAAAAGTATCATAATATGCAAAAAGAACTTATCATTTTTTTCTTTATTTATAAAGGGTTAAGTATGGTTTTTTTAATGTCTCCACTTACCATGAAATTTTTGTAACTTCTTTATTTTCATCATTATTTTCTAATCTTTTCTGTTTTCTTTCTTCTCTTTTTTGATACATATTTTTTGTCATATTAATCACTGACTCCTTCCGTAACTACTTATTATACGTCCTTTTCATAAACAACTTTTTGTTTTGTATACCCTAAATGCTCATACATCTCTTTTGCATTATTATTAAATTCCCAACAACAGAATTCTATTTTCTTGCAGTTTTCTTCTTTAGCTATATTTCCTAATTTATTTATCAATATTTTTCCATAACCACTATTTCTATATTCTACATCAATAACTAATTCATATTTATCTCTCTTTCTACAGCTTATTATTTATCTTATTTTCTTCTAAATATTTTTTATACATCTCATCCATTGAAGAAATGTGTTCTTTGTCCTGAATAATCCTATATTTTTCATATTCACTTTCAGCTTTATTTATTGCATCTTTATGTGAGATGTTACCAGAATTTTTCAAAATATTTTTTCTTCTAAATTTTAATAAATCATCAGTTGCATTGATCCAATCTTGCATTGTCATAATATGTCTTTCTTTTGCTTCATCTTCTGCAAAAACTAAAAACATATTTGTTAAATCATTTAGTTTATTTAATTCTTCTTCATTTAAATAGTTTTTAGCAACACTAACATCATATTTATATATTAAACCATCTGGACTATTTTTCCAATTATTAAGTCCCATATTTTCTTTATTTGAGTCGACTCTATTATATATAAGTTCTGCTGCAGTATGCCCAGAAATAGCATAATGAAGTTTGTTTTGAACAATTTTAAAGAAAGTATAAGCTTCTTTTGATTTAGGATTATAATCTGTAGATGTTGCAATGAATAAATCAGTTATTTTTTGATAAGACATTCTTTCAC
>CAYVYP010000039.1:0-14261 GCA_964455975.1 uncultured Lachnospiraceae bacterium
CTATTAAGCAAAATCTATATGCATTTTTTTCTATTAAGTCTAATCTTTTTCCAAGTTCTATTCTTACTTGTCCTGCTATTTTTTGAGCTTGTTTTAATTCATCTGCTATAAAAAATATACTATCTCCAGATTTTGCTCCAATTTTTTCTAATCCTTCTTTTACTTCATCTGTAATAAATTTAGCTATTCCACCTTGGTAACTTCCTTGTTCATCTATTTTAACCCAAGCTAAACCTTTTGCATCTGTTTCATTTACTGCAAATTCAGTCATATTATCAAAAAATTTTCTAGTTTGATTTGCTCCGTTTGGTACTACTATTGCTTTTATTTGTTTTTCTTTAAATGCTCCAAATTCTGTATTTTCAAATACACTTGTAACATCTTGTATTATAAGTGGATTTCTTAAATCTGGCTTATCTATACCATATTTTTCCATTGCTTCTTTGTATGGAATTCTTAAAAATGGACCTTCATCTACTATACAATTTTTAGTATGCTTTTTAAATACTGTTGGAATTAAATTTTCTAATACTTCAAAAACATCCTCTTGTGTTGCAAAACTCATTTCAAAATCTAATTGATAAAATTCTCCTGGTGCTCTATCTGCTCTAGGGTCTTCATCTCTAAAGCATGGTGCTATTTGATAATATTTATTAAATCCGAGACACCATCAAAAGTTGTTTAAATTGTTGTGGTGCTTGTGGTAGTGCATAAAATTCTCCTGGATGTAATCTACTTGGAACTAAGAAGTCTCTTGCTCCTTCTGGTGATGAATTTGCCAAAATTGGTGTTTGAATTTCTGTAAAATTCATTTCATCCATTTTATTTCTTATTGTTTTCATTATTTCACTACGAAGTAATATACTTTTATGTATTTTTTCATTTCTTAAATCTAAAAATCTATATTGAAGTCTTAAATCTTCTCTAACATCATTTTGTTCTGAATTTATTTCAAATGGTAATATATTTTTGCATTTTCCTAATATTTCTATCTGTTTTGCTATTATTTCTATGTCTCCGAGTTGACATTTTAGGATTTTTGCTTACTCTTTCTACTACTTCTCCCAAAACACTTATACTACATTCTGTAGTTATTCCTTCTGGAAGTTTAATCTCATTTGATACAACAATTTGAGTAATTCCAAATTCGTCTCTTAAATCTATAAATTTCATTTGTCCTAAATCTCTTATTTTTTGAATCCAACCTGCTAATCTAACAGTTTGGCCTACATTTTTTACATTTAGTTCTCCACAGTTATTTGTTCTATATTTATTCATTGTTTTTCTCCTTTAAGCTTTTAATCTGCATCTGGTAATTGATTTGTTGTTGTATTTACTGAATTTGCTGCCATTTGTGCTGCCTCTTCATCAGATATTAATGTAACTTTTGCCGCTAATGGACATATTTGTACCCATGTTCTACCATCATTAACTTTTATTTCATTACCTTGTAAATCTTTATATACTGTTTGTTCTGCTCTTGCAGATTTTGTACATGTTATTTTTATTGCTTTTCCATTTGTAATATAATATCCATCTAAATTGCCTATATTACTTATTGTTTGTCTTCCTTTATTTTCTCCATCATTTAATGTTGTATTTTTTGCAAATGTTATTATTATATTTTTTGTTGTAACTGGCTCTTTTGAATCCCACTCTGTTTGTAATTCACCTTTAGAATATCTTGTATACATTTTTGTTTTTTCGTCATATTTATAATTTACTATATTAGAGCTATCATATGGAATTGTTACATCTGTAGCTTTTAATTCTGAATCTAAATTAACTTCTCTAGCATTATAATTTAAAACACTCTTTTTTTCTGATGTTGTAGCATATTTATATTTTTCTGCAATACTTAATATTTTAGCAGTTGTTGTTACTACATCGTGTGGTGAAGATTTATCCTTAACTCTCCAAAAGTTTGTTGAGCTTTGTACTAATCCATTAATATTATCTACATTTAATGTTTTTATATCTTTTTGTGCTTGTGGACTCCATCCAAAGTGAACATATATTGCATCATTTTCTAGAGCATAATCTAAAAAATAATGTCTTGAACTTCTAATTGGTCCTATTTTATCTAAGTCAACACCTTTAAATACTGGCATTAATCTTGTATATCCACCTTCAACTATTATTTCATATACCATATATGCTGAATTTAAATTAGCTTGTGGTCTTGCTCCTGGATGATTATCTATCATAACTGCTATTGGTCTATCAGTTCCTTTAAAAGTTTGAACTTCTGGCTCTGGAACAACTTCTGTTCCTAAATTAATTGTATTATTATTAGCTTGTTTTGTTTTATCCATATATAATTTATATACATATAATCCTCCGGCTACAAGAATTGCTAACACTAATATTGAAATTAAAATTTTTACTCCACCTTTTTGACTTTTCATGTTTTTCCCCCTTGAAATTTTATTATTTGTTTTTATTTAATACAAATTTTTTAATTTTTTCTATTTAACAAATATTATTATACATGCTACAACTATTGCATTTATTGAAGCTAGTACAACAGCTCCTGCTCCAACATCTTTTGCAATTTTTGCTTTTTCATGATATTTATCAGTATATAAATCTACGCAAGTTTCTATTGCTGTATTTATTGTTTCTGCAACTACTACAAGAAAGATTGCAAATATTATAAGTATAAATTCTATTTTAGAAAATTTTAGTAAAAAACTAATAATTATTACAAATATTGATATTAAAATTTGCCTTTGAATATTTTTTTGAGTTTTTATTGAATAAAATATTCCGCTTATAGCATTTTTCCATGCTTCATAAAAATTCTTATTATATAGTCTTTCATCTTTATTATGCTCTTTCATTTTATTCCCCTTTTATCTGCATATATTTAGCTCATTTAAAATTGCTTCTTCTTTAGGTCTCATAATAATTTTATCTTTTTCATCTATATGGTCATATCCCATTAAATGATAAAATCCATGTACTACCATATATGAAAGTTCTCTTTCAAAACTATGTCCATATTCTTCAGCTTGTTTTTTTACTTGTTCTACAGATATTATTATATCTCCTAAAACATCTTCAACTTCATTTTCATTATTAGCTCTCTTTACTTCTATTTCTTCTTTTTCAAACATTGGAAATGATAAAACATCTGTTGATTTATCTATATTTCTATATTCTTTATTAAGCTTTCTTATATTTTCTGGAGTAGTTAATGTTACATCAATATATATGTTTAATTGTTCTAGTTTTTCTTTCTTAAAACAAGAATTTATTACCTTTTGTATTGTTTTTACATATTCTTCATTTTCTATAATATCTTCAAATTTTACATTTACAAACATATCCATCTTTAAACCTTCCTAAATATTGCATTTAAAAGTTAATTCAAATACAATATTTATTATTATTTATACATTAACTTTCTTTTTTATATATTTACCTGATGTTATACAAGAATTTTTTATTTCTCTCATTGCACCATATTCTACTAATTTATTTTTATAAAATTTTATTATTTTATAGTACTTATTTGTATTTTGATATACTTTTAATAAGTCACCTCTTACAAAAAGAATTTCTTTATTTTTTTGATAATCTTTTTGTTCTGCATTTAATAATTTATATTCATCCCAAAACTTTTTATATTCTTCTCTAGCTTTTGGCTTGTCCCAATATACTTTTGTAGATAGAAGTTTTATATTATAATCTTCTATTAAATCTATTAATAACTTATATGCATTTTCTTGTTTTTTTGCTATTTTTGTATCTACAATTAAACTTCTTGTATCTTTCAATAATTTAATATAACATTGTTCTGCTACAACAAGTGGCAAACTATGTGTAAATAACTTTCTACTTATTCCAAGTAAAATCATTCTTTTTTCTATGTAATCTTTTTGGTCTAATTTCCCTACTGTAAAATTATCAAATTTATCATATTCTTCTAATATTTCTTTATATGTATTATTTTTATCATTTTTCATTTTTAAAGGCAAAATATTAGTTATATATAATTCTAATGTATCAAATATTTTTTCATATATTTTTTCTTTATCAACTTGATTAATATTATCTGATAATTTTATTGAATAATTTTTTAATAAACCTTTAAATAATGAGTCCATTTTAGAAATATAAAATTCATTATATCTTTCTTCTAATTTAGGTTTATCTAATTGTGCTATTGTTTCAAAATCTAAATCTAATAAATATTTTTGTTTTTGATATTTATACTCTAAAAATTCTGTTTCTTTTAAATGTATTACTACATAATATTTTGATAAAGCATTTTTTTCAAAATCTGTTGCTGTATCATTCTTTACTTTTTTATATATTGAATCCATTATATATTTATCAATTGCTTCTAAATATAATGCAAATGTATCCTCATACTTTTGAGTTAATATTTCTTTTTTATTTACGTCTTCTGCGTTATTACTATCTATATAATTTTCAAATGCTTTTAATACATTATTTCTTTTCATAGAAATAAGCATTCCATTAATTCCAATTTTTGTAGGTATTAACATCTTTGTTATTGTTGTTGTTATTTTTGAAAAAAATGTTTTTTCACCACTATATATACGTAAACTTCTTTCCTCCATATTATCAATCCTTTCAAAATGAAATTTTTTCTTTTGTCCCAATGTTTTCTAGTACTTCATAGATTACTTCAACTTCTACGGAATCTGCACTTTCATAGAAATTAACATGTTTATCTATTATATTTTCTTTATTAAATTGCTTTTCTAATTCTTCTTGTAATTTAGCCTGCTCAATGGTTTTAGCCTCCTCCATAGAATATGATTTTTCTACTTCTTCTTTTTCAAAGTTAGTAATTACCAAAAGTTCTACGGGTAGATAAAAATCAGAAAATAATTTTAATTTTTTATTCTCACTTATTGTATCATACTTTTTAAAATTTGAAACCCTTTTATTCAAATTTATTTTAAAATTATTAATATTTATTGTATATTTTTTTTCTTCTTTTCCTGTTTTTTCTTCTTCTTTTCGATTTAACATAAATTTCTCTTTTTTACTATAATAAATTTTTGCTTTTATTTCTCCATTTGCATGTACATATCTTCTATCTGTATATTTTCCATCTATCCAACCAGCTATAAGAATATCACCTTTTTTAATCTCATCTCCTGCCTTTACTTGTGGTATACCATTTACAGCATCTATTTTTAAAATAATTCCATCTTTTTCTGAAACAACATTACAATAATCTTCTTCATTTATTATTTCAGGCTTTTCTTCTGCTGCAACTACTTTTACAATTGCATTTGTACCTTCTATATTTATTCCTACCCATGCTATATCTTTTCTATTTAATCTAACTTTATTTATTATTTCTTTAGTATCAACATCTTTTTTGTTCATTCCTACTTTTAATCCTTCATTTTTTAATTCCTCTATTAATACTTGTTTATCTATTTTTTCATCCCCTACAACTTCTATATTCCATACCATATTAGACATAGCAACAAAAAAAGAAATTATTACTATTAATAATATAGCAAACATTTTTCTTTTTTTATATTTATGCATTATAAAAGGAAGTCCTTTTTTACTCTTTATTTTAATTTTACACCTTGTTGTTTTTGCAACTTGTTTTAATTTTCTAAAATCTTTTATTCCTACATTACTGTACATTAATGTACTTTTTTCTCTTTTTATATTCCAAAGAAAAATATTTTTGCTTATACATATATTAATAAATCTTTCTATATAATATCCTTCTACCACTATATTTACATATCCTAATATAATTCTTATAAGTACTTTTATAAGCAAAATTATCCCTCCTTATTCTTCTTTATTATTTTCAAAATCTATACTATCAATTTTTCCTCTTACCATAATATCATCACCAGTCATTTGCTCTAGACTTAATGAAAATCCATTTATATTAATAATTCCTATATGTGTATTTATCTTTATATAAAATTCTTCATATTCTTGTATTCCTTTATAATTTTCTATCAACATCTCGTTAAATCCAACAATAGTAAGCTTTGGATCTTTTGTATAAACTTCTCTTGGAAATTCTAAGTATCTTTCTAATTTTTTAATCTTTTGCCTTTTTTCCATAATACTCTTCCTCTCCATTTTTTATTATTTTTCAAAATCATTTAAACTCTTAAACTCATATCCCATGTTTTTAACTTCTTTTATAACTTCATCTAAAATATTACTATTATCTTTTGAAGTTGCATGTAATAAAATTATTGCTCCTGGATGTATGTTTTCCAAAATTTTCTTTTTACCATATTCTTCTCTTCCTTGTTTAGCTTCCTCCCAATCGTCATATGCTAAACTCCACATTACTGTTTTATATTCTAAATTATTTGTAATAAGTATTGTTCTTTCGCTAAATTCACCCTTTGGTGGTCTTATATATTTCATTTCATATGAAAATTTTTCATACATTGCAGAATGTAGTTTCATTACTTCTTCTTTTATTTGTTCATCTGTTAGATCTGGCATACTTTTATGGTTTACAGTATGATTTCCTACTATTTGCCCATAATCAATCATCTTTTTAACTAAAGTTTCGCTTGTATTTAAATAATGAGCAGTTATAAAAAATGTAGCTGTAACTTCATTTTGTTTTAAAACTTCTAAAATTTTATCTGTATATCCTGCTTCATATCCATTATCAAAAGTTAAATATACAACCTTCTTTTCTTTATTTCCTAAATATAAACCATTATATTTTTCCATTACTTCTTTATTATATGAACCAACATCTGGCTGAAGATTATTTTTTTCTCTTTTTATTCCCCATCCTATTTTTTTATTACTAACACTTTGACTGCTTACATATTGTACTTTTGCTGATTCTAAAACATCAGTATTTACTGACATTATGCTAACAGACAAAATAATACATATAAAAATACTAATTGAAATCATAAAAAATCTTTCTTTCATTTTAATTATCTTCCTTCTATAAAAATATTTTTAACCATCTTAAATCTCTGGCAATTTGTTAGTTTTTAAATTTCATATTTTCTATTGACAATAATTACGAATTAGATTATATTGTTATTATAATTGGAAATTTAAGGTAATTAGTAAAATTATGTCGAAGCCTATTTTAATATAATTTACTATATTTATATATATTACATTGGAGATGAAGATATGTTAAATTTTGTTTTATGTGATGATAATTCTAATATTCTAAAACAAACTTGCAAAATGTTAGAATCTATATTTGTTAAATATGATTATGATGCAAATATTGCTTTTTCTTCAACATGTGCAAATGACATATTAGAATTTGTTAAATCTAATAAAGTAGATGTTTTATTATTAGACATAAATTTAAAAGAAGATATTACTGGAATTGAATTAGCAAAACAAGTTCGCGATTTTAATAAAGATGTTTATCTAATTTTTACAACTGGTCATTTAGAATATGCAATGCTTGCATATAAAGTAAAAACTTTTGATTATTTACCAAAGCCAATAACTCCAGAACGATTTGAAGAAACAATTGTAAGGCTTTTTGAAGATATGAGTAAATGTAATCAAAAATTTATAAAAGTTAATTCATCAATAGTAAATCAAAATGATATTAGATATATAAAACGAGATGGAATGAAAATTGTTTTTTGTACAGCCTGCAAAGAATATCCAACATATAGTTCTTTTAATAAAATAAAAGCTATGTTAGGAAACAATTTTGTAAGATGTCATAAATCTTATATAGCTAATTTAAACAGAATTTCTAATATTGATTCAAGTAACAATATGATCTTATTTGATAATAAAAGTTTTTGTTACATTGGACCAAAATACAAGAATAATTTTATGGAGGTTTTTAAAAATGGATTTTTTTCAAACAATATGGACAGCACTAACAACACCAAATCAAATATTAACTAATATTATTATAATGCCATTTTCTTTTATAGAAATAACTATTAGTATGCTTCTTTTTACAACAATATTAAATATAAGTACTTCTAAAAAGAATAAATTAATTTATATAATTACTTTATCTATATGGACAATATTGTCTAATATATTAATCCCTAAGCCATTAGGACCAGTTATTAATATGATTATATTACCAATTGTAGTAAAATTTGTATTTAATACTACAATCTTAAAATCTATTTTAGCTGAATTTATTCCAACAGTAATAATAGTATTAATAGAAACTTTAGTATCAAAAATATTCTTTAATATTTTTGATATGTCTTATGAAATGGCAGCATCAATTCCTATTTCAAGAATATCTATTGCTTTAACAGTGTATTTTATAATGTTTTTAATTTATTTATTTTCAAAAAAATCTTCTATTTTTAAAAAGGAGTTTTTGGATACATTGGATAAAAAAAGTAAAATATTACTTATTATAAATTTTATTTTTGCATTAGTTGCAATGGCGACACAATTTTATTTAATTGTGTTTTATAATGCTAAACTTCCAAGTTTTATAATTTTATTTAGTATGTTAAGTTTAATTGCATATTTTGTAATTAGTATATATAGTTTAGTACGAACTACTCAATTTGAAACAGCAAGTATGAATTTAGAACAAAGTAAAATGTATAATAAAACATTAATAAATTTAAATGATAGTATTAGAGGATTTAAACACGATTTTCAAAATATAATGCAAACAATTGGTGGTTATGTGCAATCTAAAGATATGAAAGGTCTTACAATATATTATTCAGAAATATTTGATGATTGTAATAAAATAAATAACTTAAATTTACTTAGCCCAGATGTTGTTAATAACCCTGCAATATATAGTTTACTTACGAATAAATATTATAAAGCAGATAGTTTAAATATTAAGATTAATTTTGAAATATTTTTAGATTTAAATTCAATAAGTATGAAAATTTATGAATTTACAAGAGTTATTGGAATTTTATTAGATAATGCAATAGAAGCAGCAAACACGTGTGATAAAAAAGAAGTTAATTTAATAATTAGAAAAGATGGAAAATCTCCAAGGCAATTAGTAATAATAGAAAATACTTATTCTAATAAAGATGTAAATACAGATAAAATTTTTGAAAAAGGTTATACTTCAAAAACAGATAATGAAAAGCCACATGGTTTAGGATTATATGAAGTAAGACAAATTTTAAAAAGAAATACCAATTTAAATTTATTTACAACTAAAAATGAAGAATATTTTAAACAACAATTAGAAATATATATGAAATAGAAGCTTTTTGTATTCAGCAAAAAAGAAATAGAGTAGTTGTCGAGGCTACTCTATTTTTGTAGTATGTAAACTTTTAGGTTTTGATTTTTTATATTTAAATTAGCTTTAAAATTAGTCTTTTTTTATTAATGATGCTGGCATTTTTGGTTGGTGAAATACTCCTATAAAAAGACATGCTGTATTTGTATTTTTTGCATATTTTTCAGCTAATCTCTCTAGTAATTTTAACATAGGCTTTTAATCCCCTTTCTTTTGTTAAATATTCTATAATAAAAAAGTATTGCCGGCTTATACTTTTTTTATTAACTAATTTTCTAAAACTTCTTGCTGATATACTTCATATCCATATTTATTATTTGTTAACTTATATGCTAATTTTGTTATACTAATACTTTGTAATATAGTTCCAAATAATAATATATTTGAGATTGTATTATTTTTAATTATTACTGCTACTAATAATGTTATTGTCATTATTATATATGATAATATTTTTTTCTTTTTTCTTTCTTTTTTACTTATTATAGGAACATTTTCAGTATCTGCTGGAGCATATAGTGTTATCATACATATTGCAAATATAAATGTAATTCCTATTAATATGTATTTTGTTATTGTATCAAATACTATAATTTTACTTAAATATGCATTTCCACAAAAAAACAATGTTGTTCCAATTACACATCCGATATGTGTTTTTAAGTGAAATCCACCAGAAGCTGTTCTATATGGTAATATTAACATATATGCTGCTAAAGTTAACCATCCAATATTTAATAAAAATGCAATAATTGTTACAATAAATAATTTTGGAATTTCTCCTATTATTAATTGAAGTCCATAATTTATTACTTCTATTTCCTCTTTTGTTTTTTCTGGATTTTCTTTTTGTATTTTATTAGTTAAGAATAAACAAATTTTATCTATCATTTTGTTTTTCTCTCCCTTGTTTTCTATGAGGCAATTTTATACTTTTTTCGACAGCTCTTTTTATTAAATATGTATAACTTAGCTAATGTTTTATATAAAGTTTATTTGTATTTTTCATAAATGATTTTATCTGTTTTGTAAAATACAAATTACTTTAATTTTATATTTTAAGATGAAAAAAGAAGATAAAATAATAGTTACATTAATTTTATAATCCTGTTTATTATTTTATCTTCTTTTTATTATATTAATCTATTTTTACATCTTCTATCCATGCCCATGGTCCTACCGATTTTGGTACACATTTAAATGTCATTTCTTCTTTTGTTATTGGATGAGTTATTGTAAGACAATATGCCCAAAGTGCAATTTGTTTTCCTCTTCCCCTTGTTCCATATTTTTGGTCACCACAAATTGAATGTTTTCTTTCTGCAAATTGTACTCGTATTTGATGATGCCTTCCTGTATGTAAATTTACCTTTACTAAAGATAAATTTATCTCTTCATTATATTTTAAAACTTCATAATCTAAACTTGCTAATTTTGAATTTTTAGTTCCTTCTTTTACAACTTTACTTGTATTTGTTTTCTCGTCTTTTAATAAATAATCTGTAAATTCACCTTTTTCATTTTCTAGCTTTCCATCTACTATTACTAAATATTTTTTCTTAAATACCTTTTCTCTTACTTGCTCACTTAATCTTGCTGCTGCTTTTGAAGTTTTAGCGAATACCATTACACCACCTACTGGCCTATCTAACCTATGTATTAATCCTAAATACACATTTCCGTGGTTTATTATATTTTTCTTTTATATATTCTTTTATAATAGTCAGCATATCTATGTCACCTGTTTTATCTGCTTGTGAAGGAATATTAACAGGTTTTTCTACTACTATTATATGATTATCTTCATATATTACATTTAAATTTTGCATACTTAAGCTTCCCATCTACCATATATTCCACATGGTAATACTAATTTTGAATTTGTCATCGGAAGTCCTACTTCCCCTGAGGTTATAGTTCCTTTATATTTTTTATTTATATTAAGTTCTAAAATATTTTCTAATACTTTGCTTGAAATTCCTGTTGTATATGAGTTTATCAAGAAAAATAATGGTTTATCAGATAATACTTTTGTACATAAATTTACTAAATCATAAATATTTTCTTCAAACTGCCAAACTTCACCATTTGTACCTCTGCCATATGATGGTGGATCCATAATTATAGCATCATATTTATTTCCACGTCTTATTTCTCTATTAACAAATTTAATAACATCATCAACAATATATCTTACATTGGCTTTTTCTAAACCAGAAGATATAACATTTTCTTTTGCCCAAGATGTCATTCCTTTTGAACTATCTACATGGCAACAACTTGCTCCTGCTTCTAAACAAGCAACAGTTGCTCCACCAGTATATGCAAATAAATTTAATACTTTAATATCTCTTTTAGCATTTTTTATTTTTTCTCTCATCCAATCCCAATTAACTGCTTGTTCTGGAAATAATCCTGTATGCTTAAATCCCATTGGTTTAATATTAAATGTTAAATTTTTATATTTAACTTGCCAATTTTGTGGCATTTTACTTTTATATTCCCATGCTCCACCACCAGTATTACTTCTAGAATACCTTGCATTTATATTATTCCATTTGTTTGGAAATGACTTTTCTTTCCATATTATTTGTGGGTCTGGTCTTACTAAAACTATATCTCCCCATCTTTCTAACTTTTCTCCGTTTGCCATATCTAATATTTCATATTCTTTCCAATCATTTGCTATATTCATATATTTTCCTCTTTCTTTTTAACTAATAGCTATTTTACCATATTTTTTTATATAAATCAAAATTTTAAAAGCATTTCTTTATAGAAATGCTTTTATTACTTATATTTGATTTAATAATATAAAAAAATTAGAAATCATAACACAATTTATTGCGCCTAGAATAATTGTTAATATCATTACCAAACTCATAAATTGATGTTTTTTTATAATTTGTCCTATTTTATAAAAAATACTTTTTTCTTTTACCTCAATTGTATTTTTTCCTGCATTATACTTAATATTAAAAATTTCATCTTGAGTATATTCCATATTTTTTATCCCCCTTAAAAATATTTATATTATATTTATATTCTTAAAGTGAATAAATTATTCTTAAAATGCTTATGTATCAATAAAAATCGTACTTTATAATTCTACATTTTAGATTATTAATTTAAGTCTTTTTTTATTTTTCTTGCTAATTTTTCATTTATTCCTTTTATTTTTGAAATTTCTTCTATACTAGCTTCTTTAATATTCTTAATACTTTCAAATTTTTTTAATAATAATTCTTTTTTTGCTTTTCCTATTCCTTCAATATTATCTAATTCAGATTTTGTTATTTGATTTTCTCTTACTTTTTTATGATATTCTATGGCTGTATTATGTACTGTATCTTGAAAGTTAGTAATAAGCAACATTAATTTTTCTGATAATTCTAATTCATTTCTATTTTCATCAATTAATGCTCTTGTTGTATGTTTATCATTTTTAACCATACCAAATACAGGTATATCCAGACTATATTTTTCTACAGCTCTTTTTACTGCTCTTAATTCTGTTATTCCTCCATCAACAAATATTACATCTGGAAGATTTCCAAAACCACTTTTTTCATTTTGAATTGAATGAGCTAACCTTCTTGTTACAACCTCCTCCATACATTTTGGATCATCTTGTCCTTCTACTGTTTTTATTTTAAATCTTCTTGATAAATTTTTCTTTATAATACCATCTTGCATAACACACATTCCGTCCAACCATATTTGTTCCAGATATATGAGATATATCATAGGTTTCTATTTTTCTTGGTAATTTTTCAAGATTTAATACTTCTTTTAATTCTTGAAGACTGTCAAATTTATCTTTAGCTTTATTATCTAAAGTTATTTTAGCATTTTGCTCTGCCATCTCTACAAATCTTAATTTTTCACCCTTTTTAGGCGTTTTTATTTCTACTTTTCTATTTACAATTTTTTCTAATATTTCTTCTATTATTTCATAATCATTTGGCTGATATCTCATCATTATTTTATGTGGTAAATTTGTTTTTTCTAAATAATATTGTGTAATAAATTCAGATAAAATATCTTCATCATTTTCATCTTTTAAATTATCAAAAAAGTAATGTTCTCTACCTATCATTTTGCTATTTCTAACAAAAAATATTTCTATACAAACTGTTAATTCATTTCTAGCTAATCCTATAACATCTATATCATTTTCAGATATATTAGATACTTTTTGCTTTTCTGAAATTCTTTGTATTGCTAAACGCCTATCTCTTAAATTTGCTGCCTTTTCAAATTCTAGTTTTTCTGATGCCTCTTTCATTTTTAAATCTAATTCTTTTAAAATTTTATCTGTTTTACCCTCTAAAAGCATAATTATTTCTTCTATTTGAATTTTATAATCTTCTTTTGAAATATATCCCATACAGGGTGCATCACATTTTTTTATATGATAATTTAAACAAGCTCTTGTTCTACCTTTATAATTTTTACAACTTCTTATTTTGTATTTTTGTTTAATAAAATCTAACATTTCTTTTGCATATACTGGGTTTGCATATGGTCCAAAATATTTATTTCCATCATTTAAAATTCTTCTTGTCATATATACATTTGGAAAATCATCTTTTACTTCTATTTTTATATATGGATATGTTTTATCATCTTTTAAAAGTACATTAAATTTAGGTCTATTTTTCTTTATTAAATTACATTCCAAAATTAGAGCCTCTGCTTCTGAATCTGTTACTATATATTCAAAATGGTCAATTAAAGAAACCATATTTTGAATCCTTACAGTTTTATTTGTTTTTCTAAAATATGATTTTACCCTATTTTTTAATATAACTGCTTTTCCTACATATATAATTTTATCATCTTTATCATGCATTATATATACTCCAGGTTTTGCAGGTAATTTTTTTAATTCTTCTTCTATATTAAACATATCTTTTCTCCCATAACTTGCTTTAATTATAACATCCAAATTACATATTATCAAGAAATAAAATCATAAATATCCCCCAGTATAACTGGGGGATTTACTTGTCGGCCTATAAGGCCTTGT
>CAYVYP010000040.1:0-14046 GCA_964455975.1 uncultured Lachnospiraceae bacterium
AAGTGAACCTCCATTTCACACATAAATTTGTGTCCAATTTTTTCGGTTCACCTCACATCTTTAATTTGTATTTTTTGTTCATCTATTCTATTTATTAATAATAATTCATAAAATCTATAACTATTCAATGGTTCATTATTGACATCATACGCTTGTATTCCTGTTAAATGATAAAATGAACTTAATGGAAAATACATTTCTTCTCTGTGTATCTTTCTATCTTTAGTCTCATAAATAAACATCACTTTTTTATTTTTTAAATTCTTATCAAATTCTTTTTGACATTTAGTTAACTTTTCAATTATTTCTTTTTTTATAATTAACTGTTTCATATATGTTCTCCATTATAAAATTTTAAAGGAGAGTATTTTCACACCGCAGTGTCCTAATTCCTCTCCTTTAATGTGCAATTTTTCCGTTGCCTAATCAACACCGAAGGGCTATTCCCTTCCTCGAATGCTAGGATTTTTCCGTTGCCTAGTCAACACCGAAGGGCTATTCCCTTCCTCGAGTTTTAGGTTATTGTGGCAGTTGCACCTGCTATGCAAAATAAATTGCATCTATATGTAGTATATTCATTATAACATATTTTATTTACATTTTGCAATAAGTTTTGTTATTTATTTAAATCTATTTTAATTTTTAAAGGTAGGAAATTTTTCCTACCTTTAATTTACTTAACAGTTTCTTTTACACCTATTGCAAAAATACATTATTATATTAGTTAATAATATTACACCTAATGTTATTGCTAAAACTATTACTGCTGCTAAGTTTGCTAAAACGGCTGCTGCTATTGCTGCTCCTATTAATACTCCTATAGTAAGAAAAAATAATATTGCAGTTATTGCTATTACAATTAATAAACAACAACAATTTCTGTTTTTTCTTTCAAAGCCCATACATTCTTGTGGTTCCATCATATTTATACACCTCCTGATAACAATAAACAAATTACTGTTATCACTATATAATATGATTATTTGTAAACTTTGCTATATAAATTATTAATCTTTTAAATTTGTAATATTATTAATTTTCATTTTTCCTGCTCTTGTTATAGTATTATATCCGAATTTATCTTTTAATTTATCTACTACTTTATCTAAATTTTCTTGTTTTTCTTCTTTTTTTGTATCAAATAATGAAATTTGAATTTCATCTTTTTTTATTAAATTATCTACTCTTAATCCTAATAATCTTATATTTCTATTTTTATGTAATTCTTCTAATAATTCTTTTGCTAAGTTATATATTTGTTTTGTTGTATTTATTGGACTTGATAGACTTTTTTGATGTGAATATACTTCAAAATTACTTGTTTTTATTTGTACACTTACTGCCTTAGCATAAAATTCATATTTTCTTAATCTATATGATACTTGCTCTGATAATGCTAAAAGCACTTCTTTTAATTTTTCTATGTCATTTGTGTCATATGGAAGTGTTACTGAATTTCCAATTCCCTTTGGCAATACAGTTTCTGAAATTACTTCTTGATTATCTATTCCATTTGCATATTCCCACATTACTTTTCCAAATTTTCCAAATAATCGTATTATATAATTTTTATCTTTTTTTGCTAAATCACCTATTGTTTTTATTCCTAATCTTTCTAATTTTGGTACGGTCTTTTTTCCAACCATAAAAAGTTCCGAAATTGGAAGAATCCACATTTTGTTTTCTATTTCATCTTCAAATAAAGTATGTACTCTATCTGGTTTTGTAAAGTCTGATGCCATTTTTGCTAATAATTTATTATGTGCCACACCTATGTTTACTGTAAATTTTAATTCTTCTCTAACTCTTTTATTTATTTGGTTTGCTATATCTAGTAAAATTTCTCCTTTTTTTAAGAAATTTGTTAAATCACAAAAACATTCATCTATAGAAAAACGTTCTATTTTATCTGTATATTCTAATAATAAGTTATATAAGTTATTAGAATATTTATTATATACTGTAAAATTACCTTGAAACACTTTTATTTCTGGACATTTTTTTCTTGCAAAATAAATTGGCTCTCCTGTAACTATTCCAAAAGATTTAGCCAATGTACTTTTTGCTAAAACAACACCTTTTCTTTGAGATTCATCTCCACCTATTATAGCAGGTATTGTACGTATATCTAATTCTTCTCCATTTTCTAACCTATCTATTGCAGTCCAAGATAAAAAAGCATTATTTACATCTACATGTAAAATTTGTCTTTCCATTTAATTCACCTATAATTATTTTAGAACATATGTTTTATGTTGTCAAGTTTTATTTCATAATATTTACAATTTTTGTAAACAACATCGATTAATAAATTAAATTCTATCTTAAAATGAATAAAGCTGTAGCAATATTGCTTACAGCTTTTCTTTTAATTATTCTTTTATTGGTATACTACCATAATATAGTTCTTCTGGTGCTATATCCTCTCCTGTAATCCATTGTATATTAATTCCATCTATTTTAACATTTTTAAATACTTCTTTATTTTTTAGTTTTTCATAAAATTTAAACTTTAAATTTTCTTTCATATCATAAATTCTTTTCTCCCCATTATTAAATGTGATAATTAATTTATAATCATCTATCGCTATTACATCTTTTGGTGTTGGTTCTAACATTTTATTTTCCCCCATTCCTATGATTTTTATTTTAGTGGTTCAATTTTAAAATAGTCATTATCTTCTTGTATCACTTTCCATAAATTATTTAAATCCTCTTCATGAATAATTATCCAAGCTTCTACTATTTTATTTTTCTTAAATGGCAATTTTCCATTTAGTAAATTTCCTTTCAAATCAAATACTGCTTGATAATCTCCATATTCTGCATGAACATGTGGTAATTTATGTTGTCTTTCATCATTAAAGTACATTTTTATAGTTATTCCATAAAAATATGAAATTATTGGCAAACATTATCACCTCCTTTATTATAGCAAGTATTCTTTATGTTTTCAATATTTTGGAATTAAAATTATAAGAACTATAATTTTAAAGAATAAATTAAAATCTATTATAAAATATCATTTTTTATAACTATTTGTCAAAGATTTTTGAATTTTTTCATTATTTTTTATTATTGAAATATATATATACTATTTCGTTTATATTTTTGTAGTACTAGACAATTTTTATAAAATATAGTATAATATATGCAGAGTTTAAATTTAAGGAGGATTTTTTACATGTGGGGAATGTGGCTATTAATTGCAGGTTTTTCTTTTATTATTGAAATGATTACTGTTGGTTTTTTAGTTTTTTGGCTAGGAATTGGTGCTCTTTTAGCAATGGTAGTTAGCTTTTTTACAGATAACCTTATCATTCAAACTGCTGTATTTGTAATTTCTTCTATTTTACTAATTTTTTTAACAAAACCATTAGTAAAAAAATATATAGATAAACCTACTATTCCTACTAATGTAGAAAAGATGCTTGGTAAAAAAGGAATTGTTACAAAAACTATTAACAATACATTGGGTGAAGGTTTAGTAAAAGTTGGCGGAGAAGTTTGGTCTGCTAAAGCTGAAAACTCAAATGAAATTATTGAAAAAGGAACAGATATTGAAGTTTTAAAAATTGATGGTGTAAAAGCAATTGTTAAAAAAGTATCTGTATCAGAAACTATTCTTAATTAAATACAAATATTTAAGAATTTTTATCAAAAACATTTATGTTATTAATTGGGTTTATCCCTTAATATAAAATTACATATATAAGGAGGAAAATTTTATGTGGTTTTTAATTATATTATTAGTTATAGTCATAATTATAGCATTACAAACAATTAAAGTTGTTAAACAATCTGAGGTTTATATTATTGAAAGGCTTGGTAAATTTCACAAAATAGCAGATGCTGGTCTTACAATAATTATTCCATTTATCGATCATGTTAGAAGTGTTGTTAGTTTAAAACAACAAACAATGGATATTCCACCTCAAGGTGTTATTACTAAAGATAATGTTACTATTACAATAGATACTGTAGTATTCTACAAAATTACAGATCCAGCAAAAGCTGTTTATGAAATTCAAAGTTTGAAAAAAGGTATTGAATATTTAGCTATTACTACAATTCGTGATATTGTTGGTAAAATGGACTTAGATGAAACATTTAGTTCTAGAGATGCAATTAATGACAAATTAAGAGCAATACTAGATGAAGCTACAGATCAATGGGGATGTAAAATAGATAGAGTTGAAATTAAAGATATTACTCCACCTGCTGATATTAGAGATGCAATGGAGAAACAAATGAATGCAGAAAGAAATAAGAGAGCTTTAATTTTACAAGCAGAAGGTGAAAGACAATCTGCAATTACATTAGCTGAAGGTAAAAAAGAAGCTGCTATTTTAGAAGCTGAAGCTGATAGAGAATCTAAAATTAGACGTGCAGCCGGTGAAGCTGATGCTATAAAACAAGTTGCTGAAGCTAAAGCTAAAGAAATTCAAATGGTTTATGATGCAATGAAAAAAGCTGATCCTAATGAAAAATTAGTTCAACTTAAATCTTTAGAAGCATTAAAAGAAGTAGCAAAAGGAGATGCTAATAAAGTATTTATTCCTTTTGAAGCAACAAGTGCACTTTCTAGTTTAGGTGTTGCTGCTGAAATGTTTAAAAAAGATGATAAAAAATCTAAAAAATCTGAAGAATAATATATACAAAATAAAATAAAAAATCGAGTTCTTACTCGATTTTTTATTTTATCTTTTTAGTTCTTCTACAGTTTTTTTATAGTCTTCAGAATTTACTATTGCACTTCCACAAACTATTATATCTACTCCTGCTTTCTTTACTTCTTCTACTGTTTCTAAGTTTATTCCACCATCTGCTTCTATATATGTTTCTAAATTTTGTTCTTTTAAATATTTTTTTAACTCTTTTATTTTTTCTAAAGTTTCTGGTATTAATTTTTGTCCACCATAACCAGGCTCCACTGTCATAACTAAAATTTGATTTATATATGGTAAATAATCTTTTATTTCTTCTATAGATGTATTAGGTTTTATAGATATTCCAGCCTTTATATTATTTTGCTTAATTAAATTTATCATTTTCATTGCTTCTTCTTTATTCTTTACTGCTTCTATATGAAAAGTAATTATATTAGGCTCTAAAATACTATAATTTATTATATGGTTTTCTACATCTTCTACCATTAAATGCACATCTAGTGGAACATTTGAAATTGTTTTTATATATTCTGAATATTGTCTCATTAGATCTGCTGTATTTTCTTTAACAAATTTTCCGTCCATAGCATCTATATGAAAATAATCTATTTTTGAAGTTTCCAAATTATAAAATGTTTTTATTGAATCTTCCTTTTTTACTTGTAATACTGATGCAGATATTTCTACCATTTATGTTCCTCCCTATCTTTTAGTTCATTATATATTTTTACATAATTGTCATATCTTTTTCCTGAAATTTTGTTATTTTCTACTGCTTGTTTTACTCCACATTTTTGTTCTTTTATGTGACTACATCCTATAAATTCACATTTTTCTATATGTTTTTCAAATTCTATAAAATATTTATCTAAATCTTTACTTTCTATTTCAGATATATCAAATGTGGAAAATCCGCGGAGTATCTGCTATATATGAATTTTCATCTATTTCATATAAAGTTATTGCTGTTGTTGTATTTTTTCCTTTTTTATTTTTACTGCTTATTTCTCCTTCTTGTGTTAGACTTTTTCCAAAAATAGAATTTATTAATGTAGATTTTCCTACTCCAGAATTTCCAGAAAAAGCTGTTATTTTACCTTTTAATATCTGGTTCAATTCATGTGTTCCAAAATTTTCTTTTGCTTTAGTTTGAATTACCTTATAGCCTATCTTTGTATAAATATTAAACATATTATTTAATATTTCTTCATTTTTATTACTTTTTAAATCTATTTTAGATATTACTATTATTGGTTCTATATTGTTTAATTTACTAAAAGCTAATTGCTTATCTAATAAGAGTAAATCTGGTTTTGGATTATCTAAAGATACTACAAATACAATTTGATTTATATTTGCTATTTTAGGTCTTTTTATATATGTTTTTCTTGGCAATATTTCATTTATTATTGCTTTTTTATTTTCTTCATCTAATACTTCTATTTCTACTTTATCGCCAACAACAGGGGAAGTTGTTAATTTAAACTTCCCCCTAGCTGAACCTTCATATATTTTATTTTCTACTTTTATATTATATATATTTGTTATATTTGATATTATTAATCCTTGCAATATTTCCCTCACATTATTCAAAAGTATATGTACTTGTTGAATTTAAATCCATTTGAGTTTGACCTTTTAATACATCTGCTACATATAATTTAACAGTTATTGTTCCTACGCCTTGTACTGGTACAGAAATTGCTGTTGAATCTAAACTATTTTCTTTTTCATATACTACATCTTCTGAACCTGCTGAAGTTACTTTTACTGTTACTTTTTTCTTTTCTACGGTAGTTTCTACTCCATTTACTGGTGCTGGCTTTGTATAATTCATAACAGATTTTAAATTAATTGTTATTGTTCCTTTTTTAATTTCTGCTAATTTATTTACTGTTATTGTTATTCCTGTTTTTTCATCTACTGTTGTAGCTGGATCTATACTTTGTTTTAATACTACTCCATTTGTTTTTGTTGTATCTTCATTTGTAAGAACAGTTGTAATTGTTAGTCCTGCAGTTTCAAGTTCTTTTCTTGCTTCTGCTTCTGTTTTACCAATTACATTTGGTACTTGAACTTGTTTTATTCCTGTTCCTAAACTTACAGTTATTTTCACAACTGTACCTGCATCTAATTCTGTATCTGCTGCTATTTCTTGTTTTATAACAATTCCTTTTTCTACTGTTTTGCTTGTTTCTTCAACAACTTCTGGTGTAAGTTTTGCATTTGTTATATCTTCTTCTGCTTCTTCACGAGATAATCCTTTAACAGCTGGCATTCTTGTTTTTTCTGAACCTTTACTAACAACAACTTCTATTGTACTTTTTTCCAAAACAGGATATTTTTCTTTGTATGGTGGATTTTGAGATATTATTTTTCCAGCCTCTACATCTTTGTTATATTCTTCTGTTTTTAATTTATATACTATATTTAGTCCTTTTAATGTTTCTTGTGCTTCTTCAACTGTTAATCCAACTAAATTTGGTATTTGAACTTCTTTTGGTCTTGATGCATTCATTATTGCATATGTACCAAATAAAACTGCAAAAAATAGAATTATCATTGATATAATAATAAGCATTACTCTTGCTGCTTTATGTTCAGATAAATATTTTACAAATTTATTTTTTGGTTTTTTATTTTCTTTTTTTTCTGTATTATCATCTTGTCTATTGTATATAGTAGACATTTTTTGTGTTGGAAAATCTTCTTGTTCAACTTGTTTTACAAAATCACCTTCTGGATTTTTTACTGCTTGATTTAAATCTTTTAACATTTCTGTTGCTGATTGATATCTTAAATTAACATCTTTTTCCATTGCTTTTAATATTATTTTATTTACTGAAAGTGGTATTGCTGGATTTAGTTTTATTGGTTCTACTGGTTTTTCCTGCATATGTTTTAATGCAATTGAAACTGGTGTATCTGCATCAAAAGGAACTCTACCAGTTACCATTTCATACATTACAACTCCTAAAGAATAAATATCAGATTTTGCATCTGTAAATCCACCCCTTGCATGTTCTGGAGAGAAATAATGAACTGAACCTATTGTAGTTCCAAATGCTGTTATTGTAGAATTTGATACTGCTTTTGCTATACCAAAATCTGTAACTTTAGCTATTCCATCTTCTGTTATTATAATATTGTGTGGTTTTATATCTCTATGAACTATTCCATTTCTATGTGCCGCTTCTAATGCTGATGCAATTTGAATTGATATATCTATAGACCATTTCCATGGAAGTACTCCAGATTCTGATATTATTTGCTTTAATGTTTTTCCTTGAATAAGTTCCATTACAATATAATATAAATTTCCTTCATTCCCTACATCATAAATAGATACTATATTAGGATGAGTTAAACTTGCTGCTGCTTGTGCTTCTCCTGCAAATCTTTTGATAAATTCCTCATCTGTTGTAAATTCATCTTTTAGAACCTTTACAGCTACAAATCTATTTAATACATGGCATTTTGCTTTATATACTGTAGCCATACCGTCCATTTCCAATTTTTTCTAAAATTTCATATCTGCTTCCTAACATTCTTCCTTCTAAATTCATATTAACCTCTCCTTAGTTATTTTCTATTATTATAACTGTTATATTATCATAGCCGCCTGATTCATTTGCTTTTTCTATTAATTCTTCAGTAGCTTTATTTAGATCTTTTTTTATTATTTCATATATTTTATCATCTTTTATCATATTTGTTAATCCATCAGAAGTCATTACTATTATATCATCTTTTAAAAATCCTTTAACATATGTTATTGGTTCTACATATGGTGCACACCCAAGAGCTTTTGTTAACATGTTTTTCTTTGGATGTGTATAGGCTTCTTCTCTTGTTATTGTTCCTTTTTTTATTAAATCTTCTACATAACTATCATCTATTGTAAGTTTTCTAATAAATTCTTTACGTATTCTATATACTCTACTATCTCCAATATGTCCTATGTATGCCCTATTTTCATATATCAAACATACATCTAAAGTAGTTCCCATTCCTTCTAGTTCTTCTATTTGTTTAGACTTTTCATATACTACCATATTTGCATATTCCATACCACTTTTTATTAGTTCTGGAATATTTATTTTATCTTTTGGAGTTTTTTCAAAATTGCTATATATATAGCTTTTAACTGAGTTAACAGCTAAACTACTTGCAATTTCGCCTCCGTTATATCCTCCCATTCCATCTGCTAATATAAATAATTTTATATTTTCTTCTGGTTTTGATATATATATATAATCTTGATTAATTTCTCTTGCTTTGCCTATATCTGACTTTGCAAAAACTCTCATTTATCTTTTTTACTCCTTATTTTCTAAATTTTTTCTTCTTAATTGTCCACATGCTGCATCTATATCAGAGCCAAGTTCTCTTCTTATTGTTGCAACAATTCCATTAGCATTTAAGTAATCTCTAAATTTTATTATATTTTCATTTGTACTTTTAGTAAAGTTTCCATTTTCTATTTTATTAATTGGTATTAAATTTACATGACATATCATGCCTTTTAGCAATTTTACTAATCTTTTCGCATCTTCTATATTATCATTGTTGTCCTTTGCTAAAGCATATTCAAAAGATATTCTTTTATTAGTAATTTTTATATAGTCTTTACATGCTTGTAATAATTCTTCTATATTATATCTATCATTTATGGGCATCATCTTACTTCTTGCTTCATTTGTTGTACCATGAAGTGAAATAGATAATGTACATTGCAAATCTTCTTTAGCTAAATCATATATTTTAGGCACTAATCCACTTGTAGAAATACTTATATGTCTTGCTCCTATATTTAATCCTTTAGGGTTATTTATAATTTTTATTGCATTTAATACATTATCATAATTATCTAGTGGCTCACCTATTCCCATAAATACTATATTAGATATTTTTATTCCGAGCATCTTGCTCAACTTTTATAATTTGCTCTATTATTTCCCCTGATGTTAAATTTCTTATAAATTTAACTCCTGTTGATGCACAAAACTTACAACCCATTTTGCATCCTATTTGTGAAGAAACGCAAATTGAATATCCATGCTTATATTCCATAAGAACTGTTTCTATTGCATTTCCATCTAGTATATCAAATAAATACTTTTTTGTACCATCTAGGGCTTCTTGCTTTTTAAGTATTTTATAATTACAAATGGTATAATTTTGTTGTAATTTTTCTCTTAACTCTACAGATAAATTAGTCATTTCATCAAAACTAGATACTTTTTCTACATATAACCATTTAAAAATCTGTTCTGCTCTATATTTCTTTTCTCCTAGGGAAACTATATCTTCTGTTAATTTTTCTAAATTATAGTCCTTTATATTTTTCATAAATTCTTTCTTTCTAAAATTCTTTTATACATATTAATTTATATCACAACACATAATATTTAGCAACTATTTTAATATAATTTTTCTTAAAAATAGCAACCCTCATAAAAGGTTGCTATTTTGCTATTAGTTATGTTTATACTTATTACAAATTACTATTAATATTGCAGTGATAACACATATTGCTATAAGTCCTAGAAAATATAATATTCCATAAACCCATCCTAGTAATATTATAGCTGTTATGATTGCTACCCACATAGCTATCACTGCTACTACAAAGTATATAGGATTTGCCTTTGGTATGTCCTCATAAACTGAAAAAAGTATTATTCCAGTCATTGCAACAAATAAACATCCAGCTACCACCATAACTATTAACAACATTATTTCTTCCTCCATTTTGTATTTATTTTTATATGTAATCAGCTTAATGCTGATGTTAAGAAAGGAATTTTATATATACAGGTTTTCCTGATTTATTTATTATACCATATTATCCCTTTATTTTCAAGTTAATTAAATTTTAGGGTCGTCGAGGACGCCGACCCCTACATTTCCCAATATCCTTTCTCTCTTATACTTTTCTGTCTTATTTTATTTGATAATTTCCATTTGCCTGTTTTTCCAACTGGATATTAGATTGTAGAGAAACTAGCGGACGAAAACCATGACTGCCGCTGCTAGAGAAGCCACCGTTCACACGGCCGTTGCAGTACGCACCCATCACACCGTCAGTAACATCATCAGAAGGAGAGGCAAGCCACATAACAGCAGCCTTTGAAGTACTTGATTTTATGTAAATACTGTTGAAATCATCTTGTGTACAACCGCTAATATATGTATTATACGAAGTATCTGGATCTGTATTCCATTTTACTTTATAACCAGTTGCATTATCTACATTACACTCTACGTATTTATCTGAGTGTGTATCTTTATATGATTTACAGAACATTTCTAAAGTTGGTCCTCCTACTGCGTAATCTGCATAAGCAGTTTTATATGTTGTATTCCATATTGATGTATCTAATATGTATGCTACTGCTCTTATATTTATATTTTTACTACTTGCATTTGAGTCATAATTCCAGTATTTAGAAAGCCATTTGTTTCCTAAAGTAGTATCTATACTTGCACTTCCTGTATAATCTTGATACACATCATTCATTGATAATTTATAGTCCGTATTTTTATATATTGTATAATTTGCTGATTGTGGTGCATAATCATAATGTATATAATCATCTGCTATTAAATATATATGTCTTTCATTTGCTGGAACATCTTCTCCATCTGCATAAAATATTCTCCATCCATTTGTTGCTCCTGCTGTATTATCATATTTTACTCCGTAATTTTCTACTAATGCTCCATAATATGTTGTTGCATTATTTTTAACTTCAACTGGGTCTGTTCCTGTTTGTCCTGATGTACTTCCTGTATATTTATCTACTTCACTTGCTAAACTATTTATTCCATTTACTTCATTATTTTTTGCATATTCTGTTGCATTTGCTGCCTCTTTTGCTTTTGCTATTAGTCCATTATTTGGATCTAATACCATACTTAATGTTACTCCTGCTAATATTAATAGCACTATTATTGTAATTACAAGTGCCACCAATGTGATACCTTTTGTTTCTTTTAATTTTTGTCTTTTCATTTGATTTTCTTCTCTTCATTTGTATTTTTTAATAATTAAATTATATCAAACATAAAATTTAATTTCAACTTTTTTTCAAAGTTTTTTAACTTTTTTCAAGTTTTTTCTGCAAATATGATTTTCACTTTATTTGTTAACTTTATTTTGCATATTTTTTTAAATTTTGGAAAATATATTTATAGAATTTAATTTTGGAGGTTTAATAAATATGGAAAAGCATTTACTTATAACTGGTTCTTCTACTGTTTCTTGGAAAGATGCTATTGTTCAAAGTATAAATGAAGCATCTAAAACTATAGATTTTTTATCTGGTGTAACAGTTTTAGAACAAAGAGCTAAAATTAATGAGAATAAAATAACGCAATATCTTGTGGATTTAGATATTTGTTTTGTTATTGATAAAGATAGAAATTAAAGGAGTGTTTATATGGATCCATTAGAAACAAAAAAAGATTATCAAGAATATGTAAATAAGAAATCACCTAATTCTCCTATTTTCAAGAATTGTTTTAATGCATTTTGGGTTGGTGGGCTTATTTGCTCTATTGGGCAAATTATTATGAGTTATTGTAAATTTAGAGGTTGTGACCAAGAAATGAGTGGTACTATTGTTTCAATTATCTTAATTGGAATTACGGCATTTTTAACTGGTCTAAATTTATTTAATAAAATAGGTAAATTTGCTGGTGCTGGAAGTTTAGTTCCAATAACTGGTTTTGCAAATTCAATTGTATCTCCTGCAATGGAATATAAATCTGAAGGCTATGTAATGGGAGTTGGAGCAAAAATGTTCACAATCGCTGGTCCTGTACTTGTTTTTGGAATTTCAACTTCAATTATAGTTGGAATTGTATTTTTGATTTTTAATACAAGTGCTATTACTTTAGTTTAACTATCTATATATAAAGTTAATCTAACTATTTAATTTAGTGTCTATATATTTTTGAAAAATGTGTTATATAGCGACAGCCCTTTGAGGCATACGGATTACCCACGAGAAAAAATCTTTGATTTTTTCCAGCCTTGGAGCATAACCATTTTTTCAAAAATATATAGACACTAAATTAAAATAACTAATATTATAAAAATAACTTAAATTTAAGAGGTGAAAAATTTGAAAAAAATTGGAAAACAAACAATTATATTTGATAACCCTATAACAATTTTGTCAACAGCAAGTATTGTAGGACCTAAAGAAGCTGAAGGCCCAATGGCTAAATATTTTGACAAATGTTTAGATGATGAGTTTTGGGGAGAAAAATCTTGGGAAAAAGCTGAAAGTAAAATAATAAAAGAAACTGTAAATATGGCAATTGGAAAATCTAGTATTCCATCTTCAAAAATAGATTACTGTTTTGCTGGCGATCTTTTAAACCAATGTATTTCTTCTAGTTTTGGTCTTAGAGAACTGAATATTCCATTTTTTCGGTGTATTTGGTGCATGTTCTACTTTTGTTGAAAGTTTGTGTTTAGGTAGTGTATTTATTGAAAGTGGTGGTGCTGAAAATATACTTTGTGCTACATCTAGTCATTTTTGTAGTGCTGAAAAACAATTTAGATTTCCTTTAGAACTTGGAAATCAAAGGCCTCAATCTGCACAATGGACCGTAACTGGTTCTGGTGCTGCCATAATTTCAAAAAATGGTACTGGACCATATATAACTTCTATTACTCCTCGGCAAAATAGTTGACATGGGTATTAAAGATGGTAACAGTATGGGAGCGGCTATGGCACCTGCCGCATTAGATACATTAATTACTCATTTTACAGATACTGGTAGAAACCCTAGTTATTATGATGCAATTGTTACTGGTGATTTGGGATATGTGGGAAAAGACATTTTAAAAGAACTTAGTTTGAAACGTGGTTATAATATAAATTCAAATTATAATGACTGTGGAGTTATGATGTTTGATAAAGCAGCACAAGATACTCATTCTGGTGGTAGTGGTTGTGCTTGTGTTGGAACTATATTTTCTGGATATTTTTATAGAATGCTAAAAGAAAAAAAATTGAAAAGAATACTTGTAATTGCTACTGGTGCACTAATGAATTCTACATCATCACAACAAGGAGAATCTATTCCTGGAATAGCACATGCTATAAGTATAGAAATTTAATAATATTAATTAAATAAAAAAGAAGGATTTTAAAAATCCTTCTTTTTTATTTATTAATAATTTTCAGCTTTTATTTCAAAATATGCTTTTGGATGACTACATACTGGACAAATTTCTGGTGCAGATTTGCCTATTACTATATGTCCGCAATTTCTACATTTCCATATTTTATCTCCGTCACGACTAAATACTAATCCATCTTCTACATTTTCTAATAATTTTTTATATCTTTCTTCA
>CAYVYP010000041.1:0-854 GCA_964455975.1 uncultured Lachnospiraceae bacterium
TCATACCTAAAAGGTTCTAGAACCCCACGTAAAACGTGGGGTTTTCGTTACACAAAAAAAGTGCTATGTAAAAATATACATAGCACTTTTTTATTATCTTAATTCCTCTATTTCAGCATCTATTCTAGCTCTTTGTTCTTCTAATCTTCTTTTTTGTTCTTCTTTATTGGCTTTTATAGTTTCTTTATATCTTTGTCTTTCTTGTATCATTTCAGGTGAATTGTGAGCTATTTCTCCAATTCTTGCATCAAAAAATTTTTTATACTCACCGATTTTTATCTTTTATCATCCCACCAATATATTTACCACAAGGGTAATCCGGTGTATCTGATAAACCTCTTTGAATATATTCTTCAATTCTATGTTTTTCTAACAAATTTTTCATTACAAAATAGCAATAATTTTTATCTGTTTGTAATAAATTAAAATCTATTTGAGCTAAAATTCCTGAATAATCTATTCTTCTACCAAATTCTCCTCTTTCATCAAGCATCATACAATCATTTTCTCCATACCAAGAAAGACTACAGTTATATATGTTTTCCATTGGTTGACTATTAATTATAAGTCTTGTTGTATCATATCCTTTTTTAAAATCTGCCTTTCTATCTAAAAAATCAATTTGTAATTTTTTATCATCTGTTAATGAATATTTAATGTCAAAAGGTAACTTTTCTTCTTTTTGAACAGGGATATTATTTTCACTATTTCTTTTGAATTTATCTAAAAAACCCATAAAATCACTTCCTATTAAATATTTTTATACTATAGTTTATATTTTATCACATTTTTCCAAATTTTACAAGTAATATCTAATTACTTCAATTATTATTTATAAATTTTCTTTTATTTCT
>CAYVYP010000041.1:864-12685 GCA_964455975.1 uncultured Lachnospiraceae bacterium
GGAAATAAATCATATACATTATAGCCTAATTTATCATCAAAATATTGTTTTAATTTATATGTTTCTTTTATATGATATTGTGTGTTAGAATGAGCACCTTTTCTAGTCATAATATCTATTAATCTTTTATCAATAGTTAGAGTTTTGGATGTGCACATTAAATCACATAAATTTATTATTTTTTCATATATTGTATAAGTATGATTTTTTATAAATTCTGTTCTAAAAGGTATATCTTTAGGTATCCCTCCTTCAGTACATATTATATCATTATTTAAATATGAGTGAGTTAAACAAATATTACAATATTCATCATCATAGCCTAATTCTTTTAAATAATTATATCCATTCATAACATGTAAAGAAAATTCTCCAACAGATTTTCCAATATCATGTATGTATCCTAATGTTTTAGCAAAATTTTCATCTAAATTTAATGCTTTTGCTATTACCCCAGCAGTATTACCTACACAAATTGAATGTTCTATCCAATTATCATCTTTTGCTTTTCCTCTTGCTTGATTAAGTAATTCTAGTGCTTTTTCAGTTGTTAGTTTCATTATTTCCTCCTAATTTTTCAAATAAATCCTTGTAAATTTTTTCTTTATCCATATTATAAACAAATGTAATTTTACGATTATTATTAGTTAAAGTATATAACATATTATCATTTATATTAGGACAACTAATTTCTTTTGTTTTAAACCATTCTTTATTTATCATATATGCAATAACTGCTATATCCCAAATAACTCTTGATTCTTGTATTCCATGATATCCATCATTGTAAAATCTTGATATTAAATAATTACATAATTCTGATTTATCTTTTAAATTGTTGTTTAAAGTATTAATATCAGTTCTTAATACTGAAGTAATTTCTTTACATGGAATTACTGTTAATTTTACTTTAGACTCAAATACAATTTTAACTGCTTGAACATCTTGTCTAAGATTATATTCCATATTTTCTTTATATTCTAAGTCATTTCCACCTAACCATATTACTTCTATTTTATCTGTAATACTTGGTTCTTTTTGTATAGCTAGTGCTACATTTGTTATTGCTCCTATTGCCATAATATAAGTTTTATCATTATTTAAAGCTATTTGTATTATTTTATTAACAGCTTCATTATTCTCGTTATAACCATTTTGGATATAATCTGTTGAACCTTTAAATACTTTATTTGATATATCAAATTTTAGCCATTTGCATATTTTTACTATTTCATTATAGCTTAAATTTTGACTTTCAGATGTAGATACTTTTAAAATATGATTATGCGAATATGGAGCTATTGTGATTGCTTTAATATTAAATATATCTTGTGATTTAATCATATAAGATAGTGCAAACTGATCATCACATTCATTATAAGTATCAGTATCTAAAATAACATTTATTTTTTTAAAATTAGATATATAATTATAAATTTCTTTCCAATTATGTACTCTTTTAATTTCTTTTTCTTTTCTATTATATGGAGTATCAAATAATATTGAATTAATATTTTTATTTAAACATTCTTTGCAAACACGAATTGAATCATCTATCATTATATCTATATTGTTTTCAACGCATATATCTGCTTTTTCGTGATGTTGATAGGCATTAGTTAAAATAAGTTCATCATAATTTATTTTATATTTTTCTAACCATTCTTTTGTCATATTATACGGGTTAGAATATTCACCATTATTTCTACCAGTTATAATATATATTTCATTTTTATCTTCTTTTAACTTATCAATATATTTTTTTGAGTTTTCGATTAAAGATAAATTAATTACAATTCGTTCTATATTATTTGTATAAAAATCATCTATTTCTTCTTTAGTCCAATCGAACATTCCTCGTATTATATAATCAGCATTTTCATTAATAATTCCTGTATTTCTTAGTTTTTTATCTTGTATTAAAAATTCTTTTAATAAATTATCGTTAAAATTAGAAATTACATTATCTATATCTATTCCTATTTTCATACTATTTCTCCTAATATTTTTGTTATTCTGTATAATTTTTAATTATTTTGATAAAGCAGAAAAATACCACATAATACTAAAATTATACCTATAAATTGTTTTAAATTTGGCTTTTTTTCTTTATCTTTAAAGAAAAATGATATTGCTACAACAACAATGATAGACATAGGTCTAACATAAGAGCTTAATGTAACAGAATTGCTAGCTAAATAATTACTTAAATATAGAGAACAAAAACCAAAAAATTGTTGTATAAATATCCACTTAATTATTTTAATTTTATTAATATGATATTCGAGTTTATAATCTTTAGAAAATATTATTGTCAAGAATAAATTCATTATCAATAAAAATATTGCATTAGACCAATATTTTAACATATAATGCGTCACATAGCTCATAAGTAATGATGTGAATATTCTAACTAATAAATCTTTCTTTAGTTCTATATTTTTTAATTTTGAATTTGCAATAAAAAATACTCCAATAACGGTAAAAACTATAGATATTATTGAAAAAATCTCTAATGTTTTAATTCCTAAAATAACATCTATGATAAATGCTATGACAATTCCAAGCGTTAAATATGCAGAATCTTCATATGGATTTAAATATTTTAAACATCCAACAATTGTATGTTGTTTTTTATATCTTAAAAACATGGCAATAATTAATAATAGTATTGGAATAATATTAAATGTAAATTTTAATTGATTTGTATAATATTCAATTATAGTCATTATTATTGAGAAAGGAATCATTGATAAACACATATAATAAAAATAATCATGTTTACTAATACCTAGATTAACTAAATGTTTATCTAAATATTGACCAATTGCTCCAAATATTCCTGCCAGAATTATAACATATATATATACCAATTATTTCACCCCATTACTACTGCAATATAAAATTCACAAAAAGGTTGGTATGTAAAATATCAACCTTTTAATGTTTTATTTTTAGCTATTTCTTCCACAACAATTCTTATATTTTTTACCAGAACCACATGGGCATTCATCATTTCTTCCTATTTTTGGCTCAGTATTTACTACTGTTTTATCCATTCCGCCTTCTTGTTTTGAATATGCTCCATCTACTAAATTAATAGCTGTGTCTTCTAATCCTGCTCCTGTTATTTTTGCTGTTTCTGTTCTTTTGATTTCTCCTTGTTTTCTAACATGTAATAATAATTTTACAACATCATATTTAATATCTTCTATCATTTGGTCAAACATTTCAAATCCTTCAATTCTATATTGAACTACAGGGTCTTTTTGTCCATATGCTTGAAGACCAATACCATCTTTTAATTCATCCATTGCATCAATATGGTCCATCCATTTTTGATCAACAACTTTTAGCATAACAACTCTTTCAAGTTCTCTAAATTCTTGCTCTCCAATTGCCTTTTCTTGATTTTCATATTTTTCAGTTGCTTTTGACTTTACTTCTTCTACTATTTTTTCAGGATTATTTTCTAAATTAATATCATTTAAATCAAATGTTGCTTTTAATTCTTGTGATAAACTTTCTTTATTTACAGAATCATCTGAAGCAAATGCATTAATAATATTTTCTGTAACAGAAGAAATCATTTGAATAATTCTGTCTTTTAAATTTTCTCCATCTAAAACTTCTCTTCTTTGTTTGTATATTATTTCTCTTTGTGTATTCATAACATCATCATATTGAAGTACATGTTTTCTTATACTAAAGTTTTTTCCTTCTACTTTTCTTTGTGCTGATTCTACTGTATTTGAAAGAATTCTAGATTCTAATGGCATATTTTCATCAGCTCCTAAAGTATTATATACTCTAGTTATAGCATCTCCACCAAATATTTTCATTAAGTCATCATCTAGTCCTATATAGAATTTAGATTCTCCCGGGTCTCCTTGACGACCACTACGTCCACGAAGCTGGTTATCTATTCTTCTTGATTCATGTCTTTCTGTACCAATTATTTTAAGTCCACCTGCTGATAAAACTTTTTCTTTTTCTTCTTTTATTTGAATATCATACTTTTCTTCTAATTCTCTAAATATTTTTCTAGAATTTATTATATTTTGATCTTCTGTTTCATTAAATGCTGTTGAAAGTTCTATTAATTCTTCTGAAATACCTTTTTTTCTCATTTCTTGCTTTGCTAAAAACTCTGAATTTCCACCAAGCATAATATCAGTACCACGACCTGCCATATTTGTAGCAATTGTAACACTTCCAAATTTACCAGCTTGTGCTATTATTTCAGCTTTTTCTATAGATACAGTACCAACTAAAACTGGTTGTCCCTTTTTAGTACTTTCTTTAATACTTTCTACAACAGCTCTAAATTTAGCATCTTCATTTTTATATATAACATCTGTTTGATCATCTCTTATCATTGGTCTATTTGTAGGTATTTCTATAACATCTAATTTGTAAATTTCTTGAAATTCTGGTTCTTCTGTCATAGCAGTACCTGTCATACCAGATAATTTTTCATACATTCTAAAATAGTTTTGAAATGTTATTGTAGCTAATGTTTTAGATTCATCTGCTATTTTAACATGTTCTTTAGCTTCTATTGCTTGATGAAGTCCATTATTATATCTTCTTCCATACATAATACGACCTGTAAATTCATCTACTATTAGTACTTCACCATCTTTTACTATGTAATCAATGTCCTTTTTCATAATTCCATGGGCACGAAGAGCTTGATTAACATTATGTACTAATTCAGAATTCTCTAAATCATTAAAGTTTTCTAATCTAAATTCATTTTCTGCTTTTTTTATACCTTTACTTGTTAATGAAGCAGATTTTGCTTTTAAATCTACTATATAATCATAATTTTCTAAATCTTCTGCTTGATCTAAATTTTTAACATCTTCTTCTATTATAACTTTAGGAGTTAATTTGCTTACAAAAGCATTTGCTTTTTTATATAAATCTGATGATTCATTTGCTCTACCAGAAATAATAAGTGGTGTACGAGCTTCATCTATTAAAATACTATCAATTTCGTCTACTATTGCATAATTTAATTTTCTTTGAACAGCTTGATTTTTATATATAACCATATTGTCTCTTAAATAATCAAATCCAAATTCATTATTTGTACCATAAGTAATATCACAAGCATATGCTTCTTTTTTCTCTGCAGGATTCATTTGGCTTATAACTAATCCAACACTTAATCCTAAAAATTTATATAATTTACCCATCCATTCACTATCTCTTTTGGCTAGGTAATCATTTACTGTAATTACGTGTACTCCTTCACCTGAAAGTGCATTAAGATACACTGGAAGAGTTGCAACTAATGTTTTTCCTTCTCCAGTTTTCATTTCTGAAATTCTACCTTGATGAAGTACAATTCCACCTATTAATTGAACATCAAAATGTCTCATTCCTAAAACTCTTTTTGATGCTTCTCTAACTACTGCAAAAGCTTCTGGCAATATATCTTCTAAAGTTTTTCCATTTTTTAATAATTCTTTAAAATATGGTGTTTTTTCTGTTAATTCTTTATCAGTCAATTTTGATATTTCTTCTTCATACCCATTTATTTTATCTACTATAGGCATTATTCTTTTAACTTCTTTTTCACTATATGATTTAAAAATTTTGTTTAATATTCCCACTTTGCTTTCTTCTCCTTTAAAAATAATTTTACTTTTGTACTATATCACTAAATAAAAGTTTTATCAATAAAAATAACTTATTTTATTGATAATTTTAGAATATATTTTTTATCTTTCTCATAAACATATAATAGTTTAATGTAGAAAGAGGGGTTTTATTTGTTTGTAGCCAATTTTAAAGTAAATAAGAGTATGTTGTTTAAAATTTTTTTAATAATAGTTGCTATATTAATTATAATACTTTTTAGTATTGCAGTAAAAAAAGTATTTGATGTTAGGTTTACTGTAAATGATAATATTTCCAAAGATTTATACGAAATTTCTGGTGACAATTATTCAGATGTTTTAAAGGAAGTTCATGATAATTTAGATACGTATATAAATCAAAAAATAAAATTTACAGGATTTGTTTATAGAATATATGATTTTTCAGAAAATCAATTTGTTTTAGCAAGAAATATGATAATTGCTGATAATCAAAGCGTAATTGTTGGATTTTTATGCATTTGTAAAACTGCTAAAGATTATCCAAATAATACATGGGTAGAAATTACAGGAAGAATTACTAAAGGCGATTATCATGGAGATATGCCTATATTAGAAATTGATACAATAAAAAAAGTAGATAAGCCAAATGATGAGTTTGTTTATCCCCCAAGTGATAGTTTTATTCCTACTTCAACAATTTTATAAAAACCTTCTTTATTTTAAAAGACCTCCTTATTTTATTAAGGCGGTTTATCTTTCAAAAATACTTTTTATTAATCCTTGCTCTAAAAATGTTCCAAATATATTTTTTAATATTATTAATATTATTGGTCCAATTAGCATTCCCATTACACCTATAAACTTAAAGCCTGTATACATTGCAATTAATGTAAATATTGGGTGTATTCCAATATTATTTCCAATTATTCTTGGTTCTAAAAATTGTCTTATAATACTCATTAATGTTAATAAACCTAAAATAGCAAATCCTAAAGTTATATCTCCGTCTAATCCTGCTATTATCGCCCATGGAATCATAACAGTTGCTGAACCAAATATTGGCAAAGCATCTACAAAACCTATTCCGAAGTGCTGCTAAAAGTGGAAATTCAATATTTAATCCCATAAATTTAAATATATATAAACCTACTAATGAAACTACAAATGAAATAATTACAAGAGTTGCTTCTGCTTTTAAATAACCTCCTAAAGTTTTAATAATTTCTCTTAAATGCTTCCCTATTTTCCTTACCCATATTTTAGGAAGATGGTGTTCTAACTGGTCCATCATATATATTCTATCAATACATATAAAATATATTGATATAAATGTAATACCAATATATATTCCTATTGTAGGAACAGACGTTATTATATTTATAATTTTTGTTAATATATTTTTAGCAATATTTGAAATAGCTCCTAATGCATCTGCTGTTGTACTTTGCAATATTTCCAAAACTTTATCAGGAACTTTTATCTTGTCCATATCTAAATTAGATATGAAATTTTGAAATTGATTATATGCTTTTTCGAAATAACTGTTTAAATCTTGTAAAAGATTAGTCGATTCTGAAATTAAAGATATTATTCCCCATATTAATAATCCTAAAATGATTAATATTACACCTGTTATTACTATAATACTGCTTGTCCTTCTACGCAATTTAGTCTTTTTCATCATAAATCTTATTACTGGTTCAATCATTAGAGATATTATAAATGCTATTAAAAATGGCATATAAAATATAGATAGTTTAAATAACAAAAATATAAATAATACCGTTATTCCAAGTATTATTAATCTTTTTAAAACTTTAGTCCAATAATTTACATCAACAACCATAAAAAAGCTCCCTTATAATATAACTATTACTTATATTATATTCAAGGAAGCTTTTTGTTATTCTATTTAATTTAGTTTATTCGTTATTTTTATTTGTATGACAATCACAAATATTTTCTAATGTGTTACATAAACACTTTTCTGTAATTTCTTTATTTTCTGCCAAATCTCCTAAAGTTAAAATTCCTACTATTTTATTGTCTTGTATTACTGGAATTCTTTTTATTTTTTCTGTACTCATTAAGTTTACCGCTTCTGTTAAATCACTATCTGGAGTGCAACAACATACATTACGAGTCATTACATCTTTAGCAGTTAGTATATTTGTATCCTTTCCACATGCTACTGTTCTTAATATAATATCTCTATCTGTAAGAATTCCAACTACTTCTTTTGAATTATTACATACAGGAACACATCCAATATGTTTTGTTTGCATTATTTTTGCAACATTTGAAATAGAATCATCTTGTGTGCAAGAACATACATTTCCACACATACAATCTTTAACTTTCATTTTTTTACCACCTTTCAAAATTTTATATATTTATATTTTGTTCAAATTTTGAAAAATAATTCAAAATGAAAATTTTAAAAATTTTACAATTTTTACATTTTAAAATAAGGTGGAATATATCCTGGCCCTCCTGCAAATCCTCCTTCTGGGCTTCTTGGAAATGGTGGTCTTTGAGGAATCATTGGTCCTCCTCCTGGTCTAAATGGTGGTCTATGCTGATGATGTGGTCTTCTACGGAGTAATTCTCTTATAATAAGTATTTTTATAAAATCATTAAATATATTTCCGCTAGGTCCTCTATTTTCTAGTTTAAATGTTAATTTTCCAGACATTTCTATTTCTTTACATATATCATTTGTCATTTTTGTTATCGTATTTTCATTTATTTCTTCTATGTTTTCCATACAATGTTTACATACCATAGGATATATTATTTGATAACTTTCTGGATACATACTTTCAAGAACTTTACAGTTTTTTTGATACATTATATCATCATTATCTAATTCTCCTTCTTGGAATGAATTACAATTATTATAACAATTTCCATTATATCCTAAAACATTTCTCATGTAATCCTCATAATTTGTATAATACATAAATTTACCTCCCAACTTAATTTGTTTTATATTATGTATAAATTTTAAAAAGGTTACAAAAAAGATAGTATAATAAAATACTATCTTTTAAAATTATAAATTATTTACTAATTCTTTGAATTTATTTCCTCTTTCTTCAAAATTTCTAAATAAGTCAAAGCTTGCACTTGCAGGTGAAAACAAAACTATTTGACCTGGTTTTGCTTTTGACTTTGCTAAAGTTACTATATCTTCAAATTTTTCGCACATATGTATATCTAATTGTTTATTTTGAACTTCCAATTCAGATTTTACCGCTTCATATATTTTGCCTGAAGTAGGTCCTATCAAAATTAATGTTTTAACTTTATCTACAATTGGTTTTGCAAGAGGAGTGTAATCTAAATGTTTATCATATCCACCTGCTATTAAAACTATATCTTCTTCAAATGATTTTAATCCCGCTATTGTTCTTGAAGGACTTGATCCAATTGAATCATTATACCATTTTACATTATTAATTTCTCTTATAAATTCTAGTCTATGTTCTACTCCACCAAATTCTTTTAATACACTTATTTGATTTTCTATATTTACTAAGGTTTTTGTTGCTGCAATTGCAGTACATGCATTTTCATAATTATGCTCACCTCTTAATTTCATGTCTTTTATGTTAATTACATGTCTTCTTAAACCATCTTCACAGATTTTAATTATTCCGTTATCTAAAATAACTCCATCATCTAATTTGTTTTGCTTACTAAAGAATACTGATTTTCCGTTTACTTCACCCTTTAAACTTCTTGTTATTTCATTATCATAATTTAAAATAGTAATTCCATTTTCATCTTGATATTTAAAAATATTTTTTTTGCAATTTATATATTCTTCATATGACTTGTGTATATCTAAATGATTTGGAGCTATATTTGTTATAACTGCAATTTGAGGGCTAATTTTCATATTCATTAATTGAAAACTACTTAATTCTAATATTACAAAATCATCTGGTCTCATTTCTTCTATTTTAGTAAATAATGGTACGCCTATATTTCCTCCTAAAAAGCAATTATATCCTTCTTTTTTCATCATTTCATATATTAGTGTTGTTGTTGTTGTTTTACCATCACTACCAGTAACTCCTATTACAGTTCCTGGGCATAATTCTAATACCATTTCTATTTCAGATGTTAAAATAGCTCCTCTTTTTAATTCTTCTACGATTTCTGGTAAATCTGGTCTGCAACTTGGTGAACGGAATATAATATCAAAATTTTTAAGCTTTTCTAAATAATTGTCTCCAAAATAAAATTCAATATTAAATTGATTAATTTTATTTATTGCATTTTGAGGTATTTGATCAATATTTCTTTTATCAAAAACTGTTATTTTAGAATTTAAATTATATAGATATTCTATTAAAGGAAGATTGCTAACTCCTATTCCTATAATAGCTACTTTTCTATTGTTTAAATAAGATTTAAATTCTTCTAATTTTATATTTTCATAACTCATTTTTAAGTTTTCCTTTCATTATAACATTTGTGGAATTTTAATATATTCTAATAGCTTTGCTGTTGATTCTTCAACTGTTTTAGTATTTGTAACATCTACAACTATTGTATTATTATAAATTTTGTAATATCCAGCTTTTTCTTGTAATTCATCTCTTTTAATAATATGCTCTTTTAATTCTTCTAAATCAACTTTTTCATCATATTGTATAGCTTTTCTCTTAACTCTTTCATCTATAGAAGCTGTTATTAAGAAATGATAGTCTAAATTCGGATAAATATTTATTAAATCTCTCCCAGATACTATCACATTATATTCTTGTTTGTAATTATCTATTAATTTTTTTGCAAAACTATATAATTTAGTATTATCTGCAGATGTACCTACTATTGAAACTGCCATAGAAGATTTCTTAGATTGTAATTCTTCTTCATTTGCTAGAACTCCATTTATATATACTTCTGTTTCTCTTTTATTTAGCTTTATTTCTATTTTTAATTTATCCATTACATCTTTTATGTCTATACTACTTAAATTGTTTTTTAAGGCATTTAAATCTATTTTTGAATTTATAATAGCATATACTATTGCTCTATATAAATTTCCGCCATGAAGTATTATTGAATTTGGTATTATATTTAAAAGTTCTCTACATATTGAGGTCTTCCCTGCTCCAACATATCCTTCTATTCCTATTACTATATTATTGTTCATTTATTTATTCTCCTTGCGTTTAAATATGTTATATGTTTTAAATTATATATCAAAATATATCTTTCTACAAGTTTAAATTATAAAAAGTATTTTTTGTAATTAATTTTTAAATTGTTTGTATAAATTTTCTAATTTAGTTAAAAATACTAGTATTGAATGGAGGTGCTTTAAATTATGGCAAAAGAATCTAAAAAGCAAAATAAAAATAACAGCAAAGGTAATAACAATAAGTCAAGTGAAAGAATTGAAAATAATAGCAAAGAATCTAAATAATACTTAAAATAAAAGAGAGAAATTAAAATTTCTCTCTTTTATTTTAAATTTCTTGATATACAATACTATATTTTTTCAAACTTTTATTGTATATCATAGAGGACATTCTTACTTGACACTTTTTTTCTCTTTCAATAAACATTTTTATGACTTTAATAGTTTTCTCGAAATCCCAATTGCACTTTGCCATATCTTCTTCCAGAAATGTCATTCTAAATATTCTCATTTTTTAATCCTTTCATTAATTAATGTTGTTTTTACTGATTTTTTTCGGTTATCTAAAGGATTTCATACAAACAAGCTATGCTTGAATTACTTATTATTATAGCAAATTATATTGATTTAGTCAAATTGTTTAATTATTTTGTAAATATTTTTTTAAAAACTTTCCTGTATAACTTCTTTCATTTTTTATTATTTGTTCAGGTGTTCCTACTGCAATTAATTCTCCACCATTATCTCCACCTTCTGGTCCTAAGTCTATTATATAATCAGATGTTTTTATTAAATCTAAATTATGTTCAATTACTATAATACTATTTCCTGTATCTACTAGTCTTTGAAGTATATCTACTAGTTTATGAACATCTGCTATGTGTAATCCTGTTGTTGGTTCATCTAAAATATATAATGTTTTGCCTGTTGCTTTTTTAGAAAGTTCTGTTGCAAGTTTTACTCTTTGAGCTTCTCCCCCAGAAAGTGTTGTTGAAGGTTGTCCAAGTTTTATATATCCGAAGTCCTACATCATGAAGTGTTTGAAGTTTTT
>CAYVYP010000042.1:0-341 GCA_964455975.1 uncultured Lachnospiraceae bacterium
CATCTTCTAAATGTTTTTGAACTCTTTTTGCAGCTTCAAAAGTTTTATCATTATCTTTATTTACTTCTAATTCTATCAATAAAATCATCTCCTATTTATGATAAAAAATTTTTTTTATAAAATTCAAAAATCTTTTAAATAACTTTTCATTTTTGATCTTTTCTTTTTCAATAAAGTTCGAACAGATTCATTTGGTGCACCTAGGCGGACTCGAACCACCATCGGTCGCTTAGGAGGCGACTGCTCTATCCTGCTGAGCTATAAGCACATATTAAATTTACAATAAGTATTTTAGCATAAATTAAAAACATTTGCAAATATATTTAACTTATGCTAAAATA
>CAYVYP010000042.1:351-12643 GCA_964455975.1 uncultured Lachnospiraceae bacterium
ATTTCTCATATTTTTTCATCCAATTTGTTCTTTCTTGATGCAATTTTTCTCCTAATAAGATTCCTGGTTTTATTTTATATTTATCCTCTATATATTTTCCATCTATTTTTTCTAACATTTCTTTTCCTATTTTTGCGAATTCTATATCTTTATCTTCATAACTTTTTCTATTTTTATCTGCATTTACTACTAATTGCATACCATCTAATCCTAAATATGTTTTTGAAACTTCTTCTATGAATTTTACCTTTTTAGCAGGTGTCATTTTATAGAATATTCCACCTTTCATATGATATTTACATGCTGCTTTTCCACATTTTATCCATGATTTTGGAACTCCTATTCTTTTTCCTAGCTTACTTACTAATTCTACTCCTCTTTCATCATGTCCATAATGGTGTGGATACATCTGCTTTGGTGTTGTTCCTTTTCCTAAATCATGTACTAATCCACTAAATCTTATTTCTAAATTTTTTGTATATTTTGATATTGTATCTACAGTAATTATTGTATGATTGTAACTATCTCCTTCTGGATGATATTTTTCTGGTTGCAAACTTCCTATTAAATCATATATTTCTTTAAAGTGTATATCTAAAACATCCGCTTTTTTTAATATTTCAAAAAATATTGATGGTTTATCTGTCTGCATTGCTTTTTTAAATTCTACAAAAACTCTTTCCTTTGATAAAGTGTTTAGCTCTCCTTTTAAACTATTCATTAAATTTATGGTCTCTTCATCCACATTAAATTCTAAACTTGCTGCAAACCTTGCTACTCTATATACTCTTAATGGATCTTCTTTAAAATTTGAACTTACATGTCTTATTAATTTGTTTTTTATATCTTGTTGCCCTTTAAATGGATCTATTATTTGTTTTGTTAATACATCTTGAGCTATGCTATTTATTGTTATATCTCTTCTTTTTAAATCTTCTTGTATTCTTAACTCTTTATTGTTCACTATTTCAAATTCTTTATGTCCTTTTCCTACCTTTTTTTCTGTTCTTGCTAATGCAAATTCATTTTCATCTATATCAAAAACACTAAATGCTTTTCCTCTTATATGTGCTTCTGGAAATAATTTTATAAATTCATCTTCAGTAAGTCCTGTTACACAAAAATCTTTATCGTGTACCTCTTTGCCTAAAAGTTCATCTCTAATAGCACCACCAACTAAATATAAATCTCCTCCTGCTTTTTTAATTTTTTGTGCTATTTGTATTATTTTATCTTCCATATGCTCTCCTTTTTTTACATTTTACTATTATTATAAAATTTTATCAATATTATATACTTATTTGATATTTTGTATTAAAATTATTAAATATTAATTTTGGAGGAATTTGTATGCAAAATATTTTAAGTAGTATGCGTAAAGCTATAGATGATTATACTATGATAGAAGATGGAGATAAAATAGCTGTTGGACTTTCTGGCGGTAAAGATTCAATAACTTTACTTATGGGATTAAAAAACTTACAAAGATTTTATCCTAAAAAATTTGATATTGTTGCAATTAGCATTAATCCTGGCTTTGAATTTTTCAATTCTGATTTTTTAGAAACACTTTGTAAAAGTTTAGACGTAAAATATATAGAAAAATCTAGTTATATAAAAGATATTGTATTTGATATACGAAAAGAAAAAAATCCTTGCTCTTTATGTGCTAATTTAAGAAGAGGAATGTTGAATTCTGTAGCAAAAGAGGAAGGTTGTAATAAACTTGCCTTGGGACATAATGAAGATGATGTTTTAGAAACTCTTTTTTTAAGTCTTTTATATAATGGAAATATTTCTTGTTTTGCTCCAAAAGCATATATGGATAAATCTGAAATAACCTTAATTAGACCTATGATTTATCTTTCTGAAAAAGAAATAAGAAAATTTATTAAACTAAATAATATTGAAGTCATGCCAAAAAGTTGCCCTATGGATGGAATTTCAAAAAGAGAAGAAGTAAAAAATTTAATAAAAGATTATGAAAAACAAATTCCTAATGTTAGAGCAAATATATTTGGTGCGATAAAAAGAAGTAATATTAAAGGTTGGAATGTATCCGATAAATTTGTCCAGTAGTTAAATTTATTATTATAAATATTTCATTTTATATTGTAAATACTATATTCTACGACTATTGTTTTATGTATTTTAGTTCATTAATTTTAAGGTCATGTACTGATATACTAATTATAGTTATAGGGGGCAAAATTTATGGATATAGAAGAAAAAGACAAACTAAAGCAAAAGATAAGAAAAATTAATTCTGTTGTAGGTGAAAATTACAGAATTCTTAGAAAGCAACACGGACTTACACAAGAAAAAGCTGCTGAAATTTCAAATGTTACAACTGAATATTTATGTAAATTTGAAAACGGAATCTACAATGCTCGTGTAAATACATTAATAGATTTATGTAATTCAGTAGGTACTACTCCTACATCACTATTAAAGCAATATTTTGAAACAAAAACTACAGGAATGGTAGATTTAATTTCTAATGAATGTAGTAAATTATCTAATAAAGATCAAAAACTTGTACTTGATTTTATTGAAAGATTAAACAAATAAGCAAAAAACTTGCAAAAATATTTTGCAAGTTTTTTTATTTTTAATATAAAATTTTATTTTGCTAATTTCTTTACTTCATTTGTTAAATCTTCTAATTTTTTATCTGCCTCTTCCATTGATGTTCCTTTTATTCCTATATAAAATTTTATTTTTGGCTCTGTTCCAGATGGGCGTACGCAACACCAACTATCATTTTCTAATTCATAATAAAGTACATTTGATTTTGGAAGTCCTGTAGCTGTTACTTCATTTGTTAATATATTGTTTATTTTACCTGTTTCATAATCTTTTATTTTTAATACTTTATATTCACCAATTTTTTCTTTGCTTTCATTTCTTAATTTTTCCATTAACTCTTTTATTTGTTCTGCCCCACTTGCCCCTTGCATTGTAATAGAAACTTGTCCTTCTTTATAATATCCATATTTTTCATATATATTTATCATTTGATCCCATAAGGTTAATCCTTGTTTTTTATAATATGCAGCTGCTTCACAAAGCATCATTACCGCTACAATTGCATCTTTATCTCTTGCATGAGTTCCTACTAAACAACCATAACTTTCTTCATAGCCAAATAAATATTCATTTGTCTTATTTTCTTCAAATAATTTTATTTGTTCTCCTATATATTTAAATCCTGTTAAAACTTCTATTAATTTAATATTATAATATTTAGTTATTGCATCTGCTAAATTAGAAGATACTATTGTTTTTATTAATGCCCCATTTTCTGGAATTTGATTTCTTTGTTTTTTTACAGATAATATATATTCAGCAATTAATAGTCCACTCATGTTTCCTGTAAAAGCCATATATTCATTAGTCTTTTTATCTTTTGCATATACTCCTAATCTATCTGCATCTGGATCTGTTGCTAAAACAATTTCAGCATCTATTTTTTTTGCTAATTCTAATGCCAATTTAAATGCTGCTTTATCTTCTGGATTTGGATAACTTACAGTTGGGAAATCACCATCTGGCATTTCTTGCTCTTTTACAATATTAACATTTTTAAATCCAATTTCCTTTAAAACTCTTTGAACTGGAATATTTCCTGTTCCATGTAAAGGAGAATATACTATTTTCAAATCTTTTTCTTCTTTAATTATTTCTGGGTTTAATATTTGTTCTTTTAATTTCTCTATATATTTATCATCAATTTCGTTTCCTATTATATTATATAATCCAGTTTTTATAGCATTTTGTTTTTCTATTGTTTTTACTTTTTCATAATCTGTTACTTTTTTTACTTCTTCTATTATTTGTTTATCCTTTGGAGCTACTATTTGTGCTCCATCCTCCCAATATACTTTATAGCCATTATATTGTGGTGGATTATGACTTGCAGTTATCATTATTCCTGATACGGCATTTAATTGTCTAACAGCAAAAGATAATTCTGGAACTGGTCTTAAACTATCAAATAAATATGTTTTTATTCCGTTTGCATTTAAACATAATGCTGTAATCTCGCTAAATTCTTTTGACATATGTCTAGAATCATATCCTATTACTACTCCATTATTTTGTTTTCCTTCTTTTATAATAAAATTAGCTAGCCCTTGTGTTGCTTTGCTTACTGTATATTTATTCATTCTGTTAGTTCCGGCTCCAATTATCCCTCTTAAGCCAGCTGTACCAAACTCTAATTCCTTATAAAATCTATCTTTAATTTCTTCTTCATTTTCTTTTATTTTAAATAATTCATCTTTAATCTCTTTATCAAAATATGAATTATTTAACCATTTTTTATATTCTTCAATATATTCCATATCTTTTTTTCTCCTTTATTTTTTGCTATAAAAATTCTCATATAATTTTCTTGCTGTTTCTGGACTATCTACGCCTTCTTTATTTTTAACTGGTGCAAATTCTTCTTCTCTTTTTACTCTCATTATAGCCATATCATTTAATCTTTCAAAACTATCAAATATAAATGCTTCAAATTTATATGCATTTGGTTCATCTGGAACAATTATATTTCCTTTTTCATTCATATAAGTAGCTTTTTTAAATGCTTGGTGGTATGGAAGTTTATTTTCTCCAATTTCTTCTATTGCTTTTATATTAAACAAATTGCATAACACATGAGATTCTCCATATGTTAATTGTCCGTTTTCATCTTTTTTTTCTGCCATTTTATCTGTTATTTCCGTATATTCTATTACACTTGGCTTTCCATTTTTTTTGCAGAAAACTCCTACCTTTTCTTTTGGATTTGCTTTTACTAAACTTTTTCCTGCTGCTAATACATTTTTGCTCTCTGCTAATCCTATAAGAACTGCATCTACCATTTTTACTAAAACATTATCTACTCCACCAATAAAAATCCACTGAATATTTTTTGACTGCATATCTTTTATTATTCCATTTTTACTCATAGCTTCAAATATTCCACCATGTCCATCTGCAGCTTGTTTTACTAATCCTTCCTCTGTAAGTAATATTTTTCCCTCTTTAGAAATCATTGGAAGTTCACCTTGTATAAAAAATTTTACTTCTTCTTTTGGATACCCAAAATAATTATTTTTTTCAAAAAACTTAATTGTATCTTTATTATTTTCTTTACTTGTCATTAAATACCAATAAATTTTTGAATTATATTTTTGTTTAGCTTCTTTTAATGTATCACATAATATTTCAAAAATAGATTTATGTGATGGAAGTCCTAAATCATAAGTTCCTTTAGGTCCATTATGCCCTAGTCTTGTACCTTGTCCACCTGCCATAGTAACAACTGCTAATCCACCATTTTTTATTATTTTTTCTCCTATTTTTTCATACTCCTCTTTTTTTTGTTTATCCATCTTATCTTTTTCAACATATGAAATTGGCTCTATTTTATCATTATTTAATTCTATTTCTTTTTTAGTATTTTCATATAAGTTTTCCATTTGTTCAAAATCAATTGCTAATATTTGTTCTAATAAGTTATTTTTATTTTCTTCTGATAAATTGTCATATGCAATTAAAAGATGTTCTTGATTATATTTTTTTAATAATTCCTTTACTTTTTCTAATTTTTCATTCATATAATAATTCAAATCCTTTCCTTTTATACTAAATTTAATATATTTTTTTCTAATTGCTTATATATTATACTATTAAATATTTTTCGTCAACTGAATTAAACACACAAAAGAACACCTAATTACTATGTTTAATATTTTTTAATATAGATAAATTTTTCAGTTCTTTCTTATTCATTTATATTTAATTTTTTCTTTAAATTTATTGATTTTCGTTTATTTTCTTTTTCAATTTCTTTCAAACTTTTTTTTGGTGTTGGCAATTTTTCTGGCATCATTCCACCTAATTTTTTTATAGTATTACGAACTGCCTTTCCAACTTTATTATGAATTTTAAAAGCTTCTTTTTCATTTTGAATATTATCATTTTCTAATTTCTGTTTAACTTGAGATATTCTAAATATATTAGCAGCAAGTTCATCGCTTCCCATATTGTCTAAAATATCTTCCCTATATCTTAAACCTTTCCTTTTTGCAATATCATTTGCTGTTTCTCCATTATATAAACCTTTATAGCCCTCATTATGAAATCTGTCAAAATTTTTTACTCCAACATTTTTTGCAACTTGATTTAATTGAAAGTTTCCCTTTTTTGTGATACTGCGATTATATAATCTTTTCTCTGTTTCTTCTAATAAATTATATTCCTGTTCTGTAAGTTCTTGTTTTCTTGTTTGTATAATAAAATAAGATTGTGCTTGTGCTATTGATTTTTTCCTAATATCTCCATTTTGAGCAATTAAATAACAAGCATAACGAGATAATTTATAATCTTGAATCTCTACATCAGCATTATTGGCACGCTTTGACAACTTCTTAACGTCACGAAATTGTTCAGATACTGATATTTCACTATTTTTATAGCTTTCAATAGATTTTTTAATTACTTTTTCAAAATTTTCCCAACGGGAATATTCTAACATTGGCATTAATTCTCTCGCATACCAATATTCATTCCCATATTCATCCATATGTCTTATATCTTCAAAGGTTTTATATTCTTCATTTCTTATTTTATCCATACTTATATAACCCTTTCTGTTTTTAAATTTATTTTACATTATTTAATAACAGAAGTCAATATTTTTGCGAACGTTTATTCTTTTTTCAATTTCTCCTCTCCAACCTCTTTATTAAAAAATAGAGCATTAAAATTAATACTCTATTTTCACTTTTATATTATTTGCTTTTTTTCATATCCTTCAAAAACTTCTTCTATTTGCTTTTCTCCAGAAGTATTTAAAACTAAATCATGTTCATCTAAAATTTCATTTAAGTTTTCATTAAATTCTGTTACTTCATAACAATTTATTATTGAAATATTAGCTTTTCTTTTTAATATTTCATCAATATTCTTTTCTATAAATTTGCTTACATTTTTATTTACACTATTTATATATTTTTTTGTTCCATTTGTTAAAATTATTATATTACTATTTTCATTTATTTGTTTTAACATATTGTTTTCAAATTCTGAATATTTTATTACTTTTGTTTTTCTCCAATTAATTTCTAGAAATTCTTTTTCATTTTTTAAATTTAATTTAGATAGTAATGTTTCTATATTTTCTTGTATATCTTTTTCTAGTATAGTTTTTATTTTTATTTTTTCATCTATTTTTTTATTTAAATAAGGTAAAATCATTGTAGCTAAATGCCACTCACTAACATAAAAACTGCATATTTTTTTGAAAAAATCATTTTCATTTTTCACTTTAAAATACCCCCTAGAACAATTATTAACTTATGGAAAATTTTACCATTTTATTACAAATATGTCAATATAATTACAAATGAATCGTACGTCTTTTTTCGACAATGTATATTTTTAAAATTTTGGTTAATACTTTTATTAAAGATATTTATTTACAATTTTTTTTGCAATTGGATTTTTACCTATAAAATGTCTTTACATATTTTGATTATTTTGTTATAGGAGGTTTATTTTGAAAATATTTTTTAAATTTATAAGGAATTCAAAGTTAAAACAAATATTTATTTTATTATTACTATTTAGTGTATATATTTTTGTTAGTGCGTATTCATATGTTTCATCTGTCTCAACAGATATTTCATCTAGTGTATTTAGATTACATGTTATAGCAAATAGTGATTCTAAAGAAGATCAAGACTTAAAATATCTGGTTCGTGATAATTTAATAACATATATGAACTCTATTTGCAAAGATACTACATCTAAAGATGAAGCAATTTCAATTGCAAATAATCATAAAGAAGAATTTTATACTATTGCTAAAAATGTATTAGTAGAAAATGGTGCTAATTATGATGTAAAAATATCAATTGGTAACTTTTCTTTTCCAACAAAAAATTATGGAGATATATTTTTACCTAGCGGATATTATGATGCATTAAGAGTAGAGCTAGGAAACGCTAAAGGTAAAAATTGGTGGTGTGTAATGTTCCCTCCTTTATGTTTTGTTGATGTAAGTTCTGGTATTGTTCCTGATGATTCTAAAGAGGTTATTAAAGATAATTTATCACAAGAAGAATATGATTTAATTTCTGATAAATCAAATGCAGAAATTACGTTTAAATTTAAACTAATTGAGTTCTTCCAAAATGCTAATTTATTTACAGCAAAAAAATAGTTGTAAATATTATAACTTTGTGGTATATTTTTATTATGAAAGAATGTATTTATTTAATACATTCTTTTTTTAATGAAATATGAAGTAATAAAAATAACTTTGGGGGTAATAAATTTTGGAAAAATTAGTAATTACTGGAGGCACTAGATTATCTGGAGAAGTAAATATAAGTGGAGCAAAAAATGCTGCAATAGCAATTCTTCCTGCTACACTTTTAATAAATGGTATTTGCACAATAGATAATATGCCTAATATTAGTGATGTTAAAATATATTGTGATATTTTAAAAACTTTAGGAGCTAAAATAACTTGGAAATCAAAAAATATTATTGAAGTTGATACAAGAAATATTACATCAAGTCAAGCTCCTTTAGATATGACAACTAAATTTAGAGCTTCTTATTATTTACTTGGTGCCTTACTTGGAAGAACTGGTGAAGCTGTTGTAGGAATTCCTGGTGGTTGTAATCTTGGTGCTCGTCCTATAGATCAACATATTAAAGCTTTTGAAGCATTAGGTACAAATGTAGAGGTTTCTAATGGAAAAATAACAGCTAAAGCTGCAAAATTAAAAGGAAACTCAATTTATCTTGATATAGTTTCTGTTGGAGCTACTATAAATGCACTTTTAGCAGCTGTTTTAGCAGATGGAACTACAATTATTGATAATGCTGCTAAAGAGCCTCATATTGTTGACGTTGCCAATTTTTTAAATACAATGGGTGCAGATGTTAGAGGTGCTGGAACAGACGTTATAAAAGTAAATGGTGTTAAAGAGTTACAAGGTAATATCTCTTATTCTGTAGTTCCAGACCAAATAGAAGCTGGAACATTTATGCTTGCAGCAGTTGCATCTAAAGGCGATATAACAATTAAAAATTGTATTACAAAACATTTAGAGTCTATAACAGCTAAAGTTATAGAAATGGGGGCTAATGTTTGTGAAGATGGTGACAAATTAAGAATTTGGTGTGATAAAAGACCCACAAAAGCTAATATAAAAACCCTTCCATACCCTGGATTTCCAACAGATTTACAACCTCAAATCGGTGTTGCATTATCTATTGCAGATGGAACTAGCATAATAAATGAAAGTATTTGGGAATCTAGATTTCAATATACTGCTGAACTTAATAAAATGGGAGCAAAAATTACTCCAAATGGCAAAACTGCTGTATTTGAAGGAGTAGAAAAATTATCTGCAGCTCCAATATATGCAACAGATTTAAGAGCTGGAGCAGCATTAATAATTGCAGGTATTATCGCAAGTGGTGAAACTCAGGTATATAATTTAGAACATATTGATAGAGGTTATGAAAATATAGAAGAAAAATTTAAAAGTCTTGGTGCAAATATAAAAAGAGTAACAGAATAGGAATAAAAATACATGTTAAAATTTTGTAGTTTATATAGTGGAAGTACTGGAAACAGTTTATATGTTGAAAGTGAAAATTCAAAAATATTAATAGATGCAGGAGAAAGTGCAAAAAAAATAGAAAGCGCACTTTCTTCTATTAATGTTAATATAAATGAATTAGATGGTATTTTAGTTACACATGAACATATAGATCATGTAAAAAGTTTAGGTACTCTTTCAAAAAAATATAATCTTCCCGTATACTCAACTTGTCAAACCCTAGATGCAATGCCTAGTCAAATTCAAAAAATTTCTGATAATAATATAAAAAAATTTAAAATAAATGAAGAATTTGAAATAAAAGATTTAAAATTTTTACCTTTTTCTATTCCTCATGATGCTGCAAACCCTTGCGGATTTAATGTATTTGATAACAATAATAAAATAAGTATTGCAACAGATTTAGGTCATATGAATAATACTTTAATTAAAAATTTAGAAGAGAGTATTTTTGTTATGCTAGAATCTAATTATGACTTATCTGTTTTACAATATTCATCATACCCATATAAATTAAAGCAACGAATTTCTGGTCCTAATGGACATCTTCCAAATGATGTTGCAGGACTTACTATTGCTCATTTAATAAATAGTGGACTAAAACAAGTTACTTTAGGACATTTAAGTAAAGAAAATAATTTTCCAGAACTAGCATATAAAACAATATTAGAAAAACTTTTAGAAAATAACTTTGATGAAAATTCTATTAATATAAATGTTGCTAGTAGAACAGCTCCTGGTAAACTTCTTAAAATTTGTTAAATAAATTTTATATTATTATAATTAAAGATGTTTTTATATTAAATATAAATATAATTTAAAAATTATTCTTATTAGAGCAAATATTTAGAGGCTTCAAAATTTCTAGGGGTGAAACATATTATAGATAATAACATTTCTATAATATACCTCTAAAATTTGCTCTAACTAAAGTTATGGGGGCATGTAGAGGATGTCTCCTATTGCTATATAGGGAGCTAATAGAAAAAAAATAAAATTTCCTCTACAAAATTAAAGACAAATTAATTTTACAATTTCTCAAGCGAAATTTATTTGTTTAAAATTTTCTATTATTAATAATCTAAAATAATATAATATAATTATTATAATTTATTTTAGATTTTTTTATTTAATTTATTTTGATATTTTGTGTAATAGAATTTTAGATAATATATAAGTCACTAAAAATCTTAGAATAAAAAAAATAAGAATAAATATTATAGATTTAAAAAACATTTTTTCATTTCCTCTTTGAAAATTGTAAAATCATAATACTACCATTTACATATATTGTCAATAAAAACATTACGACAAAATTCGCCAAATTACTACAGATGCCATCATTCCGTACCAAATCTGCAATTAAAGCTGCTGCTAAAACAAATCTTATTTTTTTTACTCCTACACAACTTGTATATATTGCAATTGTATAAATTGTTGTTTCTGTCGAACCCATAATTGTAGAAATTATTAATCCAATTAAACTATCAACTCCACAATCTTTCATTATTTGAGTTCCAATTGCTAAAGATGCACTTCCTGAAATTGGTCTTAAAATAGCTAATGGCATAATTTGACTTGGTATTTTAAATAAATTAGTAATAGGAGATATAAAATTTATTAGTAAATCTAATATTCCGACTACTTCTTAATGCACCAATAGCTAAAAATAAACCTAATAATGTTGGGAACATTTTTATTACAATTTCTGTACCTTCTTTTGCTCCTTTTAAAAATATATCAAAAACGTTCTTTTTTTCTAATATTCCATAAGATATAATTATTAAAATTGTCATTGGTATTGCTATTGTAGACATATAACTTATTAATTTCAATATTTTTCTCCTTTAATATTTCTTCATTAATATTTTTGCCGCAGTAATTCCTGCTATTGCTGCAAAAATTGTTGCACACCATACTGGAAAAATAATTTTTGTAGGATTACTAGACCCGAAGCGAGCTTCTAAGGGCAATTACAGTTGTTGGAATTATTTGAATTGAAGCAGTATTTATTAATATAAACATTGCCATTGAATTAGAAATAGTGTTTTTATTTGGATTTTCTTTTTGCATAGATTTCATAGCTTTTATTCCTAATGGAGTTGCAGCATTTCCAAGACCTAGTATATTTGCTATCATATTCATAGATATTTCTTTATTTATTTGACTATTTTTATTAATTTCTGGAAATAAAATTCTAATTACTGGATTTAAAATTTTTGTTAATTTTGATATTATGCTTGTATTAGATGCAATTTCCATTATTCCATTCCATAAACACAGTGTTCCTAAAAGGGTTATTGATAATTCTACTGCCAATTTTGCTGAATCAAAAATAGATGTATTTAATTTTTCTATATTACCTGAAAAAATTGCATATACAAATGAAATTATTATAAAAACGGGCCATAATATGTTTAACATCATTTCTTCCTTCTTTATTAATTTATAAATCTTTATTCTAATTATTTTTATTTATTCCTTATAAGGTTAAATTTCAGACCAATTACACATCTTTTATAATTAGTAAGTATATATATTATTTTTTTATATTAAGTCCCAACTGCATAATAGTATATAATAAAATTTTAGCTGCAGCTAAATTTGAGGTGAACCGAAAAAATTGGACACAAATTTATGTGTGAAATGGAGGTTCACTT
>CAYVYP010000043.1:0-11956 GCA_964455975.1 uncultured Lachnospiraceae bacterium
GTTTTACACTTTATATTTTACCTAATCTTTTTATTTTTGGCAAGTGGTTTTGCAAATTATTTATTATTTAATTTTCTTTTTTATCTTCTTCATTATTTGTAATTATTGCTTGTGGATTTTTTTCTTGATAATTTTCCTTTTTTAAACTATCTATTATCATTATAAATTTAACACTACCTTTTTGTCCGTCATTTAACATTGTAAAATTATCATATTTATCTGCTAATTTGCTTAATTCCTCAATTCTTGTGCTTAAATTTTTTAAATCTCCATTTATATATTTACAAATTGATTTTATTCCTTCTTCATTAAATGTATTGATTCCTTCTGATAATGTTGTTGCTCCTTGTGATACTTGTTTTGTTCCATTTGCTAAATCATTTGCTCCTTTGTTTAAAGTTCCCATTCCAGTTTTTAACTCACCTAATCCTGCACTTAATGTTTTCATTTGTGCTACTGTTTGATTAGTAAAGCTTTGTTTTGCACTTGCTGCTACTTGTTTTGCTGTTACTGTTGCTGTTTGTTTTGCTGTTGTTGTTGCTGTTGTTTGTGCTACTGTTAATGCTGTTTGTTTTGCTGTCATTATTGCTATTGTTTGTGCCGCTTCTACTGCTGAAACCTTTGCTGCTGTTGTTGCTCCTATTTGAGCTGCTTCTACTGCTGCTTCTACCGCTGCTGTTTGTGCTGCTGATAGAGCTATTCCTTCTGCCATTTTCTTTGCTGTTTCTAATAATACTATTTGTTCTGATGCATTTGCATTTTTATATGCCTCTGTAGATTTTATTGCTCCTTCTGCAGTTGCATCTATTTTTGTTTTTTCTTCCGCACTTAATTTTACTTCTGATTTTGCTTTATTTTCAATATACTCTTTTTGCTCTTTTGTTAATGTTGATTTTGATGCAGCTTGATTTTCAATTTGTGTTTTTTGTGTCTCTGTTAATTTTGCTGCTGATGCTGCTTGACTTTCTATTTGTGCTTTTTGCTCAGCTGTTAAAGTAGCCCATGTTGCTGCTTGATTTTCTATTTGACTTAGAGTTTTATCATCTATTGCTGCACTATTATCTGCTTGTAATTTTTTAGTAGAAGCATCTACTTGTGATTTTATTTGATTTACTCCAGATGCAGCTGTTGATACTCCTGTTTTTAAACTATCTGCCCCAGTATTTACATCACTTGCTCCTTGTTTTAAACTTTCTGCTCCTTCTGCTAATTGGTTAGTAGAACTTTCTAATTTTTTTACTTTACTATATATTTCATCTAATTTATTAAATATATCTAAATCGCCATTTTCTATTACTTTTGGTGTAACAAATGTAGCTATACTATTTAATTCAAAGTCTTCTGCTGTCATAGTTATTTCTACATTACTTGGAATATCTATAGTATTTTTTGAAATATTTAAACTTTCTTGTAACCCTGGCATTGCTATTCCCATAACTATAGTTTTACTTCCATCATTAATTGTTTTTCCGTTAGATACTGTTATATTAGAATTTTTATCATTTTGAATTATTGTTCCTGCAACTACTACAAATGGTGTATACATTATTTGATTTTTTCCATTTATATTTATAGTATGAGCATCTTTATTTACATATTGTAATATTACTTTTACTTCACCTGATTTTCCTACAATTTCCTCTGGTGCTACAGTTTCTCCATTTAATTTATATATTACATTACATTCTATTGGTAATTGTTTACTACTTTCTCCTTGATAATATATATTATTTTCTTCTGCGTTCCATATAATAGAATTACCATCTTTAGTAAATGTCTCATCTCCATTTGTATTTTCAATATTTAATAAATCTGATAAATCTTTTATTAATTTTTGATTTTCCTCGTTTTCTAATTTTGTACTTACTATTGTATTATATTTTTTTCCATTTACATCTAACTTTGAATACACAGTTTCATCTTTACTAACAGCTAATACTGGTAATGTATACATACACATTGTGCATAATAATAATCCTGACACAGTCTTTTTTATAATTTTATTATTCATAATTTTTTCCTCCCTTAACAATTTTTCATTTTTAATGTTGTTTTGCAAATTACTTTATCAAATAGTATTAGAAATGCTGGTAATACTGTTATTACAACAACCATACTAATTAATGCACCTCTTGACATTAACGTACAAAGTGAACCTATCATTTCTATTTTTGAGTATGCTCCAACTCCAAATGTTGCCCCAAAAAAGCAAAGTCCACTTACTACTATTGAACTTATTGATGTTCCTAATGCTTCATCAATTGCTTGCTTTTTATCTTTTCCTTCTTTTCTTAACCCAATGTATTTAGTAGTAATTAAAATTGCATAATCTATTGTTGCTCCCAACTGTATTGTTCCTATTACTATTGATGCTACAAATGGAAGTGTTGTTCCTGTAAATGCTGGTATTCCCATATTTATGAATATAGCAAATTCTATTACTATTATTAATATTACAGGAAGTGAAATAGATTTTAATACCACTATCATAAGTATAAATATAATTGCTATTGAAACTACATTTACACTATTGAAATCGTGATTACTTATTTCTACTAGATCCTTCATTAGCGGTCCTTCTCCTGCTAATATTGCATTTTCATCATATTGTTTTACTAGTTCATTTACCCTTGTTATTTGATTATTTAATTCATCTGTTGCTAATTCATATTTTGAATTTATAATAATCATTTGATAATTATCATTTTCGAATATTGATTTTACATCTGATGGTAATATTTCTTTTGGAATTTCAGTTCCTGCTATTTTTGAATATCCAAGAGTCCATTCTATCCCATCTATATTTTCTATTTTTTCCAACATTTGATTTACTTTATAATCTGGTAAATCCTTATTTATTAATAATACTTCTGTTGTTACCATATTAAATTTATCTTTTAATTCATTATTTGCTTCTACACTTTTTAATGTTGTTGGTAATGATTTATCCAAATTGTAATAAACTTGTGTATGTGAATATCCATAAATAGCAATTGGTAATATTAATAAAAATATTACTAATATTAATTTATAATGTTTTATATTAAAATTTTTTACTTTTTCAAATCTTGGTAAAATTTCTTTATGTTTTGTTTTTTCAATTAATTTATTACATTCTAGTATTAATGCTGGCAATACTGTTACAACGCATATTACTCCTAGTAATACACCTTTTGCCATAACTAATCCTATATCTTTTCCAAGAGTTAAATTCATACTACATAAAGCTAAAAATCCTGCAATTGTTGTTAGTGAGCTTCCTAATACTGCTACTAATGTTTTAGAAATTGCATTACTCATTGCTTCATCATTATCTGAATTTTTTTCTTTTTCTGCTTTATAGCTATGATATAAAAATATTGCAAAATCCATTGTTACACCAAGCTGTAATACTGCACTAATTGCTTTTGTTATATATGAAATTTCTCCAAATATAATATTACTTCCCATATTATATAATATTGCAATTCCTATATTTAAAAGTAATAATATTGGTGCTACATAAGAATCTAATGCTAGTTGTAATATTATTAAACATAGAGCAACCGCAATTACTACATATATAGCAATTTCTGAATTAGATAAGTCTCTTGTGTCTAATACTGTTGCTGACATTCCACTTATTTTACATTGATTAGATGTTGTATTTCTTAATTCTTCAATTGTTTTTAAAGTTTCATCAGAAGATATTGCATCTTTAAATGTTACTAAAATTGCTGTATTTCCATCTTTATAAACTTTATCTTTAACTTCATCTGGCAACATATCTGTTGGAATACTTGTTCCTAAAACATCTGATATTCCAATAACCTTTTCTACATTTCCTACTTGTTTTATATCATCTTCTAATTTTACAATATCTTTTGTTTTCATATTTTCCAATATTATTACTGAAAAAGAACCCATATTGAATTTATCTGATAATATATTTTCTCCTTTAATAGTTTCTATATTATCTGGTAAATATACTAATATATCATAATTAATTCTTGTTGCTTTCATTCCAATTATTGATGGGATTAAAAGCAATAATGCTATTATTAATATTAGTTTTTTATGCTTACATATTGTTTTTCCAAATTTAAGCATTTTTTCATTCCTCCTTTTGTGACTACTAGTCATTTTTATATTATATTCCTTTTATGACCATTGGTCAATATATTTAATAAAAAAAGTTGATTTTCATTAAAATTTATGCAATAATACTTTTATATTGGGGGACTAAATATGAAAATAAATGATGAAAAAAAGGATAAAGAAGAACGTTTATTAAATATGGGGTTTAAGCTTTTTACTGAAAAGGGTGTGAAAGAAACTTCTATTCAAGATATTGTAGAGCAAGCTAATGTTGCAAAAGGTACTTTTTATTTATATTTTAAAGATAAATATGAATTAAGAGATATTTTAATTGCAAAAAAATCCAGAAAATTATTTAATGATGCCCTTACAAAATTGAGAAAAAATTATATTGAAAATTTTTCTGATCAAATAATTTTTATAATTAATTATGTAATAGATGAATTAACTAAAAATCAAATATTATTGCAATTCATTTCTAAGAATTTATCTTGGGGAGTTTATAATCAAGCAGTTTTAAAGCTATATTCTAAAGTTGAACAAGAAGATAATGGATTATATCAGCTATTTTTAAAAGGAGTTGAAGACAATCATATTAATTTAAAATCTCCTAATGTTACTTTATTTATGATTGTAGAACTTGTAAGTAGTACTTGTTTTAATTCAATTTTATATAAAGAACCGTTATCTATAGAAGAATTTAAACCTCATTTGTATGAGGTTATAAGAACTTTGATAAATGAATAATTAATTTATATTTTATGTTTTTATACATATATTATGATTTTTTACGTTCATTCCCAACTGCATAAAAGGCTGTATTATAGAATTTTAGTTAGTTCTAATTCTATATACAGCCTTTAATTTGTCGGTCCCCACATTCATTCACTTAAAAATTATAATATATGTATAAAAGCATTATTACTATAACACTACCACCTTAAGTCTTCCTCTGCATTTTCCACACCTATATTTTTTTACTAAATTCTTATTTAATCTTTGCCTGTAAAATACTTGTCCACATTTTTCACATTCTATTTTATAATTATTCACTGTTTTATTAACATATTGTTTGTTACTATTTATATAATCTTGTTGTTTATTTCCCACAGTTGTAATTGTATATCCTAATTTTTGATTTATAATTTTTGCATATGTTTTAAATATTTTACCATGATTATTACAATCTGGAAGACAATGTATTATTTCATGAATTATTGTATTTTTTATGATATTTTTTTCTAATTCCATTAGCCATGGACTAATTTCTATATGATGAGTATTAAATTTCCTATATTTAATAATTCTTCTATATCCTATTTTTTCTATATATTTTGTAGATTCTTCTGGATTTTCTTGCTTACAACAGCCATATCTTTTATTATTCCTTTTAGAGATTTTAATGTCTATATTGCCCGCTTCTTTTATATCTATTCCTATACTTTCTAATTCTTTTATACTTTCATTATATAAATCATTTAATGTTTCTTCCATTTTTTTACCTTTTAATCCTTAAAAATTAATAATTTGTAAGTGTTCTAATACTATTTTTATTCCTATTAAAATTAAAATTATTCCTCCTGCCATTTCTGCTTTTTTTCCATATTTATCTCCAAATACATTTCCAATTTTTACACCTAAAACAGACAATACAAATGCTACAATTCCTATTAAAATAGCTGAAGAAATTATTTCTACTTTTAAAAATGCAAAGGTAATTCCAACTGCTAATGCATCTATACTTGTTGCTATTGCAAGAATAATCATAGTTTTAAAATCTATATTATCATTATTATTTTCATTTTCTTCTTGCATTGCTTCTTTTATCATATTTATTCCTATTGCAGATAATAAAATCAATGCAATCCAATGCTCTACATTTCGTATAATCTCTCCAAAATTGCATCCTAAAGCATATCCTATAATTGGCATTAATGCTTGAAATATTCCAAAATATAATCCTATTATACAAGCTTTTTTCCAATTCATTTTTTTCATAGATAAGCCTTTACAAATAGCAACTGCACACGCATCCATTCCTAGACTTATACTTATTAATAATATTTCTGCTATTCCCATAATACCTCCTATAACATATACTTTATATATATTGTAGTTTTATTATTATAGTACTTTTATTCAACTACAACCATTCTCCATTTTTCTTTATATACCATTTTTTTATTATTTGAACAGATACCGTATATATTGCAAGTAAAAGTATTACAAATAAATAATAGTTTAATGGCAAAATTTCAAAATTAAATGATGCTATAGAGTGTAATAATATTGGAGTTATTATTGTTAATATTATAGTAAATATTGATGCTCCCATTAAATATTTATTTGCTCTTGATTCTACAAATGGCATTTTAGCTGTTCGTATGTAGTGTATTATCATTATTTCGCTTATTAAACATTCTACAAACCAAGCTGTTTGAAAATAACTCTGTTTTTCTACTGAATTATAACCAAATACAAACCAAAATGTTGCAAAAGCTATAACATCTGTTAATGAACTAGTTATTCCCATTACATTCATAAATTTACCTAAATTTTTTGTATCCCATTTTCTTGGTTTTTCTAAAAATTCTGGATCTACATTATCATATGGTATTGTAATTTGTGATATATCATATATAAAATCTTGTATTAACATTTGTATTGGGAGTAATGGTAAAAATGGTAAAAATATACTTGCAATCATTATACTAAATACATCTCCAAAATCTGCGCTTAAAGCCATTTTCATGTATTTTATTATATTACCATATACTTTTCTTCCTTCTATTACTCCATCATATACTACATTTAAACTTTTTTCTAATAATATAATATCACTTGCTTCTTTTGCAATATCAGTTGCTGAATCAACACAAATACCTACGTCTGCTATATGTAATGATGGACTATCATTTACTCCATCTCCCATGTAACCTACTACATGTCCATTATTTTTATATGCCTTTACAACTCTTTCTTTTTGCAATGGATTAAGCCTTGCAAAAACATCCACTTCTTCAATCACTTTAGAAAGTTGTTCATCTTCTATTTCATCTAATTCATTTCCAGTTATAATTTTATCATATTTTAATCCTACTAATTTGCAAATATTTTTAGTTGCATATGGATTATCTCCTGTTAATATTTTTGTATTTATTCCTATTTTATGTAGTTTATTTAATGTTTCTTTTACCTCTTTTTTTGGTGGATCTAGAAATGCTACATATCCAACAAATGTCATATCTTTTTCATCTTTACTACAAAATACATTTATACCAGGATATTCCTTTTTAACAGCTAAAGCAATTACTTGCATTCCTTCATTTGCTAAATTATCCGCATTTTCTTTTATCTGATTTTTTAATTCATCTGTTAATTGTCTTATTTCATTTTTATATTTTACATCTTTACATGACTTTAAAATTTCTTCTAATGCTCCTTTTGTTAACATTCTATATTCATTTTCATATTGAACGACAATGCTCATTTTCTTTCTATCATAATCAAAAGGTACTTCATCTATTTTTTTATACTCTTTTAAGCTTTCTTTTATTTTATGTTCATTACCATAACTTATTATTGCTCTATCTACTAAATTTTTAATTCCTGTTGCATAATAACTATTTAAATATGCATATCTTAATATTTCTAAATCTTCTTCTCCTAGTACATTAATATATTTTTGCAAAGTTATTTTATCTTGTGTTAGTGTTCCTGTTTTATCTGTACAAAGTATATCTATTGCACCTAAGTTTTGAATTGATTGTATATTTTTAACAAGAGTTTTCTTTTTAGCTAAAGTTTTACTTCCTTTAGTCAAATTTACATTTACTATCATTGGAAGCATACTTGGAGTAATTCCAACTGCTACAGATAATGCAAATAGCAATGCTTCCATCCAATTTTGTCTTAAAAATCCAAATATTACAAATACTGCAATTGATACAATAATCATATATTTTATAAGCAATTTTGTTATATTGTTCATTCCTTTTTCAAAATTAGTTGCTTCTTTTCTATTATCTATTTCTCTACTCATTCTTCCTAAATAAGTATTAAAACCAGTGCTTATAATAACTGCTGTTCCGCTTCCACTTACCACACTTGATCCCATTAGGCACATATTACTAATATCAAATATTTCTTTTGCTTCATTAGCTTTTGCAAATTTTTCTACTAATATGCTTTCACCTGTAAAAACAGATTGATTTATAAATAAATCTTTTGACTCTATTAAAATTACATCTGCTGGAATTATAGAACCTGCATTTAATTTTATAATATCTCCTATACATACATTCTCTACTTTTACAACTTTTTCTTTATTATCCCTTAGTACGTTTGTTGTTGTATATATCTTTGACTTTAATTCTTGATTAAATTTATATGTAGAATAATCTTGAAAAAATCTTATTAAACTACTTGCTATAGCAATTCCAATTATTATTCCTGCACCTAATTTATCATCTAATGCAAAACTTATAATTGCCAAAACTAATAGAATGTATATGAATTTATCTTGAAATGATTTTAATAAAAAATAAATTGGACTTTTTTTCTCATTTTTTATTACAGAATTGAGTCCATTTTCTTTAAACCTTTTTTCATATTCTTTATTAGTTAATCCAGATGCTTTAGTATTAAAATCTTCTAAAATTTTTTCATTTGATTTTTGAGAAATATTTATATATTTGTCAAGCAACTCTTTATCGCCATTTCTCATACTTTCTACTTTTTTCTTAATATAAAATAATTGAATCATTTTCATTTCCTCTTTTGCTTTTTTCTTATTATACTACTTTTTTTGAAAAAGCAATAAAAAAGTAAGATAAATCATCTTACTTTTTTATTTTAATTAACTATTTAAACTTTTAATTATACTATCACCAATATTTTTTATAATTTCATAATCATCTTTTTTTGCTGATGATTTTATTGATAATGTTTCATCCAATACTTTCATATTAATCATTTGAGATAATATGTCTTTAATATTTTTTGTTACTATTCCTTGTGCCCAAGTAGAATTTTCAATTATAGATATTTCTCTATTTTGTAAATTCATTCTTTTTATATCTAACATATAATTTTCTATTTTTGGGTATAATCCTAAATTATATGTTGTTGCTGCAATTACTATATTACTACATCTAAAGCTTTCCGCAACTAAATATGAAACATCTATATTTGAGCTATCATAAACTGCAATATTTTTTATTTTATTTTCTCCTAAATAATTTGCAAGTATGTTTGCAACATTTTCTGTATGACCATATACTGATGAATATACTATCATTACTGCTTTTTCTTCAGGTTCATACTTGCTCCATTTGTCATATTTTTCTATTATATATTCTAAATTATTTCTCCATATTACGCCATGTAATGGACAAATCATTTTTATTTCTAAAGCAGATGCTTTTTTTAATAAATTTTGAACTTGAACTCCATATTTTCCTACTATATTTGTATAATAGCGTCTGGCATCTTGTATCCAATCTTTATCAAAATCCACATCATCATTAAATATGTTTCCATTTAGTGTTCCAAAAGAACCAAATGCATCTGCTGAAAACAAAATCTTATTTGAAGCATCATAAGTTACCATTGTTTCTGGCCAATGTACTAGTGGAGCCATTATAAATTTTAGTTCGTGTTTTCCTGTATTTAATGTTTCTCCTTCTTTTACTACTTGAACTTTAACATCTACATCAAATTCGAAAAATTGTTTAAGCATCTTAACTGTTTGCATATTACATACAATTTTCATTTTTGGATATAAATTAATCAAATCTCCTATTAAAGAACAATGATCTGGTTCCATATGATTAACTATTAAAAAATCTAAATTTCTATCTTTTAATATATATTTTATATTTTCTAAAAATTGTCTTCCAATAGAATAATCAACTGTATCTAATAATACAGTTTTTTCATCTATTAATAAATATGAATTATATGAAACTCCTCTTGGAATTGGGAATATATTTTCAAATAAATTTAATCTTCTATCTTCTCCACCAACCCAATATAAATCTTCATTTATTTTTCTAGTGCAGTGCATTTGTTTCTCCTTCACTTTATTATTCTTCTATTTTTTTAAACATATCTTTTCCAACTCCACATAATGGGCATTTCCAATCTTCTGGTAAGTCTTCCCATTTTGTTCCTTCAACTTCTTCATCATAAACATAACCACATGCTATACACTCATATTTGTTCATACTTTTCACCTCCTTCTCTTTTGTTTTTTTTATATATGTAGGTGCCGTTTTTGGTGCCGTTCCTTTTATTACTTCATGATAATATCCATAAGTCATTGGTTTATAGTTGTTTTCTTTTTGAGCATCAATTACTTTTGCTATTATAATATCATGTGTATTACAATCTACTATATTTAACAATTCACATATTAAATATCCACACATGTTTTCTTTTACAATTGGCATTTCATCAATATTTTCATATTTTACATTATCAAATTTATCCGTATTTTTTGATGAAAAAAATCCAAATTTTCCAATCACATCTGCTTTTGTTTGTTCTGACAAAATTGATATTGCAAACTTTTTTACTTTTCTTATTGCTTCATTTGTATAATTTTGTTTGTTTACACTTATACTGATTATTGGATTTTCAGAAGTTATTTGTACTAATGTATTTATAAAACATCCAACATTTCTTTGTTGATATTTTGTAGAAATTATATACATACCATATGATATATCTCTAAATGTATTTAAATCCATTTTTATTTCCTTTCTATCATTTTTATTTTTATATTATATATCATTTATTCTTTTTTGAAAATAGTTTATAAAAATAATTTGGTTTTTGCAAACTATTTAATTTGTTGACTTTTTTAAATATTTGTTATAAAATGTTAGAGTAATCTAACAAGTGGAGGAATTTATGAAACTATCAAGTTCTCGGAGAAGAATATTTAAAAACTATATATTTATTAGAAAAAGCAAACCATAAAGTTCGTGTAACTGATATTGCTTCAAAATTAAAGATTACTAAACCTAGTGTAAATAAAGCTATTAATAATTTTAAAGATATTGGATTAGTAAATTATGAAACTTATGGTGATATTTCTTTAACTGTTTTAGGTAGTAATTTAGCAAAAGAAATTATAAAAAAGCAAGATATTCTTGAAATGTTTTTAGTTAATGTTTTAGAGATAGATTCAAAACAAGCAGTTGAAGAAGCTGCTTCTATGAAGCATGCAATTTCTAAAAATACTATGGACAAACTTGATAAATATATTAGCCAAATTTTAAACATTGGAGACCTAACTTGCGGGTATGATAGTAATAGTGAAAAATGCAGAAACTGTGTTAAAGTAACTGCTAAAAATAGAATGAAAAAAAATTAATGGAGGAATTATATGTTATTAGAATTACAAAATATTTGTTTTGAAAGAGATAACAAAAAAATATTAAATAATATAAATTTAAAAATAGATTTAGGGAAATTCATTGCAATAACTGGACCTAACGGTTCTGGAAAATCAACTTTGGTTAAAATTATAATGGGAATTGAAAAAGCAGATTCTGGGAAAATATTTTTAGACAATCAGGATATTACAAATTTAAGTATTAATGATAGAGCAAATTTAGGAATAAGTTTTGCATTTCAACAGCCAGTAAAGTTCAAAGGAATAACTGTTTATGATTTATTAAAAATAGCTGCTAAAAAAGATATTACTAAATTAGAAGCATGTGATGTTTTATCAAAAGTTGGCTTATGTGCTAAAGAATATGTAGATAGAGAAGTAAATGGATCTCTTTCTGGTGGAGAATTAAAAAGAATAGAAATAGCTTCTGTTGTTGCAAGAGAATCTAAACTAACAATCTTTGATGAACCAGAAGCT
>CAYVYP010000044.1:0-11437 GCA_964455975.1 uncultured Lachnospiraceae bacterium
TTTCCCATCATTTCAACATTCTTGTTTGAAAAATATTTTATACTTTCCTAGACAACAAAAAAATGCATCTATAATAGATGCATTTTTATTATACACATTTTATAAGAAAAAATACATAAGTATTAGTGTGGTTAATAAATAAACCGGTGCTTTTTGTTTATCAAATTTTATTAATTCTAAAGTTTTATCATCCATTTCTTCTTTTTCTACAACTGTAACTATATATTTTTTTGCATTTCTAGCTCTATAATCTATTTCAAATTCTTTTGTTTCATTTTCCTTTAAATTGTCTATCTTTACATATTTGCTTCCTAAATTTGTATTTTTTTCAGAAAACAAATCTAATCTAATATATTTATTTGTAAGTATTTCTTTTGAATTATTTGTAATATTTCCTTTAATTGTTCCGCTTAAACTTGTAGAATCTGTAGAAGTAATTTCTATTTTAGACGTATTTCCTTCTATTGTTCCATCTAATTTATAATGTGTTAATTTTATCCCTACAAAACAAATTAAATCTACAAAGAAATAAAATGCTACAAATATAATTAATAATTTTATAAATAGTTTTAGTGTATTCATATTCTCTATTTCCTTATTTTATTTTTCTAAATACTCCTGCTACTTTACCTAGTATTTCACAATTTGGTACTATTATTGGATCCATTGTAGAATTTTCTGGTTGTAATCTTATATGATCTTTTTCTTTATAGAAAGTTTTAACTGTTGCTTCTTCACCTATTAATGCTACTACTATTTCTCCATTATTTGCCACATTTTGTTTTTTCACTAAAATATAATCTCCGTTTAATATTCCGGCTTCAATCATACTTTCTCCTCTAACAGTAAGCATAAAGCATTCACTATTTCCAACAAAATCTATTGGAATAGGAAATGTATCAGTAATATTTTCGACTGCTAATATTGGTTCTCCTGCTGTAATTTTTCCTATAACAGGAACTTCCACCATTTCTTTTCCACTGTAGAAATCTTTTTCTTCTTTTTTTATACTTTCTCCATTTCCACCTTTTAATAGTTTCAATGTTCTTCCTTTTTGACTCTCTTTTTTAATATAGCCTTTTTGTTCTAATTTTGCTAAATATCCATGAACAGTTGCTGTTGAACTTAATCCCACAGCTTTTCCTATTTCTCTTACTGATGGTGGATAACCATTTGTAATAATTTGTTTTTCGATATATTTAAGTATTGCTTTTTCTCTCTTATTTATATCATTTAAATCTTTATTTTTCACTCTTAGCACCTCTCCTATTTTTTATTTGATACTATATTATCACACAAACAAAAAAATGTCAAACAAAAGTTCTAAATTGTTTGACATTTTTTTATTTTTATTAATTATTTTCTCCTCTTCCTTCTGGAAGTGCATTAGGAAGATCTAATACTATTCTTATTTTCATAACGTAATTAATTGCTCTAACTAATTTACTATTCTTAATTCTTTCCCATAAAGATGGTTTAACTTCTATTCTAGTTTGTTCAATATATTCATTGTTTTGTTCTATTTCTTTTTGAGATTGCTCTATTGCTTCAACATGTTCTATATCTTCTTGTGGAGCTGGAATTAATTTAAGTGCATCAGCTACTTCTATTCCTATATAACTTAATGCTTTTGATCTATCTTCTATTCTTTCCATATCTATTTCTATATGTAAGTTAGATTCTAAATTTACTACTCTTGCATTTATTAATTTAACTGCATCTTGATAATTTTGTGATCTTTTTGATTTACATCTTCCTATTATTCCTAATGTATCTATAATATCTTCTGAAAAATCTTGAGATATTTCATTTATACTGTCTTTCCAATCTCCTTCTTTTGCCTCCACTATTTCTAGTGTTTCTCTTAATTCCCTAGCAAGAGTTATATTTCTTTCTCTATTTCTTATTAAATCTTCAATTTGTTTTGTATTTTGTTCAAATTGATTTGTAGCGAACTCTACTAATCCATAAGCTTCTTTATAAACACTTTTTGGAAAGTTTTTCTTTTTTGGATATTCAATTAAATATGTTTTTATTGATTCTATTAAATCTTTAAAGTATGCATCATCATCCAATTGTACAATTTGCTTTTTACTTTTTGGATTAATTAATTTTTGAACTTTATCTATATTTGATAAAATTTTTTCTTCCGTGATTACCATTCTCACGTTTACTATGCCAGATTTAGACATTGTAAACTTCCCTCCTTTTTCCTATGTTTGTCCTTCAATATACTTAATTATACAACGTTCTACAAAAAACTACAATAGGAATTATAAAATTTAATATTTCATTTCTGTTACAATCTTATTACAAGTTTGTTAATAATGTCAAGTAAATTAATAAACTTTTTAAAATTTATTTTTTCATTCCTTTTATTACGCTTTTGTCTATTTCCGTAAATAATTTTTGAATATTGATTTCTTCACCTTTTTTCATTTTATATATTAGACTTGAACATGTTAATCCAAATATTTCACTAGCAATTATTTCCGAATCTAAATTAATTATTTCTTGTTTTTTAATTCCTTCTTTTACTATCTCTTCTATAGTTTTTATATATTCAAAAACATATTTTTTACAAGTTATACTTTTTTGATCTGTTCCCCAAATTTGACTAAGTACAATAGATATTAAGTTTTCATATTTTATTAAAATTTTTATTTGAATTAATACAACTGCTCTAATTTTATCAATTGAACTATCTTTTTTTGCTATTTTTATTTCTATACTATTTTTTAATAGCTTCATACCTTCTTCTACTAAAAAATTAAATATTTCTTCTTTACTAGAAAAATGATAATATAACGTTCCTTTAGCTACACCAACTGTTGCAGTTATTTCTTCTATGCTTGTTGCATCATATCCTTTTTGCGCAAATAATTTCATTGATGTTTCAAATATTTTTCTTTTTGTTTTATTCATACTTATTTCCTCTCAAAACAAATTTTATTTTTAATATAGCTTCATATTAATTCCTCATATATTTTATTTACTATTTGCTTTTCTTCTAGTCCATACATACTTTCAATTTGTTCTACATTTCCATGGCATATAAATTCATCTGGATATGCAAAATTTTTAATTTTTATGTTTTGCATCTTATTTTTATTTACTAGTTCTATTATAGATGTTGCTAATCCACCTTTTATAATTCCATCTTCAATCGTTACTACTTTCTTTGTTTTATTAATAGAATTTAATATTAGATCCTCATCTAATGGTTTTAAAAATCTTGCATTTATTAAATCTACACTTACTCCATCTTTTTCTAATATATTAGCAACTTTTTTTGCTCTATCCACCATTTTTCCTATTGCTATTATACTTACATCATTTCCTGCTTGTAAAACCTCTGCTTTTCCTAATTTTAAGCTATCATGATTATAAAATTTTGTATTTCCTTCCCCTCCTCTTGGGTATCTTATAACTACTGGTGAATTTAAGTTTATACCAAATTGTATCATTTGTTCTAATTCCTCAAAGTCTTTAGGAGCCATTATTGTTAAATTTGGTACTATATTAAAAAATGCTAAATCAAATATTCCTTGATGTGTTTCTCCATCATTTCCTACAATTCCGCTTCTATCAGCAATCATTAATACTGGTAAATTTTGAATACATATATCATGAATTACTTGATCATATCCTCTTTGATAAAAAGATGAATATATTGGTATTACTGGTTTTAATCCTGCTTTTGCTAAACCTGCTGACATTCCTAAACAATGTTGTTCTGCAATTCCTCCATCAAAAAATCTTTCTGGATATTCTTTTGCAAATTTTGTAAGTCCTGTTCCGTCCTTCATTGCTGCTGTTATTGCAACTATATTTTTATTTTTTTCTGCTAATTCTACTAATTTTTCTCCAAAAACTTCTGAATAATCTTTTTTCTTTTCTTGTTTGGGTTCTCCTGTTTTGATATCAAATGCTGGGCTTGAATGAAATTTGTCAGAATTTTCTTCTGCTGGTTTGTATCCTTTTCCTTTTTTAGTTATAACATGTATGAGAACTGGACCTTCTACATCTTTACTTAATTTTATTAAACTTTCTAGCTTTTCTATATCATGACCATCTACTGGCCCTAAATATCTAAATCCTATATCTTCAAACATCATATTACTTATTAATAATTGTTTTATTCCATGTTTGATTTTCCTTACAGACCATATTATACCATTTCCCAAAAATGGTATTTTTTTTACAAATCTTCTTATATAGTTATTAGATTTTGTATATGTCTTTCTGGTTCTAAGTTTACTTAAAAATAATGAAATTCCTCCAACATTTTTAGATATACTCATATTATTATCATTTAATATTACAGTCAAATTTGTATTGCTTGATCCTGCATCATTTAATGCCTCTAAAGCCATACCTCCTGTTAATGCTCCATCTCCTATTACCGCTATAACATGATTTTTCTTTTTTTGTATATCTCTGGCTCTTGCCATGCCAAGTGCAACAGAAATAGATGTACTACTATGACCTGTATTAAAGCAATCACATTCAGATTCATTTGTTTTAGGAAAACCTGCTATTCCACCTAATTTTCTTAATGTATCAATTTTTTCTTTTCTTCCAGTAAGTATTTTATGCACATAAGTTTGATGACCAACATCCCATATTATTTTGTCTTCTGGAACATTATATACACTATGTAGTGCTATTGTGAGTTCTACTACTCCTAAATTTGAAGCTAAATGTCCACCAGTTTCAGAAATAGTATTTATTAATAATTCTCTTAACTCTTGTGAAAGAATTTCTTTTTGTTTGTAATTTAATTTTTTTATATCTTTTACATTATTTATACTATCTAATATTTTGTCCATCTTTTCCTCGCTTTATATATTTACTATTAAACTAAGTAATAAACAAGTTCCTATTGGTACTGTTAAATTATCTGTTCCTTTTATAGAAATTCCTTCTACAATAGTTGCAATAATTGCAACTATTACTGCCTTTAAATACCATAAATTTATTGATGACATATAAAAGAAAATTGAAACTATTATTAATGATACCAAAAACATAGTTAAAGATCCCGCCAAAGATTTTGTTGTATTTCCAATTTTATATTTTTTACTTTTAATAAGCTTACCTATTATTGCAGCAAAGCCATCTCCATATCCCATAATTAATATACTTGTTAAACCTATTCCTGGACTTTTAATTATTCCAAATGTATATATTACAATTAAAAATAATGATATTGCATAATAAACAGTTCCTAATCCATCATTCTTATCTCTTTCCATTACAGAAATTAAATCTTTTTTATATGATATATAATTTATTATTACAAAGCTAAATGGTACTATTGCAGCCCATAATGGCTCTTTAAAGAAGAATATTGCAATAAAATACCAATTACTAAGCATTATATGTATATATTTTCTAGTTGCTTCTTTTCCTGCTTTTTCAAAGAATTTGGCTGACACAATTATTAATGCTATAAATATATATGAAACTATTATTCCTACTATGTTTATCATTTTTATCACCTTATATAATTTATAAATATCTTATGAATTATCATTTCGACATTTTTCTTAAATATAATATCATAAAAATAAAGATTTTTCTACTACTTAAGAAAAATCTTTATTTTGATTTCTATTTTTTAATACATTTCATCTTCTATATTTAATAATCTATTATATTTTGCTACTCTATCTGTTCTTGCTGGTGCTCCCGCTTTTATTTGCATGCTATTTACTCCGTACTGCTATATCTGCTATTGTTGTATCTTCTGTTTCTCCAGATCTATGTGATATTACTATTTTGTATCCATTTGTTTTTGCTAACTCTATTACATCTAAAGTTTGTGTTAATGTTCCTATTTGGTTTGGTTTTATTAATATTGAATTTGCTACTTTATTTCTTATTCCTTTTTGTAATCTTTCTATATTTGTAACAAATAAGTCATCCCCTACTAATTGTACCTTATCTCCTATTAATTTTGTCAGCGTTTTCCAGCTTTCCCAATCTTCTTCTGCTAAACCATCTTCTATTGAAATTATAGGATATTTATTAACCAAATTTACTATATATTCTACCATTTCCTCTTTTGTTTTAAACTCTTGTTTTTTCCAAAAGTAGTAACCATCTTTTTCTATTTTTTTAGCTTCTTCATACATTTCTGTTGCTGCTATATCTAGACATATTGCAATATCTTGCTTTGGCATATATCCAGATTTTATTATTGCTTCTTCAATAAATTCTAATGCTTCTTCTTCTGATTCTAAATTTGGCGCAAAACCTCCTTCATCACCCACAGATACATTTAAGTTGTTTTGTTTTAATATTTTTTTCAAATTTGTATAAACTTTTACTCCCATTTCCATACATTCTTGAAAATTTCTAGCTGATATTGGCATTATCATAAATTCTTGAATAGATAAATTGTTATCTGAATGTTTTCCTCCATTTAGTATATTCATCATTGGAATAGGTATCTTCTTTGCATTTACTCCTCCAATATATTTATATAAACTCATTCCTAATGAATTAGCTGCCGCTTTTGCTACTGCTAGAGATACTCCAAGTATTGCATTTGCTCCTAATCTTGATTTATTTTGTGTTCCATCTAATTCTATTAATGCTTCATCTATTTTTGTTTGTTCATATACATTCATATTTTCTAATTTTCTTGATATTTTTTTATTTACATTATATACAGCATTTTGTACTCCTTTTCCAAAATATCTATCTTCTTCATTGTCTCTTAATTCATATGCTTCAAAACTTCCAGTTGATGCTCCGAGATGGAACTATTGCTTTTCCAGAAAATCCTCCTTCTGTTATAACCTCAACCTGAACAGTTGGATTGCCTCGTGAATCTAATACTTCTAAAGCATTAATTTGTTTTATACCTAAATAATCTTTCATAAAAAATACCTCCATTTTTAGTATTTTCTTATTAATGAAAATTATTCTATTTTTTTATTATTATATCTTGACCTTTTGGTTAAGTATTGTTATAATTATTTTTAATAAAGTTATGGGTATCTTTTTTTGATTGGAGGTGCAATTTTATGTCTAATGAAAAATTTAATCAATTAAACTCTAAAGTCGACAATTTAGGAACTAAGGTTGATAAATTAGAAACTAAATTTGATAATTTGGAAGCTCTTATTCCTAAAGTTGAAAAATTAGAAACTCTTATTCCTAAAGTTGAAAAATTAGAAACTCTTATTCCTAAAGTTGAAAATTTAGAAAAAATCACTTTAAAACTTGAAGCTGAAATAACTAGTAAACTTGATTTTTTAATAGATGGTTTCAAAGAAATTGGATTTATAAAAGAAGAAATTAAAGAACATGATGAAACTTTAGAAAAACATGATGATAGAATTTTCGCTTTAGAGCAAGCATATTCAAATTTAAAATAATTTATATAAAAAACAGCTAGCCTTTTAGCTAACTGTAATATGGTTGGGGTACTAAGATTCGAACTTAGGAATGGTGGAATCAGAATCCACTGCCTTACCGCTTGGCTATACCCCAATATTATTTATAAAATATATAATAGCACATTTTTTTAAAATGTGCTACTATTTTTGTTAATATTTTAGACTAGTGATTTCATTTACATATTCTTTATAGTTTGGCATATATGTTTCTATCATTTTATAAAAGCCTTTTGAATGTGTTTTAAATTTCAAATGGCAAAATTCATGTAACACAACATATTCTATAGCTTTTTTACTATATTGCATTATATCTGGATTAATAACTATTTCTCCACTATTATATAAGCATATTCCTAGTAAACCTTTTATTCTGGATATTTTATAATCTTCTGGTGCTATTGATAACATTAACCTTGTTTTTTCCATTATTTCTTCTAATTGTTCTAATGCTATTTTATTATATATTTTTTCTGTTAAAATTTTTATTATTTCTTTTTCATTTATGTTTTTATATTTATTTGGTAATTCTATAAAAATATCCCTATTTTTTATTTCTATTTTAGGAAGCTTTGAAGTTTTATAATTAATATTCAAATAATATTTCTCTCCTAATATTTTTATAATATTATTACTTCTTTTTTCTAATAAAAAATAATATTCTTTATTTATTATTTTATTAAATCCATAAGTCATTATTTTGTTTCTATTTTTTACTATTTCCATATAAAACCCCCACAATAAAGAAAATATGTTTCTCAAACCTTTGTTTGTTATATTTTACATTTTTATTTCTTCTTTGTCAAGAGTTTTTTATATTTTTTTGCAAATTTTTGTTTGTTCTATTTTTTTTCTTTGCCATTTCTTTTGGAATTTTAATTATATAATATGTTCCTCCTATTACTAATCCCATAATACTTATATAATCTATAATATTAGTTCTTTGCTCATTTTGTATGTTAAGAACTTCATTTGTTGTTTCTGGATTAAAATTATTATTCGTATTTGGCTTACCTTGTTTTATATGTTTTGATGATTTTTTTGAATATGTTGTAGTAGTATCACTTAAAGTTTGTAAGTTTAAGTTTTCATTTTTTATTATATCACTTGTATTATTAGTTGTAGTTTGACTATTATATTCTTCTATTTTTTCTTGTCTATAATTTTGTCCTCTTCCACATTGTGGATTTGTTAAAGGACAGTGCTTTCCACAGCCAGTACAATATAATTTGCTCAAATAGTCTTCTAATCCTGTATCTTCTTCAATTATGACTGAATTTGAAGAATTTGAGGAATTTGTATTACTTTCATCTTGACTTTCTTTTTTAGTTACTTCTTTCTTATTTTGATTGTTATTAATTGGTAATATAAAATTCTTATTTATTTGAGTTTTTGTTAATGAATATATTCCAGATACAGCAATTGCTAAATATACTATTTTTAATACATACTTTGTAATAATACTTTCCTTAGTTATTTTAAATACTTTTTTAAACATATTTATTAACATTTCCCAATGTAAACCAATATGAATTGATATTATTATTAATGACCAATATGATATAAATTTATGCCAAGAACTTAAGTTTTGAGAATTAGATATTGATATATTTGTTAATATACATTTAGATATCAAAATTCCTGTAATTACATTGGCAGTAATTGTTATTAATAATATAACATTTAAAATATATACTATTTTTGTCTTTAAATTTACTTTTTTACTAAATATATTTTTTGTTATAGCTATTATCCATTTAATATTTAATATTTTATGAATTAAAAATATTAAAAATATTCCTACTCCTAAAATTTCATGCAATTCCATTCCAGTTATATTTGTATTCATTAATATTAGCATTATTATTGTCATTATTACATATAATATTATTTTTATTGTTCTTATTACTTTGATTTTATTATTTTTTTCCATATATACCTCCTTATTTTTTTATAGTATAAATGGCAATCCTTAAATTTTTATTAAAAAACTTGTAATTTTAAATAAAAAAATATTTAAAATTACAAGTTTTTTTATATTATTATTGATGCTCTAAATCCTACACTTGTTCCATTATTAGTATTAAAAGAAAATATTCCTGCACTTGTATTATAATAAATTCCACCTCTTAATAGAAAAGCATTATATGATGATGAAAATATAGTTTGTTGATTTTGCCAAGTATTTTTATTAATTCCGGAAGTTGCTACTTCTTTAATTGCATCTCCATTATAAAATCCTTTTTCCATATTTTTTATAAAATTTTGTTCTGATGTATCTGATATTCCTACCTCATATTTTGTTTTATATTTTGTATTATTACTTCCTTCATCATTTATCATTTCTTTTGCCTTTATAACATTTTTTTCATTGTCCAAATAAACTGCAACTGCTTCTTCTAATCCTCCAGACATATCATATATTCCATATACATTTCCTGTTGTTGTCTGAAGTTTGGCATTTTTTCTTGCAATTGCTTCGGATCCGTGCAAGTTGATTTTTATTTCCACCAGTGCTCCATACATCTCCTGTTGCAGTAATTGAATTTATTCCGATTTTGATTAACATTTGTACTATTTCTATTTATTAAGGTAGTATTTCTTCCATAATTACTATAAGCTAAATATGCACATGCTCCCCATTCTCCATTTTTTATAAGATGCGTGTTTTCTTTTGATGTTAAGCCAAATGGATTATTTAAAGAGTTTAGACTTTTACAAAGTGAATATGCTTCTCCTAGACTAATCTTTCCATTGCTATATGTATTTGCTTTAAAAACTGGGTATTTTATATAATCTTCTCCTGGTTTTACTGTTCCATAATATGTATTAGTTGTTATAGAATATTTTATGTTTGAGTCTTTTAATGTATTATTATCTAAATTATATCCCGCTTCATATTTTCCAATCCATATTCCAGATATTTCTTTATCCCATCCTCCATTTTCGTATTTATTACTTGAATCATCTGTAAAACAAGGATGAACCATATATCCTTCTGGAAGTTTTGTGTGATATATCTCATTTTCATCATAATATGAATTTGTAGTTCCTACTAAAAAAATTATATCTATTGTCCCTCCTGATGATTTATTTTGTTCATCAGAATAATTTATTTTATAAGCATATCTTGGTATCCATACAAATTGGCTACCATCTAGCAGTACACAATTAGCCCATTTACTTGTTCCACCATTTTGAGTTGTAGCATTTTGTTTTTCATAATTATACCAATTATTATCTTCTTCATTAGTTTTTACTATTTCTCCATTATTATCGAAATATATTGGAGTCATATTAGTACCTATATTAGGTTTATTTACTCCTTTTTCTTTACTATATAAGCTATCTTCTTCTCTTCCGATAATTCCATTTATTTCAAGGTCTTTAGCCCATTTTATTTCAATTTCATCTACACCTATATATATTAGATTACTATCTTTAATTGCTAATTTATCATAGTATTTTTTATCTAAACTTTTTATATATTTTTTTTGTATTTCTTCTCCATTCATTTCATTTATAATTATTTCAGGTATTTCTGTTTCATTAATACTTTGTAATTTTGAATTAGCTAAATATAGTGTTAATTCTTCATTATATTTAGCTGAATCTTGTTTAAAATTACTTTCTCTTGCTTTAGAAAATATTCCATTTGATACAAATAATTGAATAGTTATTCCCGCTAAAATAAGTAAAATTATAATAGTTATTATTAATGCTATTAGAGTAATTCCTTTTTCCTTTTTCATTTTATTCCTCTTTTTTAATTAATTTAATTTCATTTATTTTATCATAATACTTTTAAATTTACAACAAAAAATGGTAAAGATTTCCTTTACCATTTTAATATTTTTTCTATTTCATAGCTTCTTCAACTGCTACTGCAACTGCTACTGTTGCACCTACCATTGGGTTATTACCCATTCCTATTAGTCCCATCATTTCTACATGTGCTGGTACTGATGAAGATCCTGCAAATTGTGCATCTGAATGCATTCTTCCCATTGTATCTGTCATACCATATG
>CAYVYP010000045.1:0-11412 GCA_964455975.1 uncultured Lachnospiraceae bacterium
CTATTTCTAGCATATGATACTAACCATCTTAATCCTAAAGTTTGTCTTCTCTCTGGTCTAATTTCCATTGGAACTTGGTATGTAGCTCCACCTACTCTTCTTGCTTTAACTTCAAGAACTGGCATAACATTGTTTAATGCTGCTTCAAAAAGTTCTAATGCGTCTTTTTGTTCTTTTTCTTTTACGATATCAAATGCATCATAAACTATTTTTTGTGCAACTGTTTTTTTACCATCTAACATTACATTATTTATTAATTTTGTAACAACTTTACTATTGTAAATTGGATCTGGTAAAACATCTCTTTTTGCTATATATCCTTTTCTTGGCACTATTCTTCACTCCTTCTTTTTTAATATACTGATATTTATATAAATATCAAAAGTTACTCTGGGAAGTCTTTCTTCCCCGTATAGCGCTATTAAAATTTATATTATATTTGTATTATTAACAAATTTATTATATCTCTTTTTAGCACTAACTATTTTTGCCTAACTATTTTTAGGTCTTTTTGCTCCGTATTTAGATCTTGCTTGCATTCTATCTTTAACACCGGCAGTATCTAATGTACCTCTAATTATATGGTATCTAACACCTGGTAAGTCTTTTACCCTACCACCTCTTATTAAAACAACACTGTGTTCTTGTAAGTTGTGTCCTATACCTGGGATATATGATGTAACTTCATATCCGTTAGAAAGTCTAACTCTGGCAACTTTTCTTAAAGCTGAGTTTGGTTTCTTTGGAGTTACTGTTTTAACTACTGTACATACACCTCTTTTTTGTGGTGCTCTTCTATCAGTTACTCTTTTCTTCATTGAATTATATCCATGTTGAAGAGCTGGTGATGTTGATTTTGTTACAGAAGTTTGTCTTCCTTTTCTTACTAATTGATTAATTGTTGGCACTTAAATTTCACCTCCTAAATATATTTATTTAATTATTACTTTAAATGCATATTTATTGCAATTTATAATAACAGCATATATTTTATCATTATAATATAAAAAAGTCAATAAAAAAACTAAAAAAATATAGGGATATAAGCTTTTAGACTTTATCCCTATATTAAATTTTATATAACATTAAATTTTTTTTATTTTGAATCATGTTCTGGTGAATTATCTCTTGAAATTGTTTGTTCTTTTCCTTCAGATGTTAGTTTTATTTCTCCTTGTTCTATTTTTAATAAATTTTTAAATTTATTTTGTTGTTGTTCCTTTTTATCTAATATTGTTTCTTGTTGTTTGGTTAATGGTCCTTGAACTTTTTCTTTTGTATAATCTTTAACAAATTTCTTGTCATACTTATTGCTTTTTGCTTCAATTCTTTTTTGTTTTGATTTTTCTACCATTTCTTTTATCTTAAATTGCATTTTAGTTATTGGACCAGCTTCTATTTGCGCATATTCTCTTGCTTTATATGCATATTCTTTTATTTCTTTTCTAGTTTGTCTATCTATTCTAGAGAATAATTTTTCTTTTAAGTTGTATTTTATTTTTAATCTACTATTATCTTTATAATCATTGTTTGTCATTAATTTATAATATTCTACTAGTTTTTCTTTTTCATTTATTAGCATTGCAGTGATTGCTGGATCACCATTCTCCATAATATATTTTACTGTTTCTAGATTTAATCCCTCTATTTGATGCTTTTCTAATTGTTCATTTATATTGTTTTCATCTATTTCATCATTGTAGTATCCTTCTATTTCTCCTGTTTTATTTGGTGTAGTTACTCCTTCAAAATCTCTTTCTATTTCCATATTCCAGTCAAATTTTTCTTTTAATGCTTCATAAATCATACTTTTATCTTGTTCAGTTTTTCCGCTAGCTTCATCCATTGTCATTGCTTGTGTTTTTGTTGGATTTGCTGATTGTGGTTGTGTTGGCGTTGATTGTGCTGGTGCTGGTTGTGTTTGCTTTGATATTTGTGGCGTTGTTTTATTTTTTCTTAATTCATCTACTAATTCATTTGCTAATTTACCTCTTAAAGAATTATATATATCATCTTGTTGTTTATCCGTTTTATCTGCAAATAGCATTGCATATTTTGTAATAAATTCTTTTTTTGATTGTTTTAATAAGTCATTTTTTTCTTCTATTGACATCATCTCATATGCACTAGTTGATATTCCTTCAATTTCATCTCTTTGACTCATTATTCTTAAATAGTCTTCTTCTACTTCTGATTTTTCTGTTTCTGGCTCTTTTTTTATAAAATCTGCTGGTTGCTCTATTGTTGCTACTTTTTCTTTTGGTTCTAAAATTTCTAATTTTGATTTTGTATTTTTTTCTCAGTATTAGCTATTGATATTTTTAAATCTAATATTTGTAATGACTTATCAAATTCTTCTGATAATTCTTTTTCAAATTTATCCCTATACATTTTAATTTCAGCTTCAGTTACTATTTCTTCTCTTCCAGTTTTTTCATTATATTGTTTAACATCTGATAGTTCAGATAATTGTTCTTCATGTCTAATTCTTCTTATTTGCATTTGCTTTTCTAGGCTATCTTTTTGTTTTTTTATTTCTTCTAATTTTTCTATCATATTAACCCCTTCTCTTCTATAATATAATAATCTATTTATTATTTTACCACAATTTGACATTATTTGCAACAACTTTATGTATACTACTTAAAATGTATTATAATTGACATGCTTTTGTAAATAATTTGTAATAAAAAATACACTAAAACATTAACTTTTATTATTATGTTTTAGGTGTATTTTTCTAATATTATCCATTTTCATACTCTTTATTTTTATGTCACTTTATTAACTTTTTCATTTCTTCAATGCTTCTTATTGCTAATTTTTCATATCTTATTTTTTTGTCTTTTATTTTTTCTTCTAACTGAGGTAATATTCCAAAATTTGCATTCATTGGTTGAAATTTATCATTTGGTGTAGATATATAGTCCGCTAATGCTCCTATTACAGTACTTACTGAAAAAACAATTTTTTCTTCTTTTAAATTTTTTATAGTTTCTTTTTCATTTTCTTGTGCAATTTTAGCTTTCTCTTTATTTATTACTTTTTCATCTTCTTTTACTTTAATGGTTTTAAAATAATTTACTGCATTTAAACTAGCTACCATTCCTGATGATATAGATTCTACATATCCTTCTACTCCTGTTATTTGTCCTGCAAAAAATATGTTACTATTTCCTTTTAAATTATATGTATTATCTAATAATTTTGTAGAATTAATATATGTATTTCTATGCATTACTCCATATTTTTCAAATTCTGCATTTTGTAATCCTGGAATCATACTAAATACTCTTTTTTGTTCTCCAAATTTTAAGTTTGTTTGAAATCCAACTAAATTATATATTGTACCTTCTTTATTATCTTGCCTTAATTGCACTACTGCATATGGTCTATAGCCTGTTCTTGAATCTGTAAATCCTACTGGTTTTAATGGTCCAAACCTTAATGTTTCTATTCCTCTTTTTGCCATCACTTCTATAGGCATACATCCTTCAAAAATTTCTTTTTTTTCAAAATTGTGTAACTCTACAATTTCTGCATTTATTAATTCATTATAAAATTCTTCATATTCTTGTTTATTCATAGGAAGATTTATATAACTTGCATTTTCTATTTTCTGATTTTTTATTTTTTCTTTCCACTGTTCTATATCTTCATCTTTTTTTCTTTCTTGCTCATATCTATCCCCATAAAAAGCAATATTAAAATTAATACTATCTTTTGTAACTATTGGAGCTGCTGCATCATAAAAAAACATTTTATCTTGCCCTGTTAATTTCGAAATTTCTTTTGATAATTCATCTGATGTAAGTGGTCCTGTTGCAATTATTACTATTTCATCTTGTGGAATTTTTGTTATTTCTTCTCTTATAATTTCTATATTTTCCATTTTTTCTAATTCTTCAGTAACTCTTTTTGCAAAATTTTCTCTATCTACTGCTAATGCTTGTCCTGCTGGAACTTTAGTTTCATCAGCAATTTTTATTAAAAGAGAATCTAACATTCTTAATTCTTCTTTTAATAATCCACATGCATTTGTAATATTATTAGATTTTAAAGAATTACTACACACAATTTCTGCTAAATTAGAATTCGAATGAGCATCAGAAAATTTAACTGGTTTCATTTCATATAATTTTACTTTTATTCCAGATTTAGCTATTTGGTATGCAGCTTCGCTACCTGCTAAACCTCCACCTATAATTGTTATATAATCTTTCATTTTACTCCTTTAAACTTCTTACTATAAAATTTTTTGATATATTTTAGTTTCAATTATATGTTTTAAAAAAATTTCGTTCTATTTAAATAATTCTAATATATCTTCTTTTGTTAGTTTATTTATAAATGTTTGGTTTGTATCTAACATACAGTCTATTAATTTTGCTTTTCTTTTTTGTAATTCATATATCTTTTCTTCAATAGAATTTTTAGTTATTAATTTATATACTTGTACGTTCTTTTTTTGCCCTATTCTGTATGTTCTGTCTGTTGCTTGATTTTCTGCTGATAAGTTCCACCATGGGTCATAATGAACTACAATGTCTGCCCCAATTAAATTAAGTCCTGTTCCTCCTGCTTTTAATGATATTAAAAATACTTTTACATCTTTATTTTCATTAAATTCATCAACTAATTTTACTCTGTCTTGTACTTTTGTACTTCCTGTTAATTTAAAAAAGTTTATTTTTTCTTTTTTTAATTCTTTTTCTATTATATTAAACATTGATGTATATCCTGAAAATAATAATATTTTATGTCCGCTATTTATTCCATCTTTTAATATTTCTATACATTGATTTAATTTACTACTTTCTCCTTCATAATTATCTATAAATAATTTAGGGTGACAGCAAATTTGTCTTAACCTCATAATTAAAGAAAGTATTTTTATTTGACTTTTTTCAAATCCATTACTATTTATTTCTCCCATCACTTCTTGTCTTGTTTGTGCTAAATATGACAAATATATTTTTTCCTGTTCTTCTGTCATTTCATTATTTAATATTGTCTCTGTTTTATCTGGCAATTCTGTCAAAACCTCTTTTTTTATTCTTCTTAATATAAAAGGTTCTATCATCATTTTTAATTTATGCATTGTAAAACTGTCTTCTTCTTTTATTATTTTAGTTTCATAATTTTCTTTAAATTTTCTATAATTAAATAAATATCCTGGCATAATATAATCAAATATAGACCATAGTTCTGAAAGTGAATTTTCTATTGGTGTTCCTGTTAAAGCATATCTTGTATCTGCCTTTATTTCTTTAATTGATCTTGCATTTTTTGTATTACTATTTTTAATATATTGTGCTTCATCTGCAATCATATACTTAAAATTATAATTTTCTTTTTTATATAATTCTATATCTCTTTTTAACAAGTCATATGATGTTATTACCAAATCATATTCATTTATTTTTTCTATTTTTTCTTCTCTTATTGAAGTTTGTCCTTGAATTACAACTGTTTGTATTGAAGGTGCAAATTTATTTACTTCATTTAACCAATTTAAAGAAAGTGAACTTGGACAAATTACTATTGATGGTTTTCTTTGCTCTTTTTTTGTATTTTCTATATATTCTAAAATTACAGCTAAAAGTTGTATTGTTTTTCCGAAGTCCCATATCATCTGCTAATATTCCGCCAAATTTGTATTCATCTAATGTTTTTAGCCACTTATACCCTGTTTTTTGATATTCTCTTAATTGTGCATTTAACTTTTTTGGTAAACTAAATTCTTCTTTTTTTATTCCTTCTATCCCATCTACTATTTTTTTAAATTCATTATTTTCTTCTATAGTTGTATTTGGTAGATTTTCTAAAAGTGTATCTAAATACATACTTCTATAAGCTGGAAGTCTTATTTTTCCTTTTTCTAATTCCTTATAATCTATTCCTGTACCGGAAATTAAATTATCTATAAAATTTAAATCTTCATTATCTTCAAGGCTTAAAAAACTTCCATCTTTTAATTTGTGATATCTTTTCTTTATTTTATATTTTTGCATTATTTCTTTAATTTCAGATTTATCAAAATCCAAATTAGAGAAATCTATATCTAACAAATTATTTTCTACTTTAACGCCAATTCCTATAATTTTAGGTTTTTTAATCTCTTTTTGTTTGAAGTTATCAGTTGCTAAAACCTCAAATTTCTTCATATATTCTAAAATATCTTCATTTAAGAAATTAAATATTTTCTCTTCATTTGTTAATACAAATCTTGAATTTTTGTTATCAAATAAAAATCCTTCATTATAAAATATATTTAGAGCTTCTGCTTCTTTTGCTAAGTTTCTTGCTATTACTATATTTTCTAATCTTAATGGATTAAATTCAAAATCGCCATAACAAAATTTAATTTCAGCTGTAATAAAATCATTATCATCAATATCTAAAAATAATTTTACTGCTAAATCTTTTGGCATATATTTTTCTATTTCTTTTTTTTCTATCTTTTCCAAATTTACTTCTTCTTTTACATTTGGAAGTACTAAAGAAAAGAAATTAGGTAAATCTTTTTTATTAAATGCTATTTCACTTGTAAAATTTTTTCTAAATACATTTAAAAATTTTAATACTGTTTCTACATAAGATTTTGTACATTTATATATAATATTTTCTATCATAATATATGTATTTTCTGCCCCTGCAAATACTGTATATTCAAATATATCTATATTTGGTTTTATTTTATATTCATCTATTTCTTTCTTTTCTATGTTAAATTTTATGTCTGGATTATTATTTACAAACTTTACATTTTGAATTGTAAAATCTTTTTTAATTTGAATTTCTCTATCTTCAAATATATTATAAATTTCATCTAATCCGCTATTAGTTATTGTTATATAGCTTGTTGGTACAATTTTTGTGCCATAATAAGAATTTTTATAATTTTGGTTCACATCATAAATTATCTCTGCATATTTTAAAATATATTTCAAAATATCTTGAGATTTTTCATCAAAATTTTCTTGTTTGTGTACAAATTCTAATTTTTCTCCATATTTAAATTTTTCCTGTCTTCTCATACTAATTAGAAACTGTGTTAAATCTTTAAGCTTATACATTTTTTCAGTTCCTATTTTAAATTCTATTTTCAAACTTTTTTCAAATTTATCATATATTAGAATTGGTTCAATTTTAATATTTCCTTTTAATTTGATATCTTCTTTAGCATTCTCATCATAAAATTCATTTATTAATTGTCTAAATATTTTATAATTATCTTTATTTAATGTGTTTTTTATTTCTTGTTTTGGAATTTGGCTTAATTTTTCTTCTTCAAAAACATTTGTATAATCTTTATTTTCTAAAAATTCTTCTATTGTTGCTACTATATGTTTACATGCTCCATATGTTTTTTCATAATCTGGGCATGTGCAATGTACGTTTTCTATTTCACCTTTTTCTATTTTAATAAATACTTGATACTCCTCTGTTCCTAATACATTTGCTGTTAATTCTAAATTATCCTTATCTTCATAAATAACTTTTTTTATATTTACTTTTCCTTGTTTTACATATGCTTTTGCTCTTTGTAATCTTTCATATCCTGCATCATCATATAATTCATTAACAACATTTTTATTAATAAGCATTAGATTATACTCTCCCTTACAATTTTAAACCTTCATAATATTTTATATTAGAAGTGCTAAATTGTCAATGCATGCAAAGAAAATCTCTAGTTTTTGTATTAAAAGTAAACTAATTAAAAATGAACCCCCTTTATTAAACTTTTTGTTTAATAAGAGGGTTCAATAAAAAATATATTTTAAATTTTATTATTACCAACTAAATGTATTTTTTAGATTTGTACATTCTTGTGAATTACATAAAGTATTAAGCATATCGTCTCTTGATCCACCATTATTTAAATAAGTACGATAAGCACTTAATCCACTACTATCTGGTTCTCTTCCTAGAATACATATATATGCTCTTCTAATAAATCCATCATTAGAGTCACCATATTTATCCTTTGCTTCTGGTGAATTTACAAATCCTTTCATTACGCTATTCATTCCTTCACTTTTATTTGAATTTGATAAACTATTAATTAAATGATCCATGTTTCCTCCCATATCTGGACATCTATTAAATGCTTTATTATACATATAATCTACAAATCTTTGTTTTTCATTATAATACTGTGCATATAAATATACATCAGTTGTAGAAGTAACATTTGCATTTGCTCCAATATAACCATTTGCATGTTTATATATATTATATATTGCAACTCTATCCATTGAAACATTTGGGCTGTACCCTAATACTTCTGAAAGATACTCTGTACCTGCTAATTCTCTTCCTGGATTATACCAACCAATAAACGGTACTGTATATTTAACAGCTCCATTTACTTTCTTTCCCCATGCTTCTGGTATTCCTGCAGGTGTTTTAATTGTTGCCGCTATATTCGTTCCTGCATAGTTCATACATACTATTCCTGTAGCTGTAGCATAATTTTCTGTTGTTTCATTATTTCTCTTAAAATACGCTGTTACTGTTTTTTGATATGATGCATATACAGTTGTATTGCTTAAGGCATATACTGTCGTTCCAGATATATTTATTCCAGCATTTCCTGCATCAGATGTTGAATATCCTCTAAATGTCCATCCTTCTGGAATAAATGGTACTCCTACATTAATTGCTGCATTTATAATATTTCCTTCAAAATCTAAATATGCTGTTCCTGTATATGTTTTTGTTCCATTAAGCCACCATCTTTTTGTTACTGTTACTGTTTTACTATATGATGCGTATACTGTTATATCAGAACTTGTACTAACTACATTTCCACTTATATTTATTCCAGCATTTCCTGCTGAATCTGTTGAATATCCTCTAAATGTCCATCCAGATGGTGTATATGAACCTCCTATGTCTATTTGCGCATTTATTTGAGTCCCAGTATAATCTATATATGCTGTTCCATAATAATATTCTGTTCCATTAGCCCACCATCTTCTTGTTGCAGTTACCGTTTTACTTGACATTGCATAATATGATACATTATTTGTAACTCTCATTTCTGAAGTTACTTTTGTTCCTCCACTCATTTGAGTAAACCATCCATCAAATGTATATCCTGCATATGAAACTGTTGGTAATGTTCCTAATTTTTCATTATACATTTTGGTTTGTGTTTGTACTGTTCCTCCATTATAATATACTGTATAACTATTTATTGTCCAATGTGCATAATAACTTGTATTTGAGGCTGGTGTTGTTGTTGCATTTGATATTTGTGTTCCTCCTGTTGGTGCTGTAAACCAACCTGTAAATGTATATCCTGTTCTTGTTGGTGAACCTAATGTTCCTAATTGTGATGCATATCCTTTATCTACTATAGAAGAGTCTGTATAATTTCCTTGTTTTATTTCTAGTGAATGTACATATATTTTATCCCCTGCTGTCCAACTACCTGCTCCTATATAAAATATAAATGCTTTACTTCCACTACTACTTGCTGTAAATGTATGTGTTATTTTTTGCCATGATGTTGTTGCATTTATTTGTTTTACTCCTCCTTGTTCTTGTCCTATATTTAATGTTTTATTACTACTTGCTTTTATATATACACTCCATGTATATGTGTTTCCTGCTGTTATTAATGATGTTGATGGCATATAATATGATCCTCCAACACTTCCTGCGTTCATTGTTAATTCTGTTATATAACCATTCATTACTGATGTATCTTTTGTATTCGTTTTTGATGATGTTACTGTTGAATAATAAAAATACCTTCCTAAGTCATCTATATCTGTCCATAAATTTTCACTTAAATAATTATTATCATATGTTACTTTTACTGCTGGTACTGTTGGTGTTTGTATTGTTGCATTACTTACATTTCCTAAAATATCATACATGTATATATGTGTATTATATAGTCCATATTCATTTTTATGTGCTGTTACATTTACTCTGTATACCCATGTTGTTCCATCTACTTGTTTTACTCCTTTTGCTGCTACAGAAGTTTCCCAATTAGTTTGTAAATCGTCTTGTCCATTTGCTTCTGTCCATGTTGGAAATTGTACTCTATCTATTCCTGCCCCTGCATCTGTAACTCCATAAACATATACATCATATCCTGTTGTTGATAAATTTTTTATTTCTACACTTGTAAATGTTGGTCCTGTTGTATCTATTTTAAATACATTTGTATGTGCTATTTTATAGTTTCCTGCTGAATCTTCAGCATACACCCATAAATACCAATCTCCTGTTGCTCCTGGATTTTGTTGTGATACACTTCCATTTGTAAATGCCCATCCTCCTGCTCCTGTAAAATCGCTTAATTGTGTTAATGCTGTTGTTCCTTGCATCCAACGTCCTCTTAATGTTGTTAATGATGATGTATCTGTTACATTTATTGTTGTTGAACATATTTTTGCATTAGTTGGATTTCCATTTGTTCCAAATGTTACTGTTGGTACTGTATTATCTAAATAAAATGCATTTGATTTTATTATTGTACTATTTCCACTATTATCTTTTGCTAATATCCATAAATACCAGTTGTTCCCTGTTCCATCTGATTTTGTTACTGCTTGTCCATTTATAAATGTTGTGCTAAATGTATTTTCTAGCGGTGCAGTCGTACTTTGTGTCCATTGATATTTTAATGTACTTGTATTTACTCCTGATAAGCTATCTGCTACTGTTACTGTTGTAGATTGGCTCTTTTTATATGTTGTATTTCCATTTGTTCCAAATGTTACTGTTGGTACTGTATTATCTACTTTTATTCCTGTTGTTAATACATTTTTTATGTTTTGGTTATCTGCTGAATCTTTTAATGTATTTGCTGCTACTTCTATTGTTAAATCTCCATTTCCTGTTATTCCTGATAATGTTAATAAATATTGTACTCCTCCTGTTACATTTGTTGATGAACTTAATTCTTTCTTACTTGGTGTTACTGCTGTTCCACCAACTTTTATAACTATACTACTTGCTGTTAAAGTATTACTTGCATATATGCTTTCATCTACACCTTGCAATTTTATTATTATTTCATCCAAACTATTTATGTATGAAATTGTTGTAGAATCTGGAAATATCGTTTTCTTTAATGGTATTACTGTTATTTTCTTTGTACTTTCATATGCGTAAATTTCTTGTTTTTGTATTTCATCTTTTTTACTTAATTCTATTTTAGAATTTTGCATTTTACTTGCAAATATTATTCCAAAAAAAACAATTAAGCCAATTATAAATATAATAGTTGACGTAATTGTTTTTATATTTTTATTATATGTTTTTTTATTTTTTATTTTATAGATATTATGTGTGTGTGTGTGTGTGTGTGTGTGTGTGTGTGTGTGTGTGTGTGTTACAACCGCAAGGGTTTTGAGCCTTTTTATTTTTCATTTATTTTTT
>CAYVYP010000046.1:0-11322 GCA_964455975.1 uncultured Lachnospiraceae bacterium
GAAAATCACGCCGTCATCTCTCAGCAAAGTTCTTGCCAAGTAGAGCCGTGGCATCATCATATTGAGCCAGTTGCTGTGGTATTGCCCGTTTTCGCGTGCATTTTTCCGGAACATTCCCTCCGCAGTTGCGTAACCGTCATCGTCCTTGTCGCCCACCCGCTTTTGGTAATCTGCCTTTGTTTCTGCAAATCGGTCGGGATAGATAAAGCTGTCGTTTCCGGTATTGTAGGGCGGGTCTATGTAGATCATCTTTACCTTACCGAAGTAGCTTTTTTGCAGCACTTTCAGCACTTCCAGGTTTTCCCCTTCAATGAAGATATTTTCTGTTTCATCAAAATTTATTGATCCCTCTTTTACCGGCACAAGGGTTTTGCTTGTTGGTGTCTGCAACACTTTAAAGGCATCACTTTTCCCTGCCCAGTTCAGCACATAGCGTTCGTTGCTAAAATTAATATCCTCTCCAAGGGAAGCTTTCAGCTTTTCCCAATCAATTTTGTCTTTTATTTTTTTGGTTTCCGGTGTGTGACTAAGTCCGTTCATTTTTTATTAACTACTTTGTTCATTATTATTTGTTAATTTATCAACCAAATTTAAAAGAGCAATTAAGGAAAGCTTTAACCAATTTATTATCAAGTCCCTACTTCTATTAAATTGAGAATTCGAGATTCTTTTTGGAATTCTTGTCCCGTTTCTTTCTTCCATTTGGATATTCTCCTTTCCTTATTCAGATTTTATACAATCTTCCTTTTACTATTTTTTTAATTCTTCTAATTCTCTTTGTCTTAGAACTGTTTTTATTTTAGCTATAGTTTTCTTAACTTCTTTTATTTTCATTGGATTATCTAATCCATTTGTAGCTAAACTAAATCTTAATTTGAATAATTCTGTTTTTAATTCATTTAATTCTTTTTCTAAGTCTGGTGAAGACATTTCTTTTATCTTATTTATCTTCATCACTATCACCTACCTCGCTTGCTACTTCTTTAGCAATAAATTTTGATTTTACTGATAATTTGTTCATTGCTAATCTTAAAGCTTCTCTTGCTGTTTCTTCTGGAATTCCTGCTATTTCAAACATTACTCTGCCTGGTTTAACTGGTGCTACCCAAAATTCTACAGCTCCTTTACCTTTACCCATACGAGTTTCAGCTGGTTTTCTTGTTACTGGTTTGTCTGGAAATATTTTTATCCAAACTTTTCCACCTCTTTTAATATAACGAGTCATAGCTACACGGGCTGCTTCTATTTGATTAGAAGTAATTGCTCCGCCTTCTAGAGCTTGAAGACCATATTCACCATCTGTTATCATATTTCCTCTAGTTGCTTTTCCTCTGTTTCTACCTTTTTGTTGTTTTCTATATTTTGTTCTTTTTGGCATTAATGGCATTATTTGTCTCCTCCTTCCACTTTGTTCTTTTTAGCTGGAAGAATTTCACCTTTATATATCCAAACTTTTACTCCTGTTTTTCCATATGTTGCATTTGCTTCTGCAAATCCGTAATCAATATCAGCTCTTAAAGTTTGAAGTGGTATAGTACCTTCTTTATAGAATTCAGTTCTAGCCATATCAGCTCCACCTAATCTTCCTGATACTGAAGTTTTAATTCCTAAAGCTCCTGCTTTCATAGTTTTTTGCATGCATTGTTTCATTGCACGTCTAAATGAAATTCTTCTTTCTAGTTGGCTAGCAATATTTTCAGCTACTAATTGAGCATCTAAATCAATATTTTTCACCTCAACTATATTTAAGTTAACTTCTTTTGATATCATTTTTTCTAATTCAACTTTTAATGTTTCTGCAAAGTTTCCACCTTTTCCTATTACTAATCCTGGTTTTGCTGTATAAACATTAACTTTTACAAATTTAGCTGTTCTTTCAATTTCTATTTTTGAAATACCGCTAACATATAATTTTTTCTTAACATATTCACGAATTTTATGATCTTCAACTAAATAGTTAGCAAAATCTTTTGAATTTGCATACCATTTTGAATCCCAATCTTTAATAACTCCTACTCTTAATCCGTGTGGATTCATTTTTTGTCCCATGCTAAAAATCCTCCTTTCTTAAATTAAACTCTCTCTTTTAACACTATTGTTATATGACTTGTTCTTTTTCTTATTCTAACTGCTGAACCTTTTGCTGCTGGTCTTATTCTTCTTAATGTTGGTCCTTGATTTGCATATATTTGATCAACATATAATTTAGCGTGTTCCATATTATGGTTATTTTCAGCATTTGCAATAGCTGATTTTAATAATTTTTCTATTATTTCTGATGATGCTTTTGGTGTAAATTTTACAATAGCTAAAGCTTCATCTATATTTTTTCCTCTTAATAAGTCTGCTACTATTTTAACTTTTCTGCTTGAAATTCTAGCAAATTTAAGTTCTGCTCTAGCTTCTTGGATTGTATTTTCTTCCACGGCTCATTCCTCCTTTTTATTATTTTACTTTTGATGCTTTTTCTCCTGCATGACCTCTGAATGTTCTTGTAGGAGCAAATTCACCTAATTTATGTCCTATCATTTCTTCTGTTATATAAACAGGTACATGTTTTCTTCCATCATGAACAGCTATTGTATGCCCAATCATTTGAGGGTATATAGTAGATGCTCTTGACCATGTTTTTAAAACATCTTTTTTTCCACTTTCATTCATTGCTTCTATTCTTTTTAATAATTTTTCAGCAACAAATGGTGTTTTTTTACTTGATCTTGACATATTTTATTTCCTCCTTCTCCTATTTTCTTCTCTTAACTATAAATTTATCAGATTTTTTATTTTTCTTTCTTGTCTTATATCCTAATGCTGGTTTACCCCAAGGTGTCATTGGTCCTGCGTGTCCTACTGGAGCTTTACCTTCACCACCACCATGAGGGTGATCTACTGGGTTCATAACAGATCCTCTAACTGATGGTCTTATTCCCATATTTCTTGTACGACCTGCTTTACCTAATTTAACATTTTCATGTTCTTGGTTTCCTACTGTTCCTATTGTAGCTCTACAATTAGATCTTATTAATCTCATTTCTCCTGATGGAAGTCTTACATGTGAATATGTTCCTTCTTTAGCCATTAATTGTGCACTTTGACCTGCAGCTTTAACTAATTTTCCACCTTGTTTTAATTCTATGTTATGGATCATAGTTCCTACTGGAATACTTTCTATTAACATACAATTTCCTGGTTTTATATCTGCTTTTATTCCAGATACAACTTTATCTCCATCTTTTAATCCAACTGGAGCTAAAATATAACTTAAAGTTCCATCTTCATATTTTATTAATGCAATATTTGCGCTTCTGTTTGGATCATATTCTATTCCAACAACTGTTGCTGTCATATCATCCTTTTTACGTTTAAAATCTACTAATCTATATTTTTGTCTATTTCCTCCACCTTGATGTCTAACTGTTATTCTTCCATATGAGTTTCTTCCTGCTTTTTCTTTCTTAGTTGCAAGTAAAGATCTTTCAGGTGTTTTTTTAGTTATTTCTTCATATGTAGAAACAGTCATATTTCTTCTTGATGGTGTATAGGCTCTAAAATGTTTCATTCCCATTTTCTTGTTTCCTTTCTCAGATTTTTAAAAACTTTCGTTTTTTAAAATCTTTTTACATATATTTTGCGGATTTTTTCCTGCTCCGCTGCAGATATTCTTTATTTTCCTGGTATTTTCCAGATATTATTTTATCGAAAGTTATATTCTTAAGCTCCCATAAATTCTGCAATAGAATCTTTGTATTTTTTGCTTACTTTAACTTCCTTTCCTTCTTTTCCAATGTATTTTACATCTTTAGGATTTGTATCTATAGTAACTATAGCTTTTTTCCAGTCTGATGTCATACCTGTACTTTTTCCAACTCTTTTTTGTTTTCCTTTAACTGTCATTGTATTTACTTTTAATACTTTAACTTCAAAAAGTTTTTCAACTGCATTTGCAATGTCAACTTTTGTAGCTTTTTTATTTACTTCAAAGGTATACTTTCCTTCTTCAATTCCGCTACTACTTTTTTCTGTAACGATTGGTCTTACTATTGTGTCTTCTGCTCTCATTATGCGTACACCTCCTCTAATTTTTTAACAGTATCTAATGTAATAACTAATTTATTATATTTTAATAAATCATAAACATTTATTGTATTTACTAAACTTGTTTTTACATTTTCAATGTTTCTTGATGATTTTTGTACGTTTTCATTTTTTTCTGATAATAAAATTAATGTTTTTCCTGTTACTTTTAAATTATTTAAACATTCAACCATTGATTTTGTTTTAATTTCATTTAAAGGTAAGCTGTCTACAACTACTAATTCATTTTCTAACACTTTAGAACTTAATATTGATTTAATAGCTAATACTCTTTCTTTTTTATTAACTCTATATTTATATGAACGAGGTTTTGGTCCTAAAGCTATACCACCTTTTATCCATTGTGGAGCTCTTATAGATCCTTGTCTTGCTCTACCTGTTCCTTTTTGTCTCCATGGTTTTCTTCCACCACCACGAACTTCTGCTCTTGTTTTTGTACTTTGTGTTCCTTGTCTTTGATTAGCTAAATAGTTAACTAAAACGCTATGTACTATAGCTTCATTTGGTTCTATTCCAAATATTTCTTCTTTTAATTCTACTTGGCTTACTTTCTTTCCTTTAATATCATATACGTCTATATTAGGCATTTTTGTTTTCCTCCTTCCTCTTATTTAGCAGCTTTAACTGCTGATTTTATTTTTAAGATAGCACCTTTTACTCCTGGTACACTACCTTTTATTAATATAACATTTTTATCTAAGTCTACTCTTACAACATCTAAATTTTGTACTGTAACTGTATCTACTCCCATATGTCCTGGAAGTTTTTTACCTTTAAATACTCTACCTGGTGTTGATGTAGATCCCATTGAACCTGGTCTTCTATGATACATAGAACCATGTCCCATAGGTCCTCTATGTTGACCATGTCTTTTAATATTTCCTTGGAAACCTTTACCTTTAGTTGTTCCTTGAACATCTATTTTTTCACCTTGTGTGAAAACATCTGCTTTAACTTCATCTCCAACTTTTACATTTTCAATTGAATCTAATTTAAATTCTCTTAAATGTTTTTTTGCTGTAAGATTTGCTTTTGCAAAATGTCCTTTTGATGGTTTGTTAACTTTGTTTTCTTTTACTTCGCCAAATCCTAATTGAACAGCGTTGTATCCATCAGTTTCTACTGATTTCACTTGTACAACTGTACATGGTCCAGCTTCTACAACTGTTACTGGAATAACATTTCCTTTTTCATCAAATATTTGTGTCATCCCTAATTTCTTTCCTATAATTGCATTTTTCATTTTTTAATTCCTCCTTGATCATTGGTTCAACAGCTTAACTTTTGTTAGAGGCTTTTGAACATAATCTTAAGCTAATATAAATTTTAACTTAAAATTTTAATTATAATTAATATTTGTAATTATAATTTTATTTCGATGTCAACACCAGCTGGTAAGTCTAATTTCATAAGACTATCAACTGTTTTTTGTGTTGGATAAAGAATATCAATAACTCTTTTATGTGTTCTCATTTCAAATTGTTCTCTTGAATCTTTGTGTTTGTGTGGAGAACGTAAAATTGTTACTATTTCTTTTTGTGTTGGTAGTGGAATAGGACCTGAAACTTTAGCTCCTGTTTTTTTAGCAGTATCTACTATTTTTTCAGCAGACTGTTCTAAAACAACATGATCATAAGCCTTTAATCTTATTCTAATTTTCTCACTTCCTACTACTTGGTTCTTTACTGCCATAGTATATTTCCCTCCTTAAAATATTAAATTTGGTCGGAAAGTTATAAACGCACCCTGGTGTTTCTTAAATAACCAATATTTAAACCCAAGTACGCATGATAATCTTGGGATAAGTGCTTCATATTTTAAACTTACCGCCTGGTCTAAGCCAAGGCATACTCCATAGAAGTTCCCTCCACCCTATAAAAGATGTAGCCACATTCTACTTCAACGCTAAACTCATGCCCAATTATTATACTACGGCTAGAATATATTGTCAACACATTTTTAAATATTTGCCAAATTTACTAAATTATGTTATAATAACTATTATAAGGGGATTTCCCTTACAAATAATTTTTATTGGAGGAAGTACCTAATGAATGTAAATTTCACGGTACCCAAGCAGTATTGTCCCAATTCTAGATATATTGGGAAATTACTTCGGAAGAATGGTATAAATTATTATTCTTATAGCATTTTTCCAACTTTGGTGGACAACAATACTACTGAAAACAATGAACCTAAAAAGGCTTTAAAAGACATTGTGATAGTTGTTTCTTGTCCATCAAAATATGAAAGGAAAGCATTAAAAGCTTTAAGTAAAGCTTTTCCTTCCGAAGATAAGTAAAAAGCAAAAGAGGATGTTTAGGCATCCTCTTTTACTTTTTTGTCGCTTTTTGTCGATATCTTGTACACGGTCTAATTTGACATTATGTTAATTATAGTGTATAATGTAATATACAACATCAGTATTTCTGATGGAAAAAATATTTATTTTAAAGGAGAAACTACCAATGGCAAGTTATGACATCAAGAAGGACATTTTCTCATGTTCACAAATTTCTCAAAATATTAAGGAGTCATATCCTGATATCAAATTTGTTGAACACCGTAATTATGGCTACACAACAGCTACCGGCCCAGTAAGTGTGATACATGAGCTTCACACAATGTTAACTGGAACTAAACCATTATTTATAATTCCAGCTTAATCCTTTTAGAGCCCTTGTCAATGACAAGGGCTCTTTTTTTATTGAATATATCTATTTGCTAAAACTAGCTATGTATACAGACTTATCCTTTTATCTTTTTATATATTATATTTAATATTATATATATAGGTATAATTATTGCTAAATTTATTATTATATATGGTGTCATTGTTTGTACTATTATTATAGAAAACCATTCTTTTAAAACAGTAATTCCAAATACAAATAATATTATCATACTAATAAATAATGTACCCCTATACCAGTTAAATGGAAAACACAATTTAAATAATAACATTAATCCAGTAATTCCTGTACTTAATATGCATAATGTTGAATATTCAGAAATTGATAAATTATTTATTCCACTTATTATCATAATACTTATTATTCCAATTACAACTGTTAGTGAAGTTGGTATTGCTTTTGTAATAACATTTGTAAAAAATTTTCCTTTTATCCTGTCTTTATTTGGTTCTAGTGCTAATATAAATGATGGTATTCCTATTGTTACTATACTTATTAAGCTTAATTGTATTGGCATAAATGGATATGGCATTGGCATAAATAAAAATAATAAAGCTAAAATTGTTGCATATATTGTTTTTGCTAAAAATAATGTTGCTGAACGTTCTATATTATTTATCGTTTTTCTTCCTTCTGCTACAACTTTTGGCATTGATTTAAAATTAGAATCTAAAAGTACTAATTGAGATACACTTCTTGCAGCATCGCTTCCAGATGCCATTGCAATACTACAATCTGCTTCTTTTAATGCTAATACATCATTTACTCCGTCTCCTGTCATTGCAACTGTATGTCCTGCTTTTTTTAATGCTACTACTAATGCTTTTTTTTGTGTTGGACTTACACGTCCAAATATTGTATATGTATTTGCTACTTCTTCAATTTTATCGTCTGTTAAATTTGTCATATCGATATAATTATTATAATTTTCTACTCCTGCATGTTTTGCAATTTTAGATACAGTTTTAGGATTATCTCCTGAAATTATTTTTATATCTACACCTTGCTCTTTAAAATAATTAAGAGTTTTAGGTGCTTCATCTCTTATTTTATCTAATATTAATATTAGTCCTATTACTTCTATATTTTCTGGCAATTCTTTTTCGTTAAATCTTTCTTTAGAATGTGCTAATAATACCACTCTATAATCTTCTGAATACTTTTCAATTGTTTGTTTATATATTTCAAATTCGTTCTTAAGTACAAATTCTGGTGCACCAATAATATATGTACCTTCTTTTTCAAATGTAATTCCTGACCATTTCTTTATAGAAGAAAATGCTACTTTATCTATTGCTTTCCATTCAACATTATTTCTACAATTTTCTCTTATTGCATCTATTGTTGAATTTGTATCTTCAGAATATTTACCTATTGCAGATAATATATTTTGCATATTTTCCATTGTAGAATTTAATGGAACTAAATCTTTTACCTCCATTTTTCCTTCTGTTATTGTTCCTGTTTTATCTAAACATAAAGTATCTACTCTAGCTAATGTCTCAATACAATAAAGTTCTTGTACTAAAACTTTATATTTTGAAAGTCTTACTACACTAACTGCCAAAACTGTACTTGTAAGTAATACTAAGCCTTCTGGTATCATATTAATAATAGCTGCAACTGTATTTACAACTGCTTTTTGTAAATAGTTAGAATCTATTTGCATTTGATGCATAAATAATACAATTCCTAATGGAATTATAACAATAGATACAATTTTTACTATTTTATTTAGTGAATTCATAATTTCCGAATTTACTTTTTTAACATATTTAGCTCCACTGGAAATCTCGTAAGTATAATTATCCATTCCTATATGTTCAACTTTTGCTATACATTTTCCACTTACTATAAAACTTCCTGATAATATTTTATCTCCTATTTGCTTTGATATTACACTTGGTTCTCCTGTTATAAAAGATTCATCTACATCAACTTGCCCATCTAATATTTCACAGTCTGTTGCTATTTGATTTCCAGTATTAAATTCAATTAAATCGTCAAGTACTATTTCGTCTATTGCAATTTGCTCTATTTTTCCATTTCTAATTACATTTGCCTTTTTACTTGAAATAATTGCCAATTTATCAATTGTTTTTTTAGATTTAATTTCTTGTATAGTACTAATTAATGTGTTTGTAATAATTATTAGTAAGAAGAATAAATTTTTATATGAACCTACACAAAATATAGCTATTCCTAATAATAAGTTTATTAAATTAAATAATGTACATAAGTTTTCTATTATAATAGTTTTTATGCTTTTAGTAGGAAGTGCTGTGTCATAATTTATAAGTCCTTGCTCTTTCCTTCTCTCTACTTGTTTTGTTGATAATCCTTCTTTTACATTTGGATTAAATCTTTTAATTTCTATATTTTTAGTCTGTATGTTAGTAGTTTTCACTTATCTTCTCCTTGTTTTAAATTGTTACAAATTATACCATATTATTACCATTTATTCAACAAAAAAGATACCAGAAATGGTATCTTTTAATTTATACTTTATTATTCTGCTGATTCTGAAGTTTCTTCAGTTTCTGGAGCATCGTAAGCTTCTAATATAGCTTTTTGGATTTTCTCTCTAGTGTCAGCATTAATTGGATGAGCTATATCTTTGAATTCTCCGTTTGGAGTTTTTCTACTTGGCATAGCTATAAATAATCCATTTTGACTTTCGATAACTTTAATATCATGAATTACGAATTCATTATCGAATGTTACAGAAGCAACAGCTTTCATTCTGTTTTCTGAATTTACCTTTCTTAAACGTACGTCTGTTATTTGCATTTTAGTGCACCTGCCCTTCTCAAAGTTTTATAATTGTACATTTTACTATGTACATTTATATTATTCTCCAAAAAAATTATTTTTCCTTCTATTTTTTACAAATAAAATTATTTTATTCTTTAGTATTATATATGTTTTTCACATTTTTTATTTATTATGCATATGCTATATAAACAACAATGGAAAATCTTCGATTTTTTATATTCAACAAAAAATGCATTTTGTATTGAAATATAGCTATTAAAAGTGTATAATTTATTTTGTTAAAAATTATTACACAATTTATAAAAGGAGTGTGCTTTTGAAAAATGGCTAATATAGATAATTTAAGAAAATATAAACATATACATATGAGAGGTATTGGCGGAGTTAGTATGAGTGGAATTGCTGAAATTTTAAATAATTGGGGCTTTTTTGTTACTGGTTCTGATGACAATAATTCTGAAAATACAGATAAATTAATATCTAGTGGTATAGATGTAAAAATTGGTTACGATTTAGATAATCTTTCTACTTCTGATGTTTTAGTTTATACTGCTGCTATGCATCAAGATGATCCTGAACTTGTAAAAGCAAAAGAACTTGGTATTCCTCTTGTTGAAAGAGCTGATTTTTTAGGAGAAATAACAAAATGTTATAAAAATACTATTGCTGTTTCTGGCACTCATGGTAAAACTACAACAACATCAATGGTTTCCTTATGTTTTTTAGAAGCTTTTAAAGATCCTAGTATACAAGTTGGTGCAATATTAAATCAAATTAATGGAAATTATAGAGTTCGGAAATAGTGAATATTTTATTATTGAAGCTTGTGAATATGTAGAAAGCTTTTTAAAATTTCACCCTAAATCTGAAATAATTTTAAATATTGATAATGACCATTTAGATTACTTTAAAAATATGGATAATATAAAAAATGCTTTTGCTAAATATGTTAAACTTATTCCAGAAGATGGACTTTTAGTAGTAAATGGTGATGATGATAATTGTTTAGATTTAAAAAGATTTACTTTAGCTAAATTTGTTACATATGGTATAGATAATCTTCATGCTAATTTTATTGCTAAAAATATAAGTTTTGATGATGATGGTTTTTCTTGCTTTGATGTTTATTATAATAATAATTTTTATAAAACTATAAAATTATCTGTAGCAGGACGTCATAATATTATGAATGCTCTTGCTTGTATTGCACTTTGTAATGAATATGGTATTTCTAAAGACGATATAAAAACAGCTTTATATAAATTTAAAGGTGCTCATAGAAGATTAGAATTAATTGGAAATTTTAATGATGCTCGTATTTATGATGATTATGGTCATCATCCTACTGAAATTAAAGCTACTGCTACTGCAATAAAAAATAAACATTATAATAAATCTTGGGTTATTTTTCAACCACATACATATAGCAGAACAAAAAATTTATTAGATGATTTTGCTAAAGCATTAACACTTTTTGATAATATTATTATTACAGATATTTATGCTGCAAGAGAATCTAATACTTATGGCATAAGTTCTAAAGATTTAGCTGATAAAATATGTGAATATGGAAAAGATGCAAAATATATTCCTGAATTTAAAGATATTGTTAATTTTATAAAAGAAAATGTAAAACCAAATGATATTGTTTTAACACTTGGTGCAGGAACTGTTACTGAAATTGGTCCAATGATTATAAATAAATAATCATAACCGCACGTAAAACGTGCGGTTTGTTCTTACCCTAGAAGGGTATTGT
>CAYVYP010000047.1:0-11191 GCA_964455975.1 uncultured Lachnospiraceae bacterium
ACATCTCTGGAAAAAGTGTAAGCACATCAAATTTCATTTTAAACTCCTTAATCTACTAAACCATCTATTAAATGTATAATCATTTTACCATTTTCTATATCGATATTTTTAACAACATCTTTTATAGCAGGTAATAAAATTTGCTTTCCTTCATCATCTTTTACAACATATATATCATTTGATTTTGTACTAAAAACATCAATTATTTTTCCTAATAAAGTATTTTCTTCTGAATATACTTCTAGTCCAATTAAATCTACTATGAAATATGAATCTTTAGGTAATTTTACTGCATCTTTTCTATCAATTATTATTGTATAATCTCTTAAATTTTCAGCAGCAGTCATATCATCAATTCCTTTTAGCTTCAATAAAACAACATTTTTTTGATATTTTACTTCTTCTATTTCATACTCTTTTTTAATACCTTTTTTTGTAAGATATATATTTTTCAAATCATCAAATCTTGTTATATCATCTGTATATGGGTTTACTTTAACTAAACCTTTTATTCCAAATGTATTTACTATTTGACCTATTTCTAAATAATTGTGCATTTATAACCCTCTTAATTATCCAATGAACTCAATTGTTACTTTTTTATGTTCTTGTCCTGCAATTGATTTCATTACTGTTCTAATTGACTTTGCTACTCTACCTTGTTTTCCAATTACTTTTCCCATATCTTTATCAGCTACTTTAACTTCAAAAATTACAGTTTTTTCATTTTCTTTTTCAGTAATAGATATAGCCTCTTTTTGTTCTACTAAGTTTTTTATAATAGTTTCTAAAACTTCTTTCATCATGCATCCACCTTCCTAGTTAGCTTTTTCTATTAAAGCTTTAACTGTATCTGTTGGTTTTGCACCATTTTTAATCCATGTAGCAACTTTTTCTTTATCTACAACTATTGTAGATGGTTCTGTCATAGGATTGTATGTTCCTATTTTTTCTATTATTTTTCCATCTCTTGGAGATCTAGAATCAGCAACAACTATGTGATAGAATGGAGCTTTTTTCTTTCCTTCTCTTTGTAATCTTATTTTTACCATTTAATTCACCTCCTACAAATTTACTTTATATTAAAATTTAAAAATTAATATCTATATTTTAAAGTTTTTAAGGTCATTTGGATTCATATTTTTCATAATATTCTTCATTCCACCTTTGCCACTTTGCATTTGTTTCATCATTTTTTGTGTCATTTCAAAGGATTTCATAAATTTATTAATATCTGAAACTTGTGTTCCACTACCTCTTGCTATTCTTAATCTTCTACTACCATTTAAAAGTCTTGGATTTTTCTTTTCTTGTTTTGTCATAGAACATATCATAGCTTCTATTTTTACAAATTCTTTATCATCAACCTTTAAATCTTTTATTTGATTCATTCCTGGTATCATCTTTAATATTGATGAAAAAGAACCCATCTTTTTTACTTGTCTTAATTGTGCTAAATAATCATCTAAATCTAATTCTTTTTTTCCTAATTGTTTTTCTAGTTTTTCAGCAGATTCTTCATCAAATGCTTCTTCTGCTTTTTCTATAATTGAAAGTACATCTCCCATACCAAGTATTCTTGATGTCATTCTTTCTGGATGAAATACTTCAATATCACTTAACTTTTCTCCTGTTGCTGCAAATTTTATTGGCCTTCCGGTAATCTTTTTAACAGAAAGTGCCGCACCACCACGGGTATCACCATCTAATTTTGTTAAAACTACACCATCTATTCCTAGCTCTTCATTAAAACTTTGTGCAACATTTACTGCATCTTGACCTGTCATTGAGTCTACTACAAGTAATATTTCATGCGGTTTAACCTCTTTTTTTAGATTTTTAAGTTCCTCCATAAGTTCTTCATCTATGTGAAGTCTACCTGCTGTATCTATAATAACTACATCATTTAATTTGCTAATTGCTATATTCATTGCTTGTTTTGCAATATGAACTACATCTTTTGAATTTTCATTACTAAATACTGGTATATTTAAACTTCCACCTACTACTTGTAACTGTTTTATAGCAGCTGGTCTATATACATCACATGCAACAAGAAGTGGTTTTTTACCTTCTTTTCTAAGAAGATTAGCAAGTTTACCTGCTGTTGTTGTTTTACCAGATCCTTGAAGACCTACTAGCATTATTACTGTTGGTGGATTTGAAGTAAAATTAATTTTACTTGTTTGCCCACCTAAAAGTTCTACCATTTCATCTTTTACAATTTTTATAACTTGTTGTCCTGGAGTTAATGATTTTAAAACGTCCTGTCCTAGTGCTTTTTCCTGTACAGTAGCTATAAAATCTTTTACTATTTTATAGTTAACATCAGCTTCTAAAAGTGCAAGTTTAACTTCACGAAGCATTTCCTTAAGGTCACCCTCTGTAATTCTTGCTTTTCCTCTTAGTTTTCTTGTTATATCACTAAGTCTAGATGATAATCCTTCAAAAGCCATTAATTTTCCTCCTTATTTTAAACTAAACAATTTAATTCTTTTTTTATATGATTTAAAATATGTTCAATTTTTTTGTCTGATGATTTGTCTTCAATTTTAGTAAGTTCTGATAAAATTTTTACTATTTGTGTTTCTTGATTTAATGTCTTTCTCATAAATTGTAACTTTTCTTCATATTCGAAAAGTTTATTTTCCCCCTTCTTTATTTTATCTCTAACTGCTTGCCTTGTAATGCCTTCATTTTCAGCTATTTCAGATAAAGATAAATCGTTATTAAAGTAATCGTTTAAGATTATATATTGTTTTTCAGTTAAAAGCTTACCATATGTTTGGATAAGCATACTTATTTCAACTTTTTTCTCCATACGTTTACTCCTTTTTTGTAATGCTAATATACTTTACACTATTTTTACTGATTTGTCAAGTGGTTTCAATTAAAAAACTGCAGGCAATTAGCTTACCTGCAGTTTCTATTAAATATTTCTATCTAATGCATATTTTGCTCCCCATATACATGGTTTTGAACATTTGTAACCTGGAAATGTACATCTTGCTCCTTTAGAATATGGTAATAATTGATTATATACTTCAGGACATCCTTCCTTTGTATTTTCTAAATACCTGTCTAAAGTAGCTTTTGTTTGTACTGCTATTTCTAGCTGCGCACACCCACATAAACGTTCTTGACATTTTTCTATAAATTTTTCTACTGTTCCTCTTTCATTTACCTTTACAAGCATACCTTGTGGGAAGAATTTTGCTAAAGATGAAATATCTTTTAACCACTCTTCCTCCAAATTTGTATTTCTTATAATTGGAGGAACAAAATACATCGGTTTTTCCAAAAATGAAATTTCATAGTATAATGTTCTGTGTCTTTGTGCTTGTGCTACTTGACTAAATGTTGCCAAGTAATTGCAAGAATAATTTTCTCCCCACTCTTCTTTTCTATCCCTTGTGGCAAATAGAGAAAAACTTCTTCCTCTTATATCTGTATTAACATCTTCCAATTTGTATTTTGAAAGTTGACTTTTAAATTCTTCAAGCCAAGGTTTCAAAAGTAGGTTAAATGGTGAAGGCTCTGCTGATTGCTCAAAATCTTCACACCAATGCAAAATATAACTTAATTGTCTTAAGTCAAGTGTATGACCCATTGTTGTTGCAGGTGTAAATACACTTATTAAATATCTTGCATTTTCTTGTGCTAATTTTTTTGCTTGTTTTTCTTCTATTTGTGAATATACATCATTTATTTGCTTTTCATATATTGTTATCCACTTTTCATAAAGCACTCTTTCCTCTTCGCTTGGAGTCATCTTAGTATATCTAGCTGATTTTTCTGATGTTTGATATACTTTTTCATTGTTTAAAATCATAGCTAAAATTTTAGGAATTTCCTCAAATGCAAAGCTATAATATGGGTGTCCAAAAACACTATGATGTCCAGATTTCATTGTTCCATTTGCTCTTTTTATGGTTTTCTCATCTGGTTCTGAAAAAAGAGTATCAATTGTATCTGGCATATAGCATATTCCCGCTTCTTTACCAGAAAAATTGACAGCTTCCTCAACTGGAAGTTCATACCCTACTTTGGTTGATGCTATTACTTTTGTTTTCATTTGTTTACATCTCCTTAAATAATAATTGTTATTTTTCGGTTACATACTTTTACCTTAAGTATAGGCATATATTATCATATTTTTTTACTTTATTCAACAAAATTATTCTTAATTTGTTTTACTTGGTTTTGTTCCTCCTGGCATTGCCATATTGCTTCCGCTTCCTGATGGTCTTTCCATTCCTTGGCTCATGCTACCACCTTGCATCATCATACTTGATTTATTATTAGTACTTGTAGTTTGTGTAATTTGTATATTTTCGTTTCCATCTAATCCAGATTTTATTTCTATATATGCATCATTTGATATTCCTGTTTCTACTGTTACATTCTGGGTTTCATTATTATCATCTACAACTACTACATATTTACTTGTTCCTGATGTTTGCACCGCTTCTTTTGGTACTGTAACAACATCTTGTGCTTTTTCTAGTACAATTTGCGCTGCTCCACTCATTCCTATTTTTACACTTCCATTATTAGAAAATGTTATTGTCGCTGTAAAAGTTGAACCATTTGAAAAATACTTTCCAGTTTGGCTTATATTTGTTATATATCCTGTATAATTCTCCTCTATTGCACTTACTGTTATTTGTGCTTCTTGGCCTACTTTTACTACACTTAAATTGTCTTCATCTATGCTTGCACTCATTGTTAAAGTATCTGTACTTTTTACTTCTATATAATGTTTAGATGTACATTGTGCTGATGCTTCTGGAACATTAATTTTCGTTATTACTAAATTATATGGAGCTGTCATATATGTTCCATTAGTGTATTTTAGTATTTTTTCTCCTTCTTCAACATAATCATTTTCTTCGTAATATATTTCACTAAAATAATATGTTGAATGTATGCTTAAGTTTTCTGTTAGTCCTGAAGATATTTCTCCTGATGCTGATAATGTATTTGTTATTGTTTGAATACTAGCTTGAACTATGCTTGTTTTTGTACTTTCATCTGTAGATGAACTACTACTTGAATACGATTGTTCACTAGAATTAGTAGTTGTATTTCCATTTTGACCATTAAAATATAAATATAACATAACAGATAATATGATTAGTAATATAATAATTATATATTCTATTCTAAACTTGAATTTTCTTTTCATTTTGCTTCTCCTATTCTACTGTTACATATATTCTATAAATTCTTACACTACCATCTTGTGCTGTAACTGTTATTAAAATTTTATTTGTTCCTGTTTGCAAATTACTATTTCCATATATAGTTACAATTGAATTTGAATTACTTTGAATATATGAAATTTTTACACTACTTGTTCCACTTTCTACTGTTTTAAAATAAGTTGTATTCGTTTTATTAAAATTTTCATTAACACTTACATTATCTATTAAAATATCTGTCAAATAATTGTCACTTGAACCATTATATGTTACAGTTTCTAAGCTACTTCCTCCTACACTTCCAGCTGTACTTATACTAGAAGATGTTTTTCCACTATTAGATGAGCCTGAATTTGAAGTTTGACTCATTTGGTTTAACCCGTTCATAGAAGCAGAATTATTATTTTTATCACTGTTTTGTGTATTATTAGTATTTTCTGATTCTACGACTGTTAATATTATTTGACAGCTCATAGTTTTGTTATCAGTAGTATCGTTATTATTTACAATAGTATTATTTTGGCTTATTACATTATTTTCTAATACACTTATATTACTACTTACATTTGTCATATTATTACTTACAGTATTATTTGTACTATCTTGTTCTAAATTTGTAATTAATACATCTATTGTAATTTTTGTTCCTATTTCTACATTTTCTGGCACTTTATATTGTACTAATAAATTATTTAAATTACTTATATCGCTAATTGTAAATTCCTTACTATTAGAATTTGAGCTATTTACAATAGTTAAATTATTTATCTGTGTTTTATTTTCTTCATTACTTACAACTGGACTTTCCATATCTATATTTGATGTAAGTTTTATACTATATTTAGCATAAGATATTTTGCTTAAATCTAAATTTATATTAAAACTTTCTCCTTTTACAACATTATTTGAAGATACTGTTGCAAAAGACATTTGTAATTCATTTACAGCATATACATTTTTAATTAAAACTACTGCTAAAATAATACCTACTAATATAATTCCAATTAATCTAATTTTTTTATTTTTCACTATTTTAACCTCCTTTATTCTGTTCTTAATGCATCTATCGGTTTTAAACATGCTGCTCTATATGCTGGGAATATTCCAAATACTATTCCTATAAATGCACTTGATGTAAATGATAATATTATTACTCCTGCAGTTGATGTAAATGTATACCCAAAACCTGATAAAACATTTCCTATTATTAGTCCTATTATTATTCCTAATAATCCTCCTAAAAGGCTAAGTACTAATGCTTCTACTAAAAACTGTGTTAATATATCCATTTTTTTTGCTCCTAAAGCTTTTCGTATTCCTATTTCTTTTGTTCTTTCAGTTACAGAAACAAGCATTACATTCATAACCCCTATTCCTCCTACTATTAAAGAAATACTTGCTATACCTCCTAATAATAATGATAATGTATTATTAATATCTTCCATTGCTTCTAGCATTGAATCTTGTGATGATACAGAGTAATAATCACTAGATATTTGAAGTGTACTTCTTATATGATTTTCTATTAAGGTTTGGGTAATGTTTATTTTATTTTCATCTATAACTTTTACATATAAATTATTTATACTTGTATCACTTCCTAAATATTTTGCTGTTGTAAGTGGCACAATAATTATACTATCTGTATTTGTTCCCATTGATGTTCCTTGCTGTGTTAAAACTCCTATTACTGTATAATTATCTCCATTTAATTTAATAGTTTGATTTACAGGATCTGATAAACTAAATAGTGTTTGTGCTATATCATAACCTAAAATACATACTTTACTTTTATTTTCTATATCTATAATTGATATTGTTCTACCTTTTGATATTGTTGTATTTGTTATATTTAAATAACTATCATTTGTAGCTATTATACTTGCCTTTGATGATGTGGTTGTTCCTCTTGATGCTGTTGCACTTACGCTTTTATATGGGGCTACTGCCTCTATATTATCTAAGTTTAAAAAATCATTAACTTGTGAATACTCAAAACTTGCATCTTGCGAATTTACTGTTATTGTTAAAATATCTGTACCTAAACTTTTTACTTGTGAACTAACATCACTTGTTGCACCATTTCCTATTCCTACTAATACGATTACAGATGCAATACCTATAATTAAACCTAGCATTGTAAGGGAAGAACGTAATTTATTACTTTTTATATTTTTAAATGCTACTTTTATAATTCTTTGAAATTTCATTTATTACATTCCCTCCTCATACAATTTTCCATCTGAAATTCTTACAACTCTTTTTGCTTTTTTTGCAATATTTATATCGTGCGTTATTAATACAATGGTTTGACCTTCATTATTTAGTTTTTGCAAATTTTCCATTACTTCTATTCCTGTTTTAGAATCTAATGCTCCGTGTTGGTTCATCTGCTAGTATTATTTCCGGTTTACATGCGAGTGCTCTTGCTATTGCTACTCTTTGTTGCTGTCCTCCAGATAATTGTGATGGAAGATGTTTTTCTCTTCCTTCTAATCCTAACTTTTTTAAATACTCTTTTGCTATTTGCTTTGATTCTTTTGCAGAATAACCTTGGTACATAAGTGGAACTTCTACATTTTCTATTGCATCTAACTTTGTAAGTAGATTAAAATTTTGAAATATAAATCCTATTTTTTTATTTCTTAAAGAAGCTAACTGGCTATCTTTTAAATTTCTAGTATCCACTCCATCTAGCATATAACTTCCACTATCTAACATATCTAGTAATCCTAAAATATTCATAAGAGTAGACTTTCCTGAACCTGATGGTCCAACAATTGAAACAAATTCTCCTTTTTTTACTTTAAAATTTATATTATCAATGGCATTTATTTTTTCATCACCCATAGTAAATGTTTTTTGTGCATTACTAATTTCAATCATTATATTTTTATCCATAATATTTTAGTTTCCTCCCATTACTCCTGGCATTCCCATTGATTGGCTTCCACCTTGCATTGAACTTGATCCTCCAAATGAGCCCCTATTAGATGATGAATAATTACTAGAAGATGATTTAACTCCTGTACTTTGTGTAGTTGTAGTTGTTTTTTGAATAGTTTCTGTTCCATCTAATCCTGATGTTATTTCTACATAAGAATCATCTGATATTCCTGTTTCAACATTAACATTTTTAGTACTTCCATCAGAATTTACTACTACAACATATTTTTGGCTATCTTTTGTTTGAATTGCACCTATTGACACTGCCATTACATTTTCCTTTTCTTCTAATGTAACTGTGCAAGAAGCTGACATTCCTATTTTTATATTTCCATCATTTTTAATACTTATTGTTGATGTAAAACTAGAACCGCTTGAAGCATAAGTTCCTATTTGATTTATTTTAGTTATTGTTCCTGTATATTTTTTACTTTCATTTGCATTTACTGTTATTTGTGCTGTTTGACCAATTTTTACACTTTTTATTTCAGATTCATCTATACTTAATGTCATATATAAATCATCTAAAGATTGTACTTTTATATAATTTGAACTAGTACATTTTGAACCTGTTTCTGGAACTGAATAACTTTCAACTACTAAATTATATGGTGCTGTTAAATATGTTCCATTTGAATATTGTAAAATGTTTCCACCCTCAGCTACATATTCATCTTCCTCAACACACATTGTTTTAAAATATTTAGTTGTCGTTAAACTTAAGCTCTCTGTAGTAGCAGATGATATCTGTCCGAGATCCAGTTAAAGTATTTGTTATTGTTCTTGTTGTTACTTGCTCTTCTGAAACAGTTGTTGATGTTACGCTACTTGCAGCCTGAGCTGAATTTCCTCTTAAATATAAAAATATGATTAATGCTATATTTAAAATCATAAAAATTGTAAATAAGATTTTTTTTGTTTTTTTCTTCATTTTATTTAATCGCTCCTTATAAACTATTGCTTGATGATGTTGTTTGATTTATTGTAGTTGTAGTACTTTGGTTTTCTCCACGTCCACCTTGTGGAATTGAATTCATATCTCCTGGTGTAAAGTTACCCATTCCTTCTGGTCTATTACCCATTTGTCCTCTTCCTTGGCTACTACTGTTATTTTGATTTAATATTAAGAAAACTCCTGTTGTAATAATTGCTCCTATTAAAATACCAACAATTAACATTAAAATTTTTTCTTTCATTTTTATTATCCTCCTAAAAATATATTTAAGTTTTTCACTTTATTTAGATAATAAAAAAACAAACTTAAAATAGTCTTAAGTTTGTTACATTTTTTATATAAAATAATTTTTTATTTATTACCGAATTTTCAAATTTCAAATTTTGGTACATATTCTTCTTCATGTTCCCCAAGTTCTTGCATATATCCATTTTCTATATTTAGCATATATAAATAATTTTCAATTTCTTTATATTCTTTTTTATTTAATTTTCTATTAATTAATTCATCTTCTTTAGCTTTATATGTAGGAAAATACTGTGCCATTACACTTACATATATATCATTACCTAAATTTTGTTTAATCCATTTTAAAATGTTTTTAGAATTTTGAATATGGTTTGGTAATACTAAATGTCTGACAATAATTCCTTTTTGCATTATTCCATCTTCGTTAAAAATATTTTTTCCAACTTGTTTTTGCATTTCTAAAATTGCTCTTGTTGCTATTTCAAAATAATTATCTATTCCAGAATACTTTTTAGCTAATTCATTTGAATAATATTTTAAATCTGGTAAATAAATATCCACATATCCATCTAATAATTTAATTGTTTCTACACTTTCATACCCATTTGTGTTATATACAATTGGAATTGTTAAGCCTTTATTTTTTGCAAGCTTTAATGCTTCTATAATATGATAAACATACATAGTTGGCGTTACTAAATTAATATTTTCTGCACCGTTTTTTTGCTGGTTTAAAAATATTTCTGCTAACTCATCTATTTCAATTTCTCTTCCTTTTCCTAAATTACTTATTTCATAATTTTGGCAAAATTTACATCTTAAATTGCAATTAGAAAAAAATACTGTTCCGGAACCATTTGTACCACTTATGCATGGTTCTTCAAAATAATGTAGTGAAGAAAGTGCAATTTTTAGTTTGCCTGTTGCTCTACATCTTCCTACTTTTCCTTCTAATCTATTAACTTTACAATTATGTGGACACAATGTACACTCTTCTAATTTTTCTAACATTTTTTCTTTCCTTATATATCATAAAAATATGTTGCTTCTAAATCTGCTTCAAATATTAATAATGCTAATGGATATTTTTTATAGGCTACTCCTATCGTTCCATATAATTCTTTTGGTTCAGTAAATCCCATATGCCAACGTATTGCATATTTTTCTTCATTGGTTAATTTTATATATTCTGTTATCATCATTACAGATTTTTCTCCATGACCATATGGTATTGTATCATCTACTGTATAATAAGGTACTTTTTCCCATTCTCCTTTAGCATTTTTTGCATTTCTATAATCTGTTTTATAATAATTTACTTTGCATATATCATGTAAAAGTGCTGCTATTATTATACTTTCTTCTGATGCTTCTACTTCTTTACAATTAGCTAATTTCTCTTTTAATATTTCATATACTTTTAAACTATGTTCTAAAAGTCCACCTTCATAATCTCCATGGAATCTTGTACTTGCTGGTGCTTTATAAAAATCTGTTCTTTCTAAAAATTCTATTAATTTATCCATTCCTTCTCTATTAGTAGATTTTAATAATTCTATAAATTCTTCCTTCATTTTTTCGCTCCTTTTTATATATTATACTTTTCTTTCTTACTATAAGTAGTATGTAATAATTTATGTGCTCTATAGCTTCCTGGTTTTTCTAAATATGTTTCATATATTTCTTTCATTACTGGACTTTGATGTGATTTTCTTATAGCTGATTTTTCATCTATATTATATAAACATTCTGCTCTTAACTTTCTTACATCAACTTCTGAACGTATTTTGCTACTTTTAATTGGCTGTCCTCCACCCATTATACATCCACCTGGACA
>CAYVYP010000048.1:0-10954 GCA_964455975.1 uncultured Lachnospiraceae bacterium
TAATCAGTAACTAGAATTTACTTTTTCTAACTATAATTTACTTTTTCAATTCACCAATTTTTTAAAGTTTTCTTAAAAAAGTTTTTCTTAAAAAGAATTATACTATTAAAAAAAATAATTGTAAATACTTTTTCTTCTTTTTTCGCGATTTTTTTCTATTTTTATATCATTTATTTTTTTCTAATAAATTGGTAATATTAGTACCAGGTGATTAGAATGAATAAAAATGATATAAATATTGAATATGGCAAGATTTTACAACAATACAGAAAGCAAAACCATTTTACTCAAGAAAAAGTTTCTGAACTTACTGGTCTTGCTCCTAGATATATAAGTCAAATTGAAAGAGGAGAATTAAAAGGTGGAATTAATACACTTTTAGCTTTTTGTAAAGCTTATAAAATTACTCCAAATGATATTTTATGCAATTTTTTAGACTGTAATGTTAATATGAATAATTATGATTCTAAAATTAATACATTAAGTATTCGTGATAAAGAAATAATTGATGACTTGTTAGAATATCTTTTAAAACATTAAATTTTACCATGTTTTGTATGGGTCGGCGTCCTCGACGACCCTAATATGTAATTTATATTATTTATATATTTCTTTACAATATACCCAATATCTGTTAATTGAATTTTATGGTCGTCGAGGACGCCGACCCCTACGATGTTATTTTCTATATAATTTTTCCTTATTATTCAAATATATTTCCTATTTCTATTTTATTTCCTTTTAAAAATTCGCTTATGTTCATGCGTTTTGCATTTTCGCCTTGTATTTCTAATACTTCTATTATTCCTTCATTTGCTTTTATGAATAGTCCACTTTTTGTGTCTGAAAATAATACTGTTCCTGGGTCTATTTCTTCTAATTTATAACTATATTCTGATAACTCTGGAAATTTTAAAATTAAGTTTTCTTTATTTAAAATTTGTACTTTCCAAAATTTTATCTTTTTTTCATTTAAAAATGAATATGCTCCCATTATTGGGTTTAATCCTCTTACTAGATTTTTTATTTCTTGAGCTGTTTTATTTTCCCAGTCTATTTTAGCCATTTGTTTTTCTAGCATTGGTGCTAATGTATAGTTTTCATCTTGCTTCTTTCTTGGTGCTGTTTTTTCTTCAATTTGCTTTACTGTTTTTGCTAATAAATTTGCTCCAATTTTAGATAGTCTATCCCATAATTCTCCTGTTGTTTCATCTTCTCCTATGTCTACTTTTTCTTCTAAAATTATATCTCCTGTGTCCATTCCAACGTCCATATACATTGTATCTACACCAGTTTGTTTATCGCCATTTAATACAGCCCATTGTATTGGTGCTGCTCCTCTGTATTTAGGAAGGAGTGATGCATGCACATTTATACATCCTAGTTTTGGAATTTCTAATATTTCTTTTGGAAGGATTTTTCCATATGCTACAACACATATTAAATCTGGATTTAGCTTTTTTATTTCTTCAATAAATTCTATATTATTTCTTACTTTTACTGGTTGAAATACTTTTAATTTTTTTTCTATAGCAAATTCTTTTACTGGAGATGCTATCATTTTCATTCCTCTACCTTTTGGTTTATCTATATTTGTTACTACACCAATAATATTGTGTTTTTCTTCAAAAAGCTTTTTTAAAGATTCTTCCGCAAAATCTGGTGTTCCCATAAATAATATATTTAGCATATTATCCCTCCAATTTTTATTTTTCATTTTCTTTTGGTTCAACTATTTCTAATGTTCCTGGTATCATATTATCTACAAATAATATTCCTTCTAAATGTTCTAATTCATGCTGTAGTGCTTGTGCTAGTAATTCTTTTGCTTTTATTTTTACTTTTTTCCCTTTTTCGTTTAATGCCTCAACAGTAACTTCTTCTGCTCTTTTTAGTTTTGCATATTGGTTAGGAAAGCTTAAACATCCTTCTTCTACTTCTCTTTCCCCTTTGGTTTTAAGTATTTTAGGATTTATTAAAACATATACTCCATTTCCGTCATCAACATCTATTACTACTACTTGTTTAAGTACTCCAACTTGTACTGCAGATAGTCCAACTCCGTTTAATTTATGCATTGTATCTGTCATGTCTTGTATCAATTCTTTTATTTTATCATTTACTTCTTCAACTTCTCTTGATTTTTTTCTTAAGATTTCGTCTCCATTTTCTCTTATATTTCTAATTGCCATTTTTATTCCCCCATTTAAACTTTTACTACATCATACTTGTAGGATTTACATCTAGTAATATTCGTAAATCTTTTTGTTTTATTTTATAACATTCTTCTAAAGATTTATTAATAGTATCTATAATATTATTATCAAAATTACATTTAATTATTATTCTCCATCTATATCTATTTTTTATTTTATCAATTGGTGCTGGTGCTGGTTTAAATATTTTTATATTTTGAATATTTTTTTCTTTTATATTTTTTTCAAAAATACTATAAATTTTTTCTGATATTTTAGATAATTTTTCTTGATCTTCTAGACTAATTTCAGCTACTATTATATCGCAAAAAGGTGGATAGTTCAAGGCTTGCCTTAAATTAATTTCTGTATTATAAAAAAGTCTATAGTCTTGTTTTGTACTACATTCAATACTAAAATTATCTGGATTATATGTTTGCAATATTACTTTTCCTTTTTCTTTTTCGCGTCCTGCTCTTCCTGCTACTTGGGTTATTATTTGAAATGTCCTTTCTGCTGCTCTATAATCATCTATATTTAAACTACTATCTGCTGCAATTATTCCGAACCAGTGTTACATTTGGAAAATGATGTCCTTTAACAACCATTTGAGTTCCTATTAAAATATCAATTTTTTCGTTTTTGAATTTATTTAATATTTCTTCATGTGAATTTTTTTTGCTTACTGTGTCTACATCCATTCTTATTGTTGTTGCATTTGGAAATATTTTATTTATTTGATTTTCTAATTTTTGTGTTCCTGTTCCAAAATATCTGATATTTTTACTATTACATTCTGGACATATTGTTACGTTTTTTTGTTCATATCCACAATAATGACATTTAAGTTTATCTTCTTTCATATGATATGTAAGTGTTATGTCACAATTTTTGCATTTTGCAGTATATCCGCAATCTCTACACATTACAAAAGTTGAATATCCTCGTCTATTCAAAAATAAGATTGTTTGCTTTTTATTTTTTATATTTTCTTCAATACTTTTGTATAATTTTTTACTTATCATTGTTTTATTTCCACTAGCTAGTTCTTGTCTTAAATCTACTATTTCTATTTCTGGAAGTGATGAATTATTTGCTCTTTTTGTTAATTCTAATAATTTTATATCTCCTATAGTTGATTTATAAAATGTTGATATGTCTGGTGTTGCGCTTCCTAATATTAATGGAATATTATTTTCTTTGCATAAATATTTAGCTATTTGTTTACTATTATATTTAGGTGTCATTTCAGATTTATATGAAGAATCATGCTCTTCATCTATTATAACTATTCCTAAATTTTCTACTGGTGCAAATATTGCTGACCTTGCACCTATTATAACTTTTGCTTCACCTTTTTTTATTCTATTCCACTGATCATATCTTTCTCCTACTGATAATTTACTATGAAGAACTGCTATTTGTTCTTGTCCAAATCTTTCTAAAAATCTGTCTACCATTTGTGGTGTTAATGATATTTCTGGTACTAGCATTATTGCTGTTTTATTTTCTTTTAAAACATTTTGAATAAGTTGTAAGTATATTTCTGTTTTTCCGAGAGCCTGTAACTCCAAAAATTAAATACTCATTAAATTTATTTATATTATTTGATATTTCATCAAAAGCTTTTTGTTGCTCTTCTGTAAATTCTAAATTACTTGTTTTTGTAATAACTTTATGAAGAAATGGATTTCTATCTATCTGCTTTTGAATTATTTCTATTAGCCCATTTTTTTCCATAGTTTTTATAGTACTTAATGTTGTATCTGCAAATGTTTCCAAATCTGAAGTTGTAACACCTTCATTTTCCATTAAAAATTTTAATATTCTAATTTGTCTTGGATTTTTAATTTTTTCTGTAGTTATTAGTTCTTCTATTTCTTCATTATCTAATTTTAAATCTACACATCCTGTAGTTTTTTCTTTTATTCTGCTATCTATATTTTTAGATAATGTACCTGGCGGTAACATTAATTTTAAACAATCTGAAATATTGCAAAAATATTTTAAAGCCATATATTTTGCTAGTTTTATTTTTTCTTTAGAGATACTATTTTCTTCTTGAATTTTTGCTACATCTTTTACTTTATATTCTGATTTTTCTTTAAAACCAACAACAAATCCCTCTTCTAAATTTTTACTATTTCCAAATGGCACAAAAATTCTAGAACCAATTTTTATGTTTTCCTCCATATTAATTGGAACATTATAATCAAATATTCTATTTAAAGTTTTTACATTACTATTTATTATTACTTCTGCTACCATTTATTTCTCCCAATACTCGTACAAGTAGTATATCAAAAAAAAACAAAGTGTGCAAATTAAATTACACACTTTTTATGCATATTTAATAAAAGTAGTAATTCTACTCATTTTTTTATATTACTTTAAATTTTTGGGGAATTTTTAAGAATTAAACTATAATTTATTTAAGAAATCTTCTAAATCTACATTTGCTTGTTCTAAGATGCTTTTTAACGTTCCTCTAGCAATTTCATCATGCATTGGAATTATATAAATTCTTCCATTATAAGCATTTCTATATTTTGTTTTGGTATTATTGGTTCTTCATTTTCATTATATAATTCAATTGCTTCTTTTAAATTTTCTAATGCTTCTTCTATTGTTTTTCCTTGTGATGCAACACTATTTTCTATACATTTTGCTACATACCAATTTTCTTCTTTTTGTATAATAACATTATATTTTATACTCATATTTTGCTCCTTTCTTTGATTTAAAGTATATCATATTTATAGTAAAAATCAACTATTAATTTTAAAATAAAAAAAGCTAGGATTATTTTTATATCTTTTATAATGCTCTTTATATGAATATAATGGTAAAAAGTATTTATATTCTTCTATTTGCAACACAATTCCTAAGTATGGTCTACTATGACCTATTTCATCCTTATTGTAACTTACATGTCTTTCAAATTTGCTTAAATATCTAATATAATCTTTATCTACTGTATAAAATAATAATTCTTCCATGTTATTCTCTTTTCCATATAAAATATAAGGAGCACATTTTTTCAAATGTACCCCCTATTTATAATTGCTTATTTATAAGGCTTAAGCATTACCTAATTTCAACTCAGTTCATTTATAAGGTTTGAACTTTACCTAATTTAAAATCGTTCTTTTTTAGGTAAGAACTTCCTATTAGTAATCAAATGATTACCCTTATAGTATATTAATTATACTACTTTTTTATTCTATATGTCAACCTAAATCTATTATTTTTATTCTATTTTACTTATTTTTTATTATTGCTTCTAATATTTGTATTGTTCTTTCTAAATTATCATTTTTTAATACATAGTCATATATTCCTATTTTAGATTCTTCATAGTCAAATCTATTTAACCTTAATTTTATTTCTTTTGGTGATAATTTATCTGGTCTTTTTTTTAATCGCCTTTGTAGTTCTTCTTTTGGTACTCTTAAAAATACTGTTACAACTTTTACTTCGTCTTTTAGTAGTTCCATTAAGTGTTCTGTTCCGTTTACATCCATGTCTTTAACTATTATTTTTCCACTTGATATCTTTTGGTTCATTAATTTTCTTGACGTTCCATAATAATGTTCATGGTGAACATCATATTCATAAAATTCATTTTGTTTTATCATATTTTCAAATTCTTCTGTTGTAACAAAATTATATAAATCTCCTTGTATTTCATCTATTCTAATAGGTCTATCTGTATAAGATGGAAGAGATTCTACATTTTCTATTCTTTTTATTAATTCTTTTTTTATTGTGTCTTTTCCAGCTCCTGATACTCCAGATAGTAATATTAGCATATTTTTACCTCTCCTTCTGCTATTTCATTTGCTGCAAGAGTTACTGCTGATTCTTCGTCTGCATCTGTTAATACTTCTGCTCCTGTTGCAATTTGTCTTGCTCTTTTTGATGTTGCTATTACTAGTTCAAATCTGTTATCTACCTTTTTTAATAATTCATTTACTGTTGGTTTTACCATCATAATAATTTTCCCCCATAAAATATTTATTTTTTCTATTTAATTTTTAGTTTCTTCTATAATATCTTTATCTAATCTTCCTGCAACTGTTTCTGGCTGTACTGCTGATAAAATCAAATGTCCAGAATCCATTATAATTACTGCTCTTGTTCGTCTTCCATATGTTGCATCTACTGCTGTTTTTGTATCTTTTGCTTCTTGAATCATTCTTTTTATTGGTGCTGATTCAGGGCTTACTATTGCTATTATTCTATTTGCTGAAACTATATTTCCAAAACCAATATTAATAAGTTTCATAAAAACCTTCCTTCCTTTTTATTCAATATTTTGAATTTGTTCTCTTATATTTTCTATTTGTGTTTTTATATCTACTACTAAATTAGTTATGTCCAAACTTCCAGATTTAGAACCCATTGTATTTGTTTCTCTGTTCATTTCTTGAACTAAAAAATCTAATTTTTTTCCTGTTGGAATATCTAAATTTATAAGTTCTTTAAATTGTGAAATATGGCTTCTTAATCTTGTAAGTTCTTCTTCTACAGACACTTTATCAGAATATATTACAACTTCTTGCGCTAAACGGTTCTGATCAATAATATCTGTTTTTAGGATTTCTTTTATCCTTGCTTCTAATTTTACTATATATTCTTCCACAAGTCCAGTAGAATATGTAGCAATTTTTTCTGTTTTTTCTTGTATGTCATTTATTCTATTTTCTAAATCTAATTTTATTTTTTCGCCTTCTGTTATTCTTGCAGAAATAAAATTATTTATTGCTACCTGTAAACATTTATTTAATTCATTCCATATTACTTTTTCTTCTTCATCTGTGTTTTGTATTATTAATACATCTGGGAATTTTGATATTTCTGTTACAGTAATGTTTTCTGTTATTCCTGTATTTTTAGCTAATTTTTTTAATTCTTCTATATAAATTTCAGCTAGTTCATTATTTATTTTTATGTTTTTTCCATCTTTACTGTAATTTGCAAAATTTACAAATACATCTATTTTTCCTCTAGATATGTTTTTTTGTATTTCTTTTTTTATATTTTCTTCTAAATACCCTATAGTTCTTGGTAGTTTTATTGATATGTCATTATATTTATGATTAACAGATTTTATTTCAATTTCATATTCTCTGTTATTTTCTTCTAACTTTCCTCTTCCATATCCAGTCATGCTTTTCATGGATTATAATCTCCTATCTTTTTATTTTTTAACTATATCTTTTATATCGCTTACACTTTTTTTATATTCTTTATTCATTTTTAGATGAATTATTATAGTTTTTAAAACATAGTAAATTGCAAATATTATAGAAGTTGTTGAAATGATTGCTATGAAACTTGAAGTATATTTTTGCATAATCATTGGAATTGCTAAAATAAATAATGATAATACTCCCATTTCTATCCCGTTTATAGCTAAACTTCCACTATCTTTTTTATATGCTACTTCAAATATTACTAATGTTAAAACTAACATACATCCACTAAATATTTTTATATCTGTTATAAATGCTGTTTTTGCTATATGCATAAAGCCTAAATTTAAAAATAATAATCCTAAAATAACTGCTATTCCTATAATAATGTTTTTAAATACTATTTTATTTATCTTATTTTCTATTTCTTTAGGAATTTCTCTTTGTTTTTGTATTTCTTGTTTTAATATCTTTTCGCTTTCTTTTTCTATGTCTTTACTTGTATCTTGTTTTTTATTTGTACTTGGCTTTTTTGTTTTTACTGTTTCTTCATTTTTTGTTGTTTTTTTTGTAGCTGGCTTTTTAGTTGTGGTTGATTTTACTTCTTTTTTTGTTGTTTCATCTTTTTTAGGTGTACTTTTTTTGGTAGTTGCACTTTTTGTTGCTTTTTTATTTTCATCTTTTTTTTCTGAAATTTTAGTTGTTGATTTTGTTTTACTCTTTTTAGTTTTAGTACTGCTACTGTTTATAGTAGGTTTTGCACTTTCTGATTTTGTATTAGCCTTTTTAGCTCTAGGATTCGTAGTAGTTTTTGTTGCAGTTTCTGATTTTGTAGTAGTTCTTTTAGCTCTAGGCTTTGTACTAGTTTTTGTTGTAGCTTTTTTTGTTGTTGATTTTGATTTGTTTTCTAATTTTTCTTCCACTTTTACTTTTCCCCTTTAATTTTCTAATTCATATATAATATTGCTTGTAATTACTATTGGAGCTGTTTCTGTTCTTAAAATTCTATTTCCTAGTGTTATAATTTTAGCACCATTTTCTTTTAATTTAAAAATTTCTTCTTGTTCTATTCCACCTTCTGGGCCTATTACAACTGCTATATTATAATTTTTATTGATATTTTTTATTTTAATTAATTCATCTTGTAATTTATTTTGTTTTTCTTCTTCATATGCTACTAATACTATATCATATTTAGAAATTAAATTACATACTTCATTTAAATTTTTTATTATATTTATTTTTGGAACAATATCTCTTTTACTTTGTTTGGCTGCAACTTCTGCGATTTTTTGCCATCTTTCTATTTTCTTTTTTTCATCTTTAGAATCTAATTTTACTATACATCTTTTTAAATTAACTGGTGTAAATTCTGCTGCTCCTATCTCTGTACATTTTTGAATAATGAGTTCCATTTTATCTGCTTTTGGTAACCCTTGAAAAATATTTATATGTACATTGGATTCTGCCTTACTTTCTAGTTTTTCTATTATATCACATTTAATTTCTTTTTCAGTTAAATTTTCTATTTTACAACTATAATTTTCAGATGTTTCTAAATTACATATTTGTATTTTATCACCAATTTCCATTCTTAAAACATTTTTTATATGGTTTACATCTTCATCTAAAATAATTATTTTATTATTTTCTATTTGATTTGTTTTTACAAAAAATTTTGCCATCTTTAACCTCTTTTAAATTTATAATATAATTATAACATAAAAAACACTTTAAGCAATAATTTTTTACTTAAAGTGTTTTATTATTTATCCAAATATTCCTCTTTTTTTAACTGGTGGTTGTTCATTCATTGTTTTAGCAAGTTCTACTAATAAGTCTCTTTGTTCTTTAGTTAATCTTTTTGGAACTTGTACTTGAACTGTAAATATAAAATCTCCTGTAAAGTTTCCATTTGTACTCTTAAATCCTTTATTTCTTAAAGTGAATTTAGTTCCTGTTTGTGTTCCTTCTGGAATTTTATATTTTTCTTTGCTTCCATCTACCATAGGTAATTCTATTTCTGCTCCCAAAGTTGCTTGTGTATATGTAATTGGTATTTCACAAAGTACATGTTCACCTTTTCTAGAATATATGCTATGTCTTTTTAAGTGTATAACTATATATAAATCTCCTTTTGGTCCACCTTTAGTTCCAGGTTCTCCTTCGCCTCTTAATACTACAGTTTGATTATCATCTATTCCTGCTGGTATTTTTACTTTAATTTTAGCAGATTTTCTTATTGTACCTTTTCCTTTACATTCTATACATGGGTCTTGAATTATTTTTCCTTCTCCATGACAATTACTACATGTTCTAGTCGTTTGCATTTGACCTAATATTGTAGTTTGAACTTGCCTTATTTGACCCGTTCCTCCACATACATTACAAGTTTGTGCATGTGTGCCTGGCTTTGCTCCACTACCACCACATGTTGTACATGTTTCATCTCTTGTTATAGATATTTCTTTTTCTACTCCTAAAAAAGCCTCTTCAAATGTAAGTTCTAAATTGCATCTTAAATCTGAACCTTTTCTAGGTCCTTGAGTTGTTTTTGAAGTTCTTCCTCCAAATCCTCCTCCAAAAAATGAAGAGAAAATATCTCCTAAATCTCCAAAATCTCCGAACCCATCAAATCCATTACCATTGCCAGAATATGAATAATATCCTCCGCCACCTGGGTTTCCACCTCCGAAACCACTAGGTCCTTCTGGTCCAAATTGATCATACATTTTTCTTTTTTGTGAATCTGATAATGTTTCATAAGCTTCATTTACTTCTTTAAATTTTGCTTCTGCTTCTTTTTTATTGTCTGGATTAGCATCTGGATGATATTTTTTAGCTAATTTTCTATATGCTTTTTTCAATTCTTCATCTGTTGCTGACTTTTCTACACCCAAGACTTCATAATAATCCCTTTTAGCCATATTTTCCTCCAATTAAAATATATATAAAGACGGTAAAATACCGTCTTAAATATTTCCGCCCAATCTCGTCGGTCGCCTATTTTTTTACTGCGGTAGCTGTAAAAATAATAGGCTTCCTGCGTTGGGCTTTATAACTACTATTTTTACACTATTTTTTTTCGTCTGGATTTTCTTCTACTTTATAATCTGCATCATAAACATTTCCATTTGCATCTGTTTGTGTATTAGCTTCTTCTGTATTTGCTCCTTGTGCTCCTGCTTCTGGATTTGCTTGTTTACTTGCTGAATATAATTTTTCTGAAATTTCATAAAATACTGTTGTTAATTTTTCTGTTGCTTGTTTAATATTTTCAATGTCTGTTCCTTCTAATGCTTTTTTAACATTATCTATTTCAGTTTCTACTTTAGCTTTTTCTTCAGCACTTATTTTATCTCCAAGCTCTCCTAAAGTTTTTTCACTGTTATATACTAAACTTTCTGCATTGTTTCTTGCTTCTATTTCTTCTTTTTTCTTTTTATCTTCTTCAGCATGTGCTTCTGCATCTTTAACAGCTTTGTCTATATCTTCATCTGTTAAATTTGTTGATGCTGTAATAGATACTTGTTGACTATTTCCTGTTGCCATATCTTTTGC
>CAYVYP010000049.1:0-10626 GCA_964455975.1 uncultured Lachnospiraceae bacterium
GAACGACAGGGTACGCGAATTTGAATGGTTAGATACGAGGAGTTGAGAAGAAGAAAGGTATCTAAAAACAAATGAAAAATTTGATAATAAAAAATAAAAGAATATTAATATATTTTGGAATACTTATTTTTTCTATATGTATATTTTACAATTTGTTTCCAGTACATTATTCAACAGACACGTATAGACTAATAGATATTGGATATGAAAATTATGCAACTAATTTTTCTTTAATAGATGGAAGACTGGTAATGGCAATAATTTGTTTTACATCTGGAATGGTAAATTTAGATATTAATATATTTGTATTTTTATTAACTTTTTTAGGAATAGCTGTATCATCATTTTTAGTAATGATGATTGCAAATATTATTATGGAATATAAAAAAAGTAAAAATATCTTTTCTGAAATATTAATATATATAATATCATACATAATAGTATTTAATTTTATGTATATAGAAAATATATACTTTACAGAAATATTTGTCATGTCAGTAAGTTTAGTATTATTAACCTTTGCATCTAAAAAAATAGTAAATGAAAAATATTTACAAGCATTATTATATGTAATATTAGCAATGTTTTTTTACCAAGGGACAATTAATTTTTTTATAACATTAACAATAGTATTATTACTTATAAAATATAATTTGAAAGATTATAAAAAATTAATAAAACCAATTATTATTTCTGGTATAATATGTGTATTAGCAGTAGCTACTAATTTAGTACAAATAAAGATAGTGTCAAACATATTAAATATTGAGCAATCAAGGTTAGGAAGTATACAAGATATATTTAATAATGTAAAATATATAATAAATAATATGAATTTAATTCTTATAAAATCTAGTGAATTATTTCCAAATGGATTATTTATAATATTTTTAACAATAATATGGGTTTATATATGTGGGATCAGTATAAAGAAAAAACAAAACTATATATTACCGGTTTTTATAATTATATTAATATCAATATTATCTTCAATAGCTATTAATATCTTCACATTATCAAGTTTTGGATTAGGAAGAATGTGTTTTTCAGTAGGAGCAGTAATAGGATTAATATTTATGTACTTGTATTGTAAAACTGATATATTTGAAGAAACTAATATGTATAAAAATATAATTATTATGATAATATTTTTATATTTTATAGTTAATGTTGTAAATTATATGTATATATTTGGGCAACATAAATTAGCCAATGAATTAGATTTAAAAGAAGTTAATCAAATAAAGAATTATATAGAAGAATATGAATTTAATACAAATAAGAAAATAGAAAAAATAGCCATAGTATATGATAAAAATCCAACATGGTATTATAATAATTTAAATCATAAATCATTATATACGCATAGAGGGTTAATGATATGGTGGTGTAATAACGAATTGATAAATTTTGTACTAGATAGAAAATTAGAAAAAATAAAAATGCCAACAAACATATACAAAGAGTACTTTGAAGGTAAAGATTGGGATGAATTAAATAAAGAACAAATTATTTTAATAGAAAATACTTTATACTATTGTGTGTATTAGGAGGAAAAATGAAAGTAAATAAAAAAGATGCAATAATTTTTATAATAATATTAATATTTACATGTTTAGTTTTTACAAATTTTTTAAATATGCATTATTCAACAGATACATATAACATAATAAATAGAGGATATAAAGAGTATGCAATAAAATATTCTTTGAATGATGGAAGACCGGTTATGTGCTTAATTTCACTGTTTGCAGATGCAGTAAATATGCCAATAACTGTGTATATAATTTCATTAACAATAATTGCATTAATTATTTCATGTATAAGTGTAATGTTAATAAGAAATATTATATTAAGATATAAACCTGCTAAAAATATTTTGTCTGAAATTATAGTTATATTAATTTCATATGTTATAATATTTAATTTTACATATCTTGAAAATATGCAATATGCTGAATGTGCTGTAATGGCTATCAATATAATGTTATATATAATAACAGCTGACATATTAGTAAAAAAAGAAACTAAAAATTATTATATAAAAGGTTTTATAATGTCAATAATAGCAATATTATTTTATCAAGGAAATATAGGATTTTTAGTAACAATAACATTTGTAATGTCAATTTTAAAAGAAAAATACATAAATAAAACAGTTATAAAAGATACATTAATTAGTGGAATATATATAATTATTTCTGTTGTATTAGATTTAATACAAATAAAAATAACAGGAAATATATTTAATTTAACTCAAATAAGAATGGGAAATGCAAATAATATTTTAAGAAATTTAAAATACATATATTATTCAATAAAAAATACACTTATAAATACATATGATTTATTTCCAAAATATTTAGCTGCTGTATATGCTACAAGCTTAATTACTTTTAATAACCTATTAATAAAAAATAAAAAAGATATATTAAAATTAATTAATATAATTGGAATAATAGTAATTGCAATCTTTTCTAGTTATGCAATGAATATATTTACATTGTCATCGATTGGAACTGCAAGAATGTCATATTCTATAGGTGCTACAATAGGACTAATATTTGCTTATATATATTGTAATGTAGAATATAGAAAATTAGGAAAAACTTGTTTATACTGTTTATTAATAAGTTACTTTTGTGTAACTGTAATAACTTATATAAATATATTGCAAGAACATAAAATAGTAGCTATACAAGATCAAAAGCAGTGTGAAATAATAGACCAATGGATGAATGAATACGAAGAAAGTTCAGGAATAAAATTAGAAAATATAATTATAGCACATGATAAAAGTAGTAAGGGATTTTATGATAATATAGAAAATAAATCTTCTTTGTGTTATAGAGCATTAAACCCTGAATGGTCAAATGTTGGAGCATTAAATTTTTACACAAATAAAAATTTAAAGCTTGTAAATAAACAAACAAATTATTTTAAAGATAAAAACTGGGATGAATTAAACAAAGACCAATTTATATTTGAAGGAAATACAATGTATTATTGTATATATTAATTAATGGAGGTAACTTTTCTTTGAGTAGATTATTATTAGTAGATGGGAATAGCATAATGAATAGAGCATTTTATGGGATAATGGGTTCTAAAATGCTTATGACAAAAGATGGAAAATATACAAATGCAGTATATGGTTTTTTGGCTATATTATTTAAAATAGTAGATGACTTAAATCCTGAATATGTGGTAGTATCTTTTGACTTAAAAGCACCAACTGCAAGGCACAAAATGTATGAAGGTTATAAAGCTACAAGAAAAGGTATGCCAAATGAACTTGCAGAACAAATGCCAATTATAAAAGAAATTTTAACAGCTATGAATATAAGTATAGTTGAAAAAGAAGGTTATGAAGCAGATGATGTTTTAGGAACTCTTTCAAAAAGAGGAGAAAAAGAAGGATTAGATGTAACTATTCTATCAGGAGATAGAGATACATTTCAATTAGCGAGCAATAAAATAACAATTAGAATTCCAAGAACAAAAATGGGACAAACAGAGGTAGATGATTTTGATGAAGCAAAAGTAATTGAAACATATGGATTAAAGCCAGTTCAATTAATAGAAGTAAAAGGACTCCAAGGTGATACCTCAGACAATATACCAGGAGTACCAGGAGTAGGAGAAAAAACAGCACTTTCTTTAATACAAAAATATGAATCTATTGATAATGTATATAAAGCATTAGAAGAAGGCAATGGAAATTTTAAAGGAAAGTTAAAAGAAAATTTAGAAAATAATAAAGAATTAGCATATTTATCAAGAACATTAGGAACTATAAATTTAGAAGTTCCAATTGAAGAAAAATTTGAAGAATTTAAAGCTGTTCCATGGAATAATGAAAAAGTATTAGAAATATTTAAAGAATTAAATTTTAGTAGATATATAGCAAGGTTTGATTTGAAAAATGAGAATAAAGAAGAAATAAAATTAGCAAATAGATTTAAAATAGAAGAAATTGAATTAAAAGATATATTAAAAATTATAAATAAAATAAAAGAAAAGCAAAAAATCATATATTATTTAGGAACAAAACAAAACCAAAAAGATGAATTAATAATAAAAGAAGAAATATCAAATATAAGTATATATGATGAAGAAGATAAAACGGTATATTATATAAAGTTTAATAATATAGAAGAATTTAAAATCAATTTTAAAGAAATATTTGAATCAGAGGAAATATGCAAAATAGGGTATAAATTTAGTAAGGACTATATAATACTCAAACAATCAGGAATATTACCTAAAAACGTAATATATGACCCAGAAATAGCATCATATAATATAGACCCAAACAATACAAAATACACTATGGAAAATTTGGCAAATCAATATTTAGATTTAGATATAAATGAATATCTAGAACTTAAAGAAAATAATACTATAGTAGACCAAGATAAAAATCAAATAAATTTATTTGATAATATAGAAAATTCTAAAAATGATAAAGAACAAGAAGAAAAAGAAAAACTTAAAAACTGCATATATGCATATTGCATAAGTGAACTTCAAAAAGTAACTTTAAAAAAATTGGAAGAAATGAATTCTTTAAATTTATTTAATAATATAGAAATGAAAACAGCAGAAGCATTAGCAAAAATGCAATATTCAGGAATATATGTAGATAAATTAGAATTAGAAGAATTTGGAGAAGAATTAAAGCAAAAATTAGAAATATTAACACAAGAAATATATGGTTTAGCAGGGTGTGAATTTAATATAAATTCACCAAAACAATTAGGAGAAGTATTATTTGAAAAATTAGAATTACATGTATATAAAAAGAAAAAATCAGGATATACAACAGATGTAGATGTTTTGGAAAAATTAAAAAATGATCATCCAATAATAGAAAAGATATTAGATTATAGACAACTTATGAAATTAAATTCAACATATGTAACAGGAATGATACCATATATTAATCCGAAAGATAATAAAATACACTCATTTTTTCATCAAACAATAACACAAACAGGAAGAATAAGCTCAACAGAGCCAAATCTTCAAAATATACCAACAAGAATAGAATTAGGAAAAAGATTAAGAAAAGTATTTAAACCAGAAGCACGGAAATATATTTATTGATGCAGATTATTCACAAATAGAATTAAGAGTTTTAGCACATATTTCTAAAGATGAAAATATGATAGAAGCATTTAAAAATGATGAAGACATTCATAAACAAGCAGCATCAAAAGTATTTGAAATTCCATTAGAAGAAGTTACAAAAGAGCAAAGAAGCAAAGCAAAAGCAGTAAACTTTGGAATAGTATATGGAATAAGTGATTTTGGACTATCAGAGCAAATTGGAGTATCTAAAAAATTAGCAAAACAATATATAGACCAATATTTAGAAAAATATAATGGTATAAAAGAATTTATGGAAAACATAGTAGAAAAAGCAAAAGAGCAAGGATATGTAGAAACATTATTTAATAGAAGAAGATATATACCAGAATTAAAATCAAACAACTTTATGGTAAGACAGTTTGGAGCAAGAGCAGCCATGAACACACCAATACAAGGAACAGCAGCAGACATAATGAAAATAGCAATGATAAATGTAGACAAAAAATTAGAAGAAGAAAAATTAGAAGCAAAAATTGTATTACAAATACATGATGAACTTTTAGTAGAATGCAAAATAGAAATAAAAGAAAAAGTAAAAAAAATACTAAAAGACTGTATGGAAAATGCAACAAAATTAGAAATACCACTAAAAGCAGAAGTATCAGAAGCAACCTCTTGGTATGAAGCAAAATGACCAATTGGGGACGTTTCTTGATTGGACATTTTGTCCAATTTGGGACACATCTACAACAAAAGATAAAAATAAATAGGCAATTTTACAACATGCCTGAAGGAGTAAATAATGAGAAAAATCAAAAAATTGCTAATTATAATATTAATTGCAATTATAGCTTTTGTACTATTATTTGTTGTATTTAAAGTACAAGACATAGTATTAAAACAAATTTATCCTAAAAAATATGAAGAATTAGTAGAAAAATATTCTAAACAAAATAATATAGATCCATTATTAACCTTTGCTATAATAAAAGCAGAAAGTAATTTTAATGAAAATGTAGTATCTTCTAGTAAAGCAATAGGACTAATGCAACTTATGGAGCCAACAGCAGAAGAAATAGCAAACAAGGAAGGATATATAGAATATATAGTAAAAGAATCATTATATAAACCAGAAGTGAACATAAAAATAGGAATTAAATATTTTTCAAATCTTGTTAATATATATGATGGAAATATAAATTTAGCATTAGCAGCATATAATGCGGGAATAGGAAATGTAGAAAGCTGGATGAAACAAGGAATAATAAAAAAAGATGGGTCAGATTTAGAAAATATACCGTATAAAGAAACAAATAATTATGTTAGAAAAATTTTAAGAGACTATGAAATATATAAATATTTATATAATAAATAATTAAGGAGGTTTTTTAAATGTCAATTTTAGTTACAGGTGGAGCAGGTTACATAGGAAGTCATACAGTGGTAGAATTATTAAATGCTGGGAAAGATGTTGTTATAATAGACAATTTCTCAAATAGTAAAAAAGATGTTTTAGATAAAATAAAACAAATTACAGGAAAAGGCTTTAAATTTTACGAAGCAGATTATACAGATAAATTAGTATTAGATAAAATTTTTGAAGATAATAAAATAGAAGCTGTACTTAATTTTGCAGGATATAAGGCAGTTGGAGAATCTGTACAAAAGCCATTAGAATATTACACAAATAATGTATATGGTGCATTAGTTTTATTAGATATTATGAAAAAGCACGATGTTAAAAAATTCATATTTAGTTCATCAGCAACAGTATATGGAGATCCAGAAACAGTTCCAATTACAGAAGAATCTAAAATAGGAGGAACAACAAATCCATATGGTACTTCTAAACTATTTATAGAACAAATATTAAAAGATTTATACAAATCTGATAATACTTGGGATATATGTATATTAAGATATTTTAATCCAGTAGGAGCACATGAAAGTGGATTAATAGGAGAAGAACCACAAGGAATTCCAAACAACTTAATGCCTTATGTTGCAAGAGTTGCAGCTGGGACTTTAAAAGAGTTGTCTATATTTGGAAATGATTATAATACAAAAGATGGTACAGGAGTGCGAGATTATATACATGTAGTAGACCTAGCAAAAGGACATTTAAAAGCATTAGAAAAATTAAATAAAGAAGCAAAAGGTTTATTTATATATAATTTAGGAACAGGTGTAGGATATAGCGTATTAGATATGGTAAAAGCATTTGAAGATGCAACAGAAAAACAAGTACCATATAAAATTGTAGAAAGAAGACAAGGAGATATAGCAACATGTTATGCAGACCCAAGTAAAGCAAGAGAAGAATTAGGCTGGGAAGCAGTAAAAACATTAGAAGATATGTGCAAAGACTCATGGAACTATATACAAAATAATAAATAAAAGCGTTGACTATTTGGTAAAAATATAGTATATTATAAATATAAAAAGTGGAGGACCAATGCCGTAGTTGGAGTTAAAAAAGTAGAGGACCATGCTGTAGTTGGAGTTAAAAAAGTGGAGGACCAATGCCGTAGTTGGAGTTAAAAAAGAAAAAATATAATGGGGGAATAAACATAGGTTTATTTCCCCTATTTTAATATAAGGAGGAAAAAATATGGGATTAGAAATATGTTTAGTAAAAGAAGAATATTGTAGATATTTATATAACTATGACAAAAAAGTAGCATTTAATAGTGGAGCTAAATCAGGAAGACCCTTTATAGGAATATTAATATGTGTTAATTATAAAAATTATTTTGCTCCGTTAACTTCACCAAAACAAAAACATTTAAAAATGAAAGAAGGACAAGATTTCATAAAAATAAAGAAAGGAGAATTAGGAGGAATAAACTTAAATAATATGATACCTATTCCAGAAAGTTGTTTAATTAAAATAAACATAAAAGAAATAGCAGATATAAAATATAGAGAATTGCTAAAAGAGCAGAAAGAATGGTGTAATTCTAATATAAGGTTAATATTAAAAAAGTCTGTAAATTTATATAGAAGTATAGTTTTTAATAATGCAACAGATAAACTAAAAGAAAGATGCTGTGATTTTAAATTGCTAGAAGAAAAATGCTATGAATATATGAATGCAAATTCTTTAAAAGAAGAGGAAGTTATATATAAATATGCATAGATAATAAAAACATAAAATAAAGATAAGAGTGAAAAACAGTTGCAATTATAAATTATAAATGATAAAATTTAAAATATAATTAAAAGGGAGTAGCTTATAAACTACTAGTCAACATCACGGCTAAAAGCATGGCTAGTAACCAATATAAAATATGGTAAGCAAGACTTTTGAAGGAAAAACAAAAACCAAATAGTTTTTGTAAAAATTTTCTTTAAAAGTCTTGTTTTTGTATATAATATATGTAATAAATAAGTTATCCTAAAAAAGAAGGAGAAGATTTAAAAATGAAAGAAAATTGGTTTAATAAAACTGAAAATGAAACAGCAAAAATACTTGAAACATCATTAGAAAAAGGATTGACAGATGAGCAAGTAGAAAAAGCAAAACAAAAATATGGATTAAATGAATTAAAAGCTAAAAAGAAAAAAAGCTTATTTGTAAAATTTTTGGAACAATTTAAAGATTTTATGATTATAGTTTTAATTTTAGCAGCTATTGTTTCAGGTGCTGTTGGAATAGCAGAAGGTGAAGGAGTTACAGATTCAATAATAATTTTAATAGTTGTAATAGTTAATGCAATAATTGGAGTAGCACAAGAAAATAAAGCAGAAAAATCTTTAGAAGCACTTCAAAAATTAAGTGATCACGCATCAAAAGTAATAAGAAATGGTATTTTACAAGTAATACCTGCAAAGGAACTAGTTCCAGGAGATTTAGTTGTATTAGAAACAGGAGATTACATTCCAGCAGATTTAAGATTAATAGAAGCTGTAAATTTAAAATCACAAGAATCAAGCTTAACACGGTGAATCTGTTCCAGTAGAAAAAGAAATAAAGGTATTGGAAAGTGAAGAAGTAGGAATTGGAGATAGAATAAATATGGCATTTTCTTCTAGCTTAATTACTTATGGAAGAGGAAAAGGAATTGTCGTAGAAACTGGAATGAATACAGAAGTTGGTAAAATTGCAGGAATAATAAATGATACAATAGAAACTCAAACACCGCTTCAAAATAAATTAAATAAGTTAGGTAAAATATTAGGAATAGCAGCTTTAGCAATATGTGCTGTAATATTTGTAATAGGACTTTTATATGGTAAAGACCCAATTCACATGTTTATGACAGCAGTTAGTTTAGCAGTAGCAGCAATACCAGAAGGATTAGCAGCAGTATCTACAATAGTATTAGCAATTGGTGTTCAAAGAATGGTAAAGAGAAATGCAATTGTTAAAAAATTACCAGCAGTTGAAACATTAGGTAGTGCAACAGTTATATGTAGTGATAAAACAGGTACTTTAACACAAAATAAAATGACAGTAGAAAAAGTATTTTATAATAATAAATTAAGTAATGTATTACAAGTAAACACCAAAAATGCAGATTCAGACTTAGAAAAATTGGTACATTCAAGTATGCTTTGTAATGACACAAAAGTAGGAGTAGATAATAATTTAACAGGAGACCCAACAGAAACAGCATTAGTAGATATGGCATTTGGGATGGATTTTAATCCAGCAATATTTGAACAATATCCAAGAGTAGAAGAAATACCATTTGATTCAGAAAGAAAATTAATGACAACAGTTCATAAATTTGAAGATAAATATATTGTATATACTAAAGGTGGAGTAGATGAATTATTATCAATATGTAACAGTTATTTAATAAATGGAGAAATTAAATATAGTTTAGAAGAATACAAACAATTTATATATGATGCAAATTTAGATATGGCAAAAGAAGCATTAAGAGTATTAGCAATGGGATATAAAGAATTAGACCATATGCCATCAAAAGAAGAAATGAAACAAATAGAAAAAGATATAACATATATTGGAATGGTAGGAATGATAGATCCACCAAGAGAAGAAGCTAAAAAAGCTGTTGAAAAATGTAAAACAGCTGGAATAAAAACTGTAATGATTACAGGAGACCATAAAATAACTGCAACAGCAATAGCAAAAAAACTTGGGATATTAGAAAATGAAGATGAAGCATTAACAGGATTAGAATTAGAAAAAATGTCTGATGAAGATTTAATTAAAAATATAAGACATTACAGTGTATATGCTAGAGTATCTCCAGAACATAAAGTAAGAATAGTAAAAGCATGGCAAGCAAATGGAGAAATAGTAGCAATGACAGGTGATGGGGTAAATGATTCACCAGCACTAAAAACAGCAGATATAGGATGTGCAATGGGAATGGTAGGAACAGATGTAGCAAAAGAAGCTGCAGATGTTATATTAACGGATGATAATTTTGCAACAGTAGTTTCAGCAGTAGAAGAAGGAAGAAGAATATATGATAATATTCTAAAGGCAATACAATTTTTATTATCAAGTAATGTTGGAGAAATAATTGTATTATTTGTAGCAATATTAATAACACC
>CAYVYP010000050.1:0-10582 GCA_964455975.1 uncultured Lachnospiraceae bacterium
AATATTTTTAAAATTATTTTTTTATGCTTTTTAGGGCAAAAAAATAGATTAGTAACTTCTTTCGTTTTTTACACTTTTGTACTTAATTTTAAATTACTAATTTAATATTTTAATCATATGTTTTGGCTGATTAGTTAGTACTTATTTATAATACCACAGTCTCACATATAAAGTCAATACATTTTTGCAATTTTTGTCGTTTTTTAGTACTTTTTTATAATAACATTTATTTTAACATATTTCAATGTATAATTTATTCCATTTTTTCTATTTTATTACTATATTTTAATTAATTATTATATTTCTACTAATATAACATCATCTCCTATACATTTTATATTTTGCCATGGTATTACAATATCATTTCCACTTGTAAACATTGAAAGTATTTTATTTCCTCCTGGAACTATTATAGATGTTATACTTCCAGTTTCTAAATCTGCGCAAACATCTTGAACAAATCCCATTCTTTTTCCATCGTTTATATTTATAACTTCTTTGTGTTTAAAATCTAAACCTTTTTCTCCAATCCCCATATTAACCCTCCAAAATAAAAATAAAGATACATATATATTTATATTATATGTGTATCTTTCTATTTTTTTACTTATTTATAAATTCTTTTTATATGTTCTATTGCACTTTTTTCTATTCTAGATACTTGTGCTTGTGAAATTCCTATTTCATCTGCTACTTCCATTTGTGTTCTTCCATCAAAAAATCTTTTTCCTATTATTAATTTTTCTTTATCATTTAATTTTTTCATTGCTTCTGCTATTGTTATATTTTCTGTCCAACTTTCGTCTGTATTCTTCAAATCTTTTATTTGATCCATTATATATATGCTATCTACACCATCATTATATACTGGTTCTTGAAGTGATAATGGATCTTGTATTGCATCTAAACTAAATGCTATTTCCTCTTTAGTCATTTCTAATTCTTTTGCTATTTCTTCAATACTTGGTTCTCTTTGATTTTGTTTAGATAATTTTTCTCTTGCTGTTAATGCTTTATAAGCTAAATCTCTTACTGACCTACTTACCCTCACCATATTGTTATCTCTTAAATATCTTCTTATTTCTCCAATTATCATTGGAACTGCATATGTGCTAAATTGTACATTTTGGCTTAAGTCAAAATTATCCATTGCTTTTATCAAACCAATACAACCCACTTGAAATAGGTCATCAGCATTTTCGCCTCTTCCTCCAAATCTCTTTATAACACTTAAAACCAATCTTAAATTTCCATTTATAAATTCATCTCTTGCTTCATTATTTCCAGCTTTTATTTCTAATAATAATTTTTTCTTTTCTTGACTTGTAAGTATTGGAAGTTTGGCAGTATTTACTCCACATATTTCTACTTTGTTAATTATCAAAAGAAAAAACCTCCTTTAGAATTTACTTGTTTAAAGTATTTCCCAAAAAAAGTTTTTTATACTATATTACTCATCCTGTTTTACTCATTATTTCTTTTTTCATTTTTCCTATTATCTTTTTTTCTAACCTTGATATATAACTTTGTGAAATTCCGAAGCATATCTGCTACTTCTTTTTGTGTTTTTTCTTTTCCACTTATAAATCCAAATCTAAGTTCCATTATATTTTTTTCTCTAACATTTAATTTTTCAATAGAATCTTTTAATAATGATTTATCAACTTCATCTTCTAATCTTCTTGATGTTATATCAGGATCTGTTCCTAATATATCTGATAATAGTAGTTCATTTCCATCTCCATCTTGGTTTAATGGTTCATCTATCGATATTTCTCCTTTTATTCTATTACTTCTTCTTAAATACATTAATATTTCATTTTCTATGCATCTTGAAGCATATGTTGCTAGTTTTATATTTTTATCTGTATTAAAAGTATTTGTTGCTTTCATAAGTCCAATTGTTCCTATTGATATTAAATCTTCTAATCCTACTCCTGTATTTTCAAATTTTTTTGCAATGTATACTACAAGTCTTAAATTTCTTTCTACTAAAGTTTGTCTAACACTATAATCTCCATTAGATAATTTAGCTAAAATTTCTTCCTCTTCTTTTGGAGTAAGTGGTGGTGGCAATGTTTGGCTACCTCCTATGTAATATATAGGAAGATATTCTATTTCCTCTTCTTTTATACATTTTGCATATATTGTGCTAATACTAGATTTTAATATTTGTAATATACTCATTTTTTTCTCTCCCTTCAAATATTTCTAATCCTACAAGTGCAGAATATAAATTATTTTTACTTAACTGTTTATCATAAACTCCTATTATTACTTCTTTTAATATTTCTTCTTGCTCTTCATTTTGAATTATTACTTCATCAGGTCTAAATCCTAATAGCATACCATTTTGCTTGCCTAAAGAAGAAAATGGTATTATTCTAAATCTTGATAGATAAATTTCTTCTATTTTTAACTCATCTGATCTTCCAGAAATTATAGATTCTGTATTTTCTAAAATATATCTTGGTAAAATTTCTTCTAACATATTTTTTTGAATTACTATTACTGGATTACTACTTATTGGATCTTTTAATAAATTTCCTGTATCTATTAAAGCTCTTACTTCTACTTGTTTATTATTAAATTTAATTTTGATATTGCAAAACATATCCTTTTTAGATATTTTTCCTTTTATGATTTTAAATGCTATATTTACAATTGTAAAACCTACAATTCCTCCGAAGTAGCGCTATTTTTATTGGATATGTTCCTATATATACTCCATTTTTTATTAATATATCTTGTGGTCTTATATAATATAATAAAAAAAATGCTGCTCCTCCAAAAACAAAAGAGGTTAAATAAAAAATCACTATTTCTTTAAATAGTATTTTTATATTTTTTGCTTTAAATGCTAAATATACCATTGCTATAGATAATATTATTTTAAATATAATATTTGAATATATATCTAATATATTAATATAAGAAATAACTGCATATCCCGCTCCGAAGTAAACTAGAAAGAAATAACCTTATAGTATTTGTTTTTATTTTATTAACAATCCCAGTTGCAAATAAAATAATATAATTCATTATTATATTTTCCAATAGAACTATATCTAAATAGATAGTCATATTTTATTTGTTCACCTCTTTGCAAAAGCATTATATATTGTATTTTTTTAAAAGTCTGTCATTTTTTAGGGCAGAAAAAAAGAAATAATCTACAAATTTAGATTATTTCTTTTATAAAAGTTTTTATTTTATTTTTATTCTATTTAATTCCTTTATTTTTTCTTAGGAAAGAAGGTATGTCTAAATCATTTGATGAATTAGAATTATCTGTAGGAGTTGGTATTGAGCTTATTTTTTTATTCCAAGCATTATCAACTATTTTATCTACTCCTATTGTAGATAAAGATGGTTCTTTTTCAAATCCTGTAGCAATTACAGTAATTACTATATCTTCATCTAATGTATCATCTATTACTGCACCAAAAATAATATTTGCCTCTGGATCTACACTGCGTTGAACAAGTTCAGCTGCAGTATTTACTTCATGTAATCCTAAATTTGATCCACCAGTAATATTTATTATAACTCCTCTTGCTCCTTCTATTGAAGTTTCAAGTAATGGTGATTGAACAGCTTGTTTTGCTGCATCTTCTGCTCTGTTTTCTCCTGAAGCTCTACCAATACCCATATGTGCCATGCCTGTATTTAACATTATTGTTTTTACATCGGCAAAGTCTAAGTTTACTAATCCTGGAATTGCAATTAAGTCAGATATACCTTGTACACCTTGTCTTAATACATCATCTGCCATTTTGAAAGCTTCTACTATTGATGTTTTTCTATCTATTATTTGTAATAATTTATCATTTGGTATTACAACTAATGTATCTACTTTACTTTTTAGGCTTTCTATTCCTCTTTCTGCTTGAGAAAGTCTTTTTTTACCTTCAAATGTAAATGGTTTTGTAACAACTCCTATTGTTAGTATTCCCATTTCTTTTGCACAAGCTGCTACTACAGGTGCTGCTCCAGTACCTGTTCCACCACCCATACCAGCTGTAACAAATACCATATCTGCTCCGCGTAAAGCTTCTGCAATTTCAGTTTTACTTTCTTCTGCTGCTTGTGCTCCTATATCTGGATTTGCTCCTGCTCCTAATCCTCTTGTTATCTTTTCTCCAATTTGAATTTTAGTAGCTGCTTTTGAAAGTAATAGAGCTTGTCTATCTGTATTTACAGAAATAAATTCTACTCCTCTTATTCCTGATTCAACCATTCTATTTACAGCATTGTTTCCGGCTCCACCTACACCGATTACTTTTATTGTAGCTGTTCCATCTAACATTGTGTTTTCATCAAAATTATTATCCATTAACATATTTTTGTTCATTCCTTCCTAACTTAATATTTATATTTTAAAATTAAAAACTTTTTATGAATAGAAAAATTCTTTTATTCTTTCTATTATATTTCTTACAATACTTTCATTTGATTTTGTATCTATACTACTTGATACAGTTTTTGCAAAAGGTCTTGCTGCTATATATCTAACTAATGCAAATGCAGATCTGTATGCTGGTCTTACTGTACTTACCAATCTTCCTGTAGATATTTTAACTGGAATATTTAATATGATCTTTCCTGCAACATCACTCTTATTTATATTTGTTATTCCTTGCCCTGTTAATATTACATTATTAATTCTTTGTTTTATTCCTTGAGTTGTAATGTCTTTATTTACTAATGAAAATATTTCTTCTATTCTTGCTTCTATAATTTCTATAAGCTCACTACTTTTAATTGATTGATTTTTTTTATCACCATTATAAGTATTTAAAATTATAGAATTATCATTATCTATAAAAGATCTCATTGCTAATCCATATTGTTTTTTTAATTTATCTGCTTCTTCTTCAGATATATTTAGTACAACAGATATATCATTTGTGATGTTATCTCCTCCGAAGTGGAATTGTATTTGTATATGTAAAAGCTGATCCTTCAAATACTCCTATATCTGTGTTACCTGCTCCTATATCTAATAACATTATATTATCACTTAATTCATTTGTATCTAATACCAAATTTCTTTCTGCTAAAGTATTTGGAACCAAACCATCTATTTCTATATTTATTTTTTTAAATATGTTAGATAATTGTCTTATGTATTCTTTATCTCCTAAAATTATTTGTGCCTTTAAAGTAAAACTTGAATTCAAATTACCAATTGGATCTGCTACTGCTTTCCCATTTTCTAAAATAAACTCGTTTGGAACAATATCAATAATTGTTTTACCATCTGGAATGTCTATATCTTTTACTTGCATTATGCTTGATCCTACATCTTTAACAGATATTCCCGCAAATTTATCTTTTACTTCTTTTACAATACTATTTTGCACTATCGTAACATATTTTCCTAAAATAGTAACATATGCTGAATTTATTTTTAAGCTTGCTGCATCTTCCGCTTCATTAATTACTTTTAATACTGCATTTCCAACTTCTTCATCATTAACTATTTTCCCTTTTTTTACTCCATTACATGTGCAAGATGTAGTGCAAAGAATTTCAATTTGATTAAAACTATTTACTTCTCCTACAACACAGCTGACTTTAGAAGTTCCTATGTCAATTCCTACAATTATATCACCTATAGCCAACTTAAAACTCCTCCATCTTTTTGCTTTATTTTTCATTCATAAGAATATTATATTTTGAGTCAAATGTCAATAGAAATTGTATTATTTTTGTAATATTTTTGTAACAATGTTGTAATAATGTCGTATACTGTTTATTTAACTATATTCTTATATCTCTGAAAGCAAAAACAGAATACTATTTTTTAATATTATTCTGTTTTATATATATTTATTTAGATTCTTGTTTTTCATCTATTTTCATATTTTTTTGTTTTAATTTACTTTTTGCATCCCATTTTTCTAAGTAATATCTTCTTATCATAGATAAGTTGTTAAACATTCTTCCTACAAAAACAACAACAGCTGCTAAATATATATCTACATTTAATCTTTGACCTAAATACATTAATAACATTGCTAATATTGCATTTCCAAAAAATCCAGTTACAAATATTTTTAAATCAAAGTTTCCTTTTAATACTGATGTTATTCCACCAAACACTGAATCTAATGCGGCTATTATTCCTAATGCTAGATAACCTGAATATGTATATGGAATCATTGGAGCATACATTCCTGCTATTCCACCTATTATACATCCTACTAATATTGCTATAAAAACCATTTTTCCTCCTTTTAGCTATTTTTTAGCTTGCAAATGAAAATTTTATTTCTCCATTATATTTTGGTATTTGTACATTTCTATTTTTTTCAAAAGTAATTGAATATGTTTTTTCATATTTCGGTATAAATCCACTTGTTTGATTTAAGTTATTATCTAATAATTTTTGATCTCCTATCGCTCTTATTTCATATGGTGATGTAGCTCTTCCTTTTATTACACTATTTATTAACATAAATGTATCTTTTGGTGAAGTTATATCAGTCATATTTATAATTCTTTGTCCATTAATAGATATTGCCTCTGCTCCTGCATATTTTAATTCATATACAAGTTCTAATAAAATTTTATATGTGACTTTAGTTTCCACTCCATCTGAATCTACACTATCTTTTATTGTAATAATAACTCCTTGCCCTGTAACATCTGTTTTTCCTAATAAGTTTTCTGTCTGGGTTAATTCTTCTTTAATTAGTTCAGATGTCTCTTGGTTTGTTTCAAGTTTTTGATTATATTCATCTATTTTTGATTTTACATCTTCTAACTGTTTTAAATTTTCTTCATATTTTGTTTTCCAGCTTGCAAGATATGTTCTAAGTTCAGATTCTTTCATTGTTTCTATTTCTGTAATATCTGTTTGTTTTACTATTTTAAATTGCATTGATATTACATATATAAATACAAAACAAACTATTCCTATTGTTATTAACATTGTTTTTTTACCTTTTTTCAATATCTATCACCTCTCTTCTTTTTGTAAATACTTATAACTTAATACTCCTGTGTATTTTGATATTTCTACATTATTAGATTTCTTTATATCTACACTTACATATGGTTTTATTTCTTGATCAATATATCCTCCTAATCTATTAATACTGACTAAACTTTCTGGTGAACCTATTGCTTTTATTTCATAAGGAGAATTTAATCTTTTATCATTTATTATAATTACATTTCCAATACATGTTATTGTAGTTGTTTGAACTATTCTTTCTCCATTAACACTAATTGCTTCTGCTCCTGAATTTTTTAATTCATTAATTATCATTTTTATGTCCCAATCATGTACTATATAATAACTTGGATTTAAAACACTTTCTAACGTAACATTTGGATTATCTTTTAATGTTATTACAACACCTTTTCCTGAAACATCTGTTAGCCCTAGAAGTTCATTATTTGATTTTATTTCTTCACTTGCTGTTCCAGATGCATCATCATTCTCTGATGCTTTTTTTCTGGTTTCTTCTAGCTCTTTTTCTGTTTTTTCTAATTCAGAAAATACTCCATCTGCTTTTTCTTTCCATTTAAGTACTTCATCTCTTAAACCATTTTCAGTGTAGCTTGAAGATACAGCAGCATTTGCGGCATCTATTGTTTTTAATTGTATTCCTACACTATAGGTTAATACTAAACACATAACTCCTAAAGTTACTCCTATTTGCTTTTTGTTCAATCTTTTTCTCCTTTCTATGATACGCTTTCTCTAAAATATACACCTTTTTCTAAATTACCATTTGCAAATATTTCTCCACTATGTCCCTCTTCTTTTTCCATTGTACCTTTTACATAAAGCATCCTTGTATTTAAATTACTGCAATCACCTAAATATGCTTTCTTCTGTTTTGTTTCAAACTCTACTACATAATTATTTTTATCACTTATATTAAATCCTGTAATTAAACTTCCTATATTATTATTATTTGCAATATCCATTATAGCAAGAACATTCTCTAGTTTTACAAGATCTTCTTGATTTAATCTATTACAAGGTTTTACTTCATCTAAAGATGTAGAAAATCCTTTTATTATTGGCTTATCCAGTTTTTCAGAAGATATCTCTAAAATATAGCCTTGATTATTTATATATGCATATCCATTTATAATTTCTAGCATATATGTTGTTGTTCTTTCTTTTACATCTATTTGTATTGTGTTTGGTAAATTTCTTTTTACTTCTACTTTATCTATATATGCATTATTTTTTATATTTTTAATTGCATTATTAATACTCATTTTAAAAGTATTTTCTTGTAATTTAATCTCAGATAAACTTATAATTTCTTCAGTAGTTATTTTTTGATTTCCAGATACATTAATATATAAAACATTAAATACTGGAGTTAACATTACAAATATTATTGAGCCTATTAATAAGGATATTAATATTAACCATTTTAAAATAAATATTATTACTTTTTTTCTTACAGCCTTTTTCTTATCTATTTTTGTATTTTTTTTATTAATATTTTTTTTATTTTCATCTATTTTCTTATTTTCATCTATTTTTTTATTTTCGCCTATTTTCTTATTTTGTACTTTTTTCTTTTTCTGCTCTGTTTTTTTATTACTTTGTTTTTTATTTTTCTTTTTTATATTACTTTTTGTTTTATTTTTTTCTTTGTTTTCTGGAATTTTAGTTACTCCAATGACTATTTCATTTTCAAAATCAAATTTTTCATTTCCATCTGATTTTTGTTTTGATTGTACATTTTTTCTTTTTTTAGCTTTTGCTTTTGCAGTTTTTTTATCTTGCTGTATTCTTTTTTCTTTTTGTTTTGCTATTTTAGGATTTTGTTTATCTTCACCTAAATAGAAAAAATCTAATGTATTTTCTTTTATTTTTTTAGCCATTTTTTCACCTCTTTCTCATAAGTTTGTCCTATATTTTTGTAATTTATAATGGATTTATATTTACCATTATAAATTAAATTTAATCTTTTATCACTTGTATTTTTGCACCTAATGAATTTAATTTTTTATCTAAATTTTCATAGCCTCTTAATATATATTCAATATTATTTACTGTTGTTTTTCCTTTTGCACAAAGACCTGCTATTACTAAAGCGGCCCCGCCTCTTAAATCAGTTGCTAACACTTCTGCTCCTACAAGTTTTTTATTTCCTTTTATAACTGCCATCTTTCCTTCAACTGTAATTTTAGCTCCCATTCTTAATAATTCATTTACATATTTGTATCTATTTTCAAATATATTTTCTATTATTACACTTGTTCCTCTTGCTACTGTTAACATTCCTGCAAATATAGATTGCATATCTGTAGGAAATCCTGGATATGGCATTGTTTTTATATCTATTGCTTTTAATTTTCTTGGAGCTATTAAATTTAAAGATGTTTTACCTTTTTCTATTATACATCCTGTTTCTTCTAATTTACTAATAATTGGATTTATATGTTCTGGTATTACATTTTCTAAATTTATTTTTCCACCTGTAATTGCTGTTGCACATAAAAGTGTCCCTGCTTCTATTCTATCTGGCATTACATTATAGCTTAAACTTTTTAAATTTTGTACCCCTACTATAGTTACTACATTAGTACCAGCGCCCTCAATTTTAGCTCCCATTTTATTTAGCATATTTGCTAAATCTACTATTTCAGGCTCCATTGCAGCATTTAAAATAGTAGTAATTCCTTCTGATAAAATTGTTGCTAAAATTATATTTTCTGTAGCACCAACACTTGGAAAATCCAAATGTATATTTGTTCCAATTATTTTATCACATTTGCACCTAATAAATCCACCATTTTCTTCAATATTTACTCCTAATTTTTTAAATGCTGCTAAATGTAGGTCTATTGGTCTTGCTCCAATATCACATCCACCCGGATATGAAAATGTTACTTCTTTAAACCTTCCAAGAATAGCACCTGCTAAAATTACGGTAGATCTCATTTCTCTCATTAAATGTTCTGGTATTTCATAAGAATTTATTTGCTTTGAATCTATTTCTATTTTACCACCACTCTTTGCTACTTTGCAACCTAAATTTTTAAGTATTTTTAGAGTAACATTTGTATCATGTATATTTGGTACATTATATAATCTTGTAGTTTTTCCATTTAATATGCTAGCAGCAATTATAGGAAGTGAAGCATTTTTAGAACCTGACACATATGTAGTCCCCTCTAATTTTCTTCCTCCCTCTACTATGTAACTACTCATAATAAAATTCACCTCTTTACAATTTATTTTGCTATATATTATGTATGCTTTACGTAAAAGGTGAATATATAAAAAAATTGCAAACTTTATATTTGCAACTTTTTTATTTCAATTTCTTTTTATTTTCTTTTTCATCTATATATTTATAGTTTAATTTATTTTCTTTTGTTACAACTGATTCTCCTAAATTTTTTTCTATATCATCTCTTGCTACTTTTGCAGCATGTCCACCCATTTTAGCTACTTTAATATTTTCATTTAATCCGTTTGGCTTTTGTTTAGATGCAAGTCTTTTTGTAGCTTCTTCAGATAAATCTGTTAATATAAGTTCTATATTATCCATATTATCTCTTAAATTTTCTTTTCTTAATCCTTTGTATTGCT
>CAYVYP010000051.1:0-10164 GCA_964455975.1 uncultured Lachnospiraceae bacterium
CTGCTCCTGTAAAATCGCTTAATTGTGTTAATGCTGTTGTTCCTTGCATCCAACGCGCTCTTAATGTTGTTAATGATGATGTATCTGTTACATTTATAGTTGTTGAACCTGTTAATGCGTTAGTCGAATTTCCATTTGTTCCAAATGTTACTGTTGGTGCTGTTTTATCTATTTTTACCAATGTTGTTGCTGCTCCACCTATATTTCCTGCATTATCAACTGCTCTTATATAAATTGTATTATTCCTTTCTGCTGACCATGTATCAGTTAATTGCCATGTATTATTTCCAATATTTACACAACTTGTTGAATAATCAATCCATGTATTTCCATTTTTACTATATTGCATTTTTAATACTCCAGATTCAACATCTGTAGATTTTGAAACTACTATTACGTTTTGATTTGTCCATTCTCCATTACTTGAATTTGTTATTACTGGAATTGTTGGTGCTTGTCTATCTATATTTGTTACTTTATATTCTACTGTTGCTCCTTCTTGATTTGTACTATCTACTAATTTTGCATAAATAGTTCCATTATCTGTCATTGTTACTGGAGTAGTATATGTTTGCCATGTCTTTTTATCTAAACTATATTTTTTAATTAATTCTAATGAAGTTGCTTCTGATGGATACGTTATTGTAACTACTACATTTTCTTTTGTTGCTACTGATGGGTTACTACTAAATGTTATATTACTTGGTATATCTTTTGTTTTAACTTTTTTAGTTACTATTGTTTCATTTCCAGCTTTATCAATTGCTTTTACATTAAATGTGTATTCTGTATTTTTTGTTAAATTTGTAAATGTTGAACTTGTTTGATATGCTCCTCCATTTACATTGTATTCATATCTTAAAATTCCTGCTGTTGTTGATACTGCTCCTGTATCTGCTTTATCTTCTGCATTTGCTTGTAATGTAATTTTATTTGTTGTTGTTTTTGCATTTATAGCTAATACTTGTGGTACAGTATTGTCAACATTTCCTATTGTATATCTTGCATATTTTTCTTGTTTTAATGTTGAACCTGAATAATATACATATCTTACTTCTAGTATAGTATTTTTTGTTATATTTGTAAAATCAATTCTATTTTCTTTAGCAACTTGCCAGGTTCCTGTTTCACCAAATTTATATTGGTATTTATCTACATTTGCATAATCTACTTCTCCATATGCAATTATTACTCTTATTGGTCCTGTTTCAACTCCATTTTGTGTTCCTACTTTTTCTGTATTTCTTGCTGTTTCTGGAGTAACAATAACCTTTATTGCTCTTTCTTTTGCATTTTGTTCTATTAGGCTATTTATTTTTTCTTGCTCTTCTTTCATGCTTATATCTATATCATTTTGTATTTTTTCGCCTTGGTCTATTATTCCATTTTTTCCATAAAAAGTACCATAACCAATTCCTGCTAATATCAGCATTACAACAATTGTTACTGCTAATGCAACTAAGGTTACTCCTCTACTCTTTTTAATTACAAACTCAAAACCTTTTTCTTCTCTTTTCATTTGCTACTTCTCCTCAAAATAATATATATATTATTATATATGCTTTTTATTTTTTATCAATAATTGCATTTTTGAATTATCGTATTTTGAGATATACCTAGGGATAAGCTTGTTTTTTTTATTTTTTTGTCATTTTTTATATATTTTTTGTTGATTTTTAAATTTTACATTTTTATTACACAAAAAAAACCTTAGATACTCTAAGGTTTTTTTATATATTATTTTTTATGTTTAAAAAATTTTTTACATTTTTTGCATTTTACATTTTCATTTCTTTTATGTTACATTGTTTTACAAAATTCTACTTTTTCTTAGGCATTGCCTATTTTACGTAATTAATATTTCTATATTTAAATTTTATACATTTATATTTTTTACTCTTACATTGCGTTAAAATATACGTTTCCACCAATTATAACTCCTGTATGAGAACCTGCAGATCTAAATGATAAATAATTGTGATTTCTTGCACCATTTAATGCATCTAAAACTGCTTGTTTTACATATGCTGGATAATTTCCATTTAATCTCTTTTTCCAATGTGAGTCTATTGAGTAACAAAACTGTCCTTTTGCTTTATATTGGCTTAATGGGTCTGTTCCTCTACTATTCCATTTACTACTTGCTGCTCTATTACATGCTGTTGTTATAACTGCTAATGCTCCTGTATAACTTGAATTACATTCTTGTGATGTTATTGCACATAATAAATCTAATTCAGATGCTGTATATGACCATTTGCCTGAAGAATAGCTAACTGCAGTTGTTCTTTCTTCACCTCTTGTAGTAACCTCTGTATATGTTATTTGTATAACTTTATTTACTGGTTGTTTTACTATTTTTTCTGATATTACTGTTTTTTCTATTTCTACATCATTTTGATATTTTACTTTATATGTTACTTCTTTTATACCATTTTGTCCGTTTCTAATTACTTTGTTTCCTTTTGTTCCTGATGTTGCAGTTGCTTCTTTTGTTATTGTTTCATATGGTATTTCAACTTTTTCTACAATTATTTTTTCTATAATTGTATTATAATTTTGCATTATTTCTTCAATATTAGCTGCTTGTTCTTCTTGTCCTTCTACTTCTAATGTTGCTTCTGAAGATTTAATAATTTTTATTGTTTTATTTGTAGATAAATCTTCTTCTAAATTTGGTACTGAAGTTTCATCTTCTGCAATTTCTATATTGTTTTCAACTAATATTTCTGATATTTTTGTTTTTGCTGTTAATACTGTCATTTCATATCCGTTTTGTAATACGATTTTTACTGAATTTACTTTAGAATTTGAAGCCATAACTCCAATTCCTGAAAAAATTAATATTACTACAGCACATATTCCAATTATTTTCACCAGGGAACCTGATGCTTTTTCATTCTTGTTCATAAGAAATTTTCCTCCTTGTTGTTTTTGACAACATGTATATTATACCATTTTTCAAAATTTATGTCAAATTTTGAAATTTCCTAGGGCACTTTATGTTTTCAGATTTCATTTTTTTACTATGGCTTAAAAATGCTTGTATTAAAGTATATTATGCTTGTACTAAAAATATTACTATTTTTTAAAAAATATTGTATAAATATTTCTTATATGATATTATATGGTAAAGTTTAATTAAAGGAGGATTTTATTATGTGGTTAATTATTTTAGCAATTGTAGTAGTTTTAGTAATATTTGTAATAAGTATTTACAATTCTTTAGTAACTCTTAGACAAAGAGTAAAAAATTCATGGAGCCAAATTGATGTACAACTTCAAAGAAGATTTGATTTAATACCTAATTTAGTAGAAACAGTTAAAGGTTATATGTCTCATGAAGCTGGTGTATTAGAAAAGGTAACTGAACTTCGTTCTTCTTGGGCTAATGCAAAAACAATTAGTCAAAAGGCTGAAGTTGATAATGTTTTATCTGATACATTAAAAACAATTATGGCTGTTTCAGAAAATTATCCAGACTTAAAAGCTAATCAAAACTTTTCTGAACTTCAAAATGACTTAAAACAAACAGAAGACAAAATATCTTATTCTAGACAATTCTACAATGATAGTGTTACAAAATATAACACTAAATTAGAATTATTCCCTTCAAGTTTTATTGCTTCTATGTTTCATTTTACTGCAGAAACATTATTTGAAGTTGAAAGTCAAGAAGCTAGAAAAAATGTAAAAGTAGATTTTGGAAATAAATAAAAATAAATATTAAAACCTCGTAAAAATACGAGGTTTTTTTATATTTTTTTGCACATATTATAAGTCTTGAATCATTGTTTTCTTATGTACAAGTAGATAATGCTATTTAGGTATCTGTTGTAAATAGTAGTCGGTATTCCAAATAGCATAAAGTGGAATATTTAGTATATTATCACATTTTCTTGACCAATAATGTCATTATTTTACACATTTTCTTGACCAATATGTATTGTATTATCACATTTTCTTGACCAATATGCGTTTTTTAGAATTTTTTTTATATATTAAATATTTTTATTGCATTTTCATATGTTATTTGTGCTATTTGTTCAAAAGTCATTTCTTTTGAATTTGCTACTTTTTGGGCTATATATTTTACATTTCTAGAATCATTTCTTTTTCCTCTATTTGGTTCTGGTGATAAATATGGACTATCTGTTTCAATAAGTATTTTTTCTAATGGTACCATTTTTATTATTTCATCTGCATTTTTTGAATTTTTAAAAGTTACTGGACCTGCAAAAGAAATATAAAATCCTAGTTTTAGAGCCTCTTTTACAAGTTCTCTATTTAATTGGCAACAATGAAAAATTCCTTTTTTAATAATATTATTAGCTTTTAATATTTCTATTGTATCCATTAGTGCATCTCTTGAATGAATTACAATTGGTAGTTTTAAACTATTTGCTAATTCTATTTGTTTTATAAAAAATTGTTTTTGTAATTCTTTATTTTCTTTATTCCAATAATAATCTAATCCGATTTCTCCTATTGCTACCACTTTTTTACTACTTTTAGCTATACTTTCTATTTTTGAAATAGCATTTTCTATATCTTGTTCTACATCATTTGGTGAAATTCCACATGTAGAATATATATTTTCATATTTATTAGAAAGTTCGATTGATTTTATAGAACTTTCTATATTATACCCTGCTGAAACTATCTTTTTAACTCCTGAATTAAATATTTCTTGTATTATTACACTCCTATCTTCATCAAATTTTTCATCTTCTAAATGTGCATGTGAATCAAATAAATCCATAATTTTCTCCTTTTTTTATATTTATAAAGGAAAGTATATATAAGTTATACTTTCCCAACTTTTACTTACAAAGCACTGTGCAATTTGCTGTTGCATATTCTTTAATATGTGAAATACTTAAGTCTATATTTTCTATTTGAGATAAATTAATATTAACAAAATTTACAACAGGCTTTCCACTTTGCTTATTTTCTATTTCTATATTTTTCCATTCTATTTTATTGTCTTCTTCTATTAAGGTAGAAATTGCTTTAAATATTGCTTCTTTTGCTGCAAACCTTGCTGCGTAATGTTCATATTTCATAGCTTTTTTAGATTCACAATATTCAATCTCTTTTTGAGTATATATTTTTTCCAAAAATCTTACTCCTAATGTGTTTATTGCATCTTGCACTCTAAATACTTCTATTATATCTGTACCACATAAAACCTTCATATATTCACCTTACTTAAATAAATTTATTATATTAAATATAATTATAGCTACTAATATTATAAATATCATTTTGTTTATTTTTGAATTTTTTGATATATTTAATTCTTTATACATTAAATCATATTTTGTTTTTATTTCTCTATAATTTTTTTCTAATTCTAAAACATTTTCCCATTGATTATTCATTAAATTTCCATCTGTATCATTTGTAATTTCTTGAATCCAGACTTCTTGTGTGAATTCTACAAATTTTTTTGTTGCGTTATTATTTTTATTTTTTAATTCTGAATTTATTTTTCTTAAATATATCTTTTTATATAAATTAAATATATATGTATAAAAGTATTCATTTTCATATGCATATGGAAGTGTTGTATAGTTTGTACTATCTGCACTTGAGGCTAATAGACCTGTTCCTACTTTTGTAAATCCACATCTTGCATATTTATTTTTTGATAAAATATTAAAATTGTTACTTACAGTTTTTCTATCTATATTTGAATTATAGTTTTCTGGCAAAACATTTGAATATTTAAAAAATTCATGTTCTATTTTTTCTATATCATTTTGCTCGTTCCAGTAATTGCTATCTATACATGCATACGAATATGTTAAAAATCTATTTGTATCTAAATTTAAAGCTTTCGCACTTGAATTTGGTCCTGTAATTTGTTTTATTAAATTTTTTAATTCTTGTACATCTTTAAATTTATCTGTTCCTATATTTATATTTTCAAATTCTTTTAGCATAGAAAACTCTGAATTTATGTCTCTAAATTTATAATTAAAATTTAGTACATCTGCCATTTGGTTTGAATTTTCTATGTTTGTTTTAAACACTAGAAAGCACACTCCAGTATTAAAACAAATAAGTTCTATTTTTTGTATATTAAAAAATATTCCGTTTTTTTCTCCTACTTTTCCTTGAATATCTTTTCCTAAAAAATATTCAAATATTGTACATGGCTTTTTTGAAAGAATGAGAGCTTTTAATTTATTATCTTCTTCTAAAAATGCTTTTCTCTTTTCTTTATCTAAATCAAATGACCAAAACATATACTCTCTTATTTTAGGTAAAAAATATGAGTATATATCAAAATCTTTTTGACCTTCAAATAGCCTTAAATTACAATTTTTATCTTTTAATAATCTTAGAAAATATTTACTTATATTTTTTTGTTCTATAATATACGGATATATAAAATATGTATATTGATATCTTGTCTTTAGTTCCACTAAAATTTCTCCTTTATTTATTACAATAATAATTACAATTTATATCTTCTCCTATATGCCATGTAGATATGAAGTCTATTTTTAAATTATTATCTAAATTGTATGTAGGATTAATTACTACATTTCCTTTATTATCTATACTTCCCCATAATCCATCTTTTTTAATAGCTGCATATCCAAATTTGTTTTGTTCTGTTGCATCATCATAAATATAATTTACAACAACAACTCCTTCTTTATTTACAAAACCATATTTTCCATCTTTTTTGCTTAAAAATAATGTATTTGTTGTTAAAATATCTGTATTTTTCTTTTCTTCAAATTTGAAGTTATAGTATTTATATTCTTCTTCTACTCTAACTTTCATATATCCTTTTTCTTGGTTTACTTCTGATATTATTCCTGTTAATTTTACTTCTAAATTTCTATCTATCATATCTGAATAAACACTATCTGTAATTCCTTCTATAAAGTCTGTATCTTCTTTATATGTTAATTCTGTATATTTAAACTCTATTTTTGTTTCGTTACTAGAATTAATTATTCCATATTTATTGTCTTTTTTAGCTATATAATAATCTAAAAAAGCATATGTTAATTCATCATATATTGGCTCTACTTTTACTTCTTTTGTAATAGTTGTTATTCCATATTTATTGTTTTTAACTATTGTAATATTATCACTATTTATTTGTTTTATATCGTCAAATCCAGCATCTAATATAACATTTTGTTCATTATCGATTAATTTCCAAACTCCTGCTTCTTTTACAACATATTTATTATTTCCGTATACTTGCTTTATATCTTCATATTTATCCTCTAATGCAACCTTTTTATTGTAATTTATTACTCCATATTTATTATTATCATTTATTACTATAAAACCATTTTCATAATTTTGTGTTAATGATTTTATTTGCTTATACTCATTATTTATTATAATGTTTCCTGTGTCATCACAAAGTCCTAATTTTTGTTCTTTTACAGTTATTAAACTATTTTTTATTCCTTTTAATGAATATATATCTTCATATTCACATTTTAAAACTTCATTTCCTGAAAAATCTATTAATCCATATTTTCCATCTTTTTTTGCTTTTAAAACATTATTTTCATACCATAAATTATTTACTGTATCGTAATTTTCTATTGCTTCTACACTTTCATAAGTTTTAAATATCTCTTGGTTTTTCTCATTAAGTATTTTTGTTTTATATTCACCTGTTTGATAATTTGTATCTGTTGTACAAATAAATACTGCTTTTTGATTATTTGGGATTATAATCATTTCATCATATGTAGGCTCTACAATTGTTTTTCCACTTCCATCTATTACTCCCCATTTATTGTTTGTATATACACTATAGTACCATACACTAGATACTTTATCTAATGAATTGGTTGATGGTTTGCTAATGATTTTTGAAATTACTATTACAAACATTACAATTACTGCAATTGCAATAATCACTGCTAATACCTTCTTTATATTTAATTTTTTATTATCATCATCAAATCTTTTTCCTCTACTCATTTTAAATTCTCCTTTTTAAAAGAAATTTATCTTTATTTTTACATATAAACTATATCACATTTTATGTAGAAATTACAACATTTTACTACAAATTTTAATTTGAAATAAATTTTATCTTGTGTTATAATTTCTTTTTAGAAAAGAGGTTTTTAATATGGCATTTTACGAGAAAAATTTTAGAATTGATTATGATAAGGTAAATAAAAACAATAAGATGACTAATAAGGCTTTTTTGAATATATTTCAAGAAATTGGAGCTATGCATTCAGATAGTGTTGGATATGGCTTAAATGATGCTTCTAAAACTAATCTTGCTTGGATAATTTTAAATTGGAAATTGAAAATTTTTTCAAGACCTAAATGGAATACAAATATAAAAGTTAAAACTTGGTCTAGTGGAATTGAAAAATCTCATGTTTATAGAGATTATGAAATGTATGATGATAATGGAACTTTATTGGCTATTGCTACGTCTAAATGGGTAGTTTGTGATATAACTACTGGTCGAATTTCAAGAATTACAGAGGAGATGGCTAATGCATATGAAAGTGAATTTATTCGTGTGTTTGATGAATTTGATGAAAAATTAAAAGAGTCTGAAAATTATGATTTTAGTAAGAATTTTGTTGTATCTAGAAGAGATATTGATACAAATAATCATATGAATAATCTATGTTATTTAGATTATGCTATTGAGGCTTTGCCTGAAGATGTTTTTGAAAATGTTGATTTTACAAATATTGAAATAATGTACAAAAAGGCTACATTATTAAATGAGCCTTTTTGCGTTTTATATAAGAAAATTTCTGATTCAGAGTCTAATATAGTGATAAAAACTGATGATTTGACTGGAATTCACTGCATAATTAAACTTAAAACAGATTAATAGTATTTTTTAACCTCACATTAACTAAAATGTGAGGTTTTTTATTTATTAATGTAAAATATATTAGTCTCATAATATAAATAAAAATATTAAATAATTAGTAAGTATATATATTATTTTTTTATATTAAGTCCCAACTGCATAATAGTATATAATAAAATTTTAGCTGCGCTAAATTTTATAACATACTATAATTTGTCGGTCCCCACACAAGCTTAATATAAAAAATAATATATATACTTACTAATTTATAGTTTAATCTACGCATTAACGTAAAAATTTATTTTTAATTAATCATTAAAAATTTCTGCAAATTCTTCTCCGTCTATTTTTTCTTTTTCTAAAAGAATTTGTGCTACTTTTTCTAATTTATCCATATGTTCTTTTAATATTTCTTGAGCATTAATATATGCTTTATCTACTATTTTTTTAACTTCTTCATCTATCATTGCTGCTGTTTCTTCTGAATATTCTTTAGATTGAGCGAAATCTCTTCCTAAAAACACTTCTTCTTGAGTTGAGCCTAAAGTAAGTGTTCCTACTCTATCACTCATTCCATATTTAGTAACCATAGCTCTTGCTATTTTAGTTGCACGTTCTATATCGTTACTTGCTCCTGTTGAAATATCATCTAATACTAATTTTTCTGCTACTCTACCACCTAAAAGTGATACTATTTGTTCTTCCATTTCAGATTTAGACATAAAAGATTTATCTTCTGTTGGTCTATACATCGTATAACCACCTGCCATACCTCTTGGTACTATTGATATTTGATGTACTGCATCTTGTGTTGGTAAAAATCTACTAACAACTGCATGACCTGCTTCGTGAAATGCTACTAATTTATTTTCTTTTGCACTTCTAACTCTTGTTTTCTTTTCAGGTCCCATAGTTACTTTAACCATAGCATCTTCTATTTCTTTCATTCCAATTTCTTTTAAGTCTCTTCTTGCAGCTAATAGGGCTGCTTCATTTAAGACATTTTCTAGGTCTGCTCCTGAAAATCCTGATGTATTTTTAGCAATTATTTTTAAGTCTACATCTTCTGCTAATTTCTTTTTTCTGCTATGAACTTCTAATATTTGTTCTCTTGCTTTAACATCTGGTGCTGAAACTACTATTTGTCTATCAAATCTTCCTGGTCTTAAAAGAGCTTTATCTAATACATCTGGTCTATTTGTTGCAGCTAAAACTATAACTCCTTCATTTGTACTAAATCCATCCATTTCAACTAATAATTGATTTAATGTTTGTTCTCTTTCATCATGTCCTCCACCTAATCCAGCTCCTCTTTGTCGACCAAC
>CAYVYP010000052.1:0-10065 GCA_964455975.1 uncultured Lachnospiraceae bacterium
TAAGTTTTTATCATTTACCTCTATTTTTATTAGAGTATCTGGTAATTTTCTTATTATTTCACTAAACATTATTGCATTTACTACTGTTGAACCTTCTTCTTCTACATTACAATCTATTATATATTCTATTCCTATTTCTAAATCATAGGTTGTTAATTTAATTTCTTTATCATTTGTTTGAATAAGTATTCCTTCTAGTATAGGCATTGTAGTTTTTGAAGCTACTCCTTTTACTACGGAATTAATAGCTTTAAGGATTTTATCCTTTTCACAAACGAATTTCATTTTCGTATCTCCTTTTTATTAATAATTAAATATTATTAGAAGTAATAGTATTAGGTGCTGTGGAAACGGTGGAAAACTCTGGGGATTACTTATTTCCCTATAAAAAGTGTTGTTAATGAATTCGTGGATAAAATGTTAAGTTATCCACAATGTAAATTTAAAATTGTTAATAAATTAGTTATAAACAGATTATATACATATTATAAACAATACTATGTTAATAACCAATTAAGCTGTTCCGTAAGAAGGAACATAGTTTTTTATAACAAACTTAAGTTTAACAAACATACTTTTTAAAAAAGTTTTGTAATACTATAAATCAAAACTATTCATGATTTAATACTATTTTTCTCACACTATCCACAATTAATTTTGTATTTGTATTTTCTTTTACTTCTTTATCTATTTTATTGCAAGCATGCATAACAGTTGTATGATCTCTTTTTCCAAAATCATCTCCTATTTTAGGAAAAGACATTTGAGCAATATCACGGCATAAATACATTGCAATTTGTCTTGGGTATGTTATATCTGCAGATCTTGTTGAACCTTTTAAATCTTTTTTATTTATATTAAAATATTTAGCTACAACATCTTGAATATAATCTGAAGAAATAACTTTTTCTTTTTGAGAAATAACATCATTAATTGATTTTTCTGCCATTTCTATTGTTATTGGTGTATGAGTTAATGATGCAATTGCTACTAGTTTATTTAAAACTCCTTCTAATTCCCTAATATTTGCTTCTACTTTTGTAGCAATATTAGATAAAATATCATCATTTATAATAATATTATCAGATTGAGCTTTTTTTCTTAATATAGCTAAACGAGTTTCGTAATCTGGACTTGAAATATCTGCAATTAATCCCCATTCAAATCTTGATTTTAACCTATCTTCTAATAATTGAATTTCTTTTGGTGGTCTATCACTAGAAATTATAATTTGTTTTCCACTTTCATGTAAAGTATTAAAAGTATGAAAAAATTCTTCTTGAATTCTTTCTTTTCCAGCAATAAATTGAATATCATCAATTAAAAGTACGTCTATATTTCTATATCTATTTCTAAATTGTTCATTTTTAGAATCTTTAATAGAATTTATTAATTGGTTAGTAAATTTTTCAGAAGTGACATATAAAATATTAGCATTTTTATTGTTTTTTAATATTTCATTACCAATAGCATGCATTAAGTGAGTTTTACCAAGACCAACGCCTCCATATAAAAATAATGGATTATAAGATGTTGCTGGTGATTCAGCTACAGCTAATGCGGCTGCATGAGCAAATCTATTATTGTTACCAACTACAAAAGTATTAAAAGTGTATTTAGGATTTAAGGAAGAATTATTTTTGACAGGATTTGTATCTACACTGTCTAAAGCAGAAGTTTCATTTGTAAATTCTTCTGAAGTTTTTCCTTTTAAAATAACACTAATTGAACAATCTTTATTTGTAATATAATTAAATGTATTAATAATTAAATCATGATATCTTGTATTAACGGCATCTTGTTGAAAAGGAGATGTTGCAATTAATACTATATGTCCATTATTTTCGCTTTCAATTTCTAATGTTTTAATCCAAGTATCATAAGATATTGCTGTTACTTCATCTTTTAAAAGATCTTTTGCTTTTGTAAGAAGTTCATTTAGATTACTCTGCATTTTGTTAAAAACCTCCAAATAAAATTAATATAAATAAGGTCTTAAAAAGTTATCCACAAAGTTATACACATATGTTGATAAGTATAAAAATTTTGTAATATTGTTGAAATATTATCAAAAAAATTTTATAAATTTTAAAATGTAAAAAAGTCTTTATTCCCTATTATTTTCATATAATATCAAAAAAGAAACACAATAGTCAATATATAATGAAAAAAAAGTTTTTATCTATGTGTATAATGTGGATAAAATAGTGAATAACTTTAAAAAAATAGGTAAAAAAATATAAAAAATAAAAATAAAATTACAGAATAAAATAAATAAGTAATATTTCCTTGACATAATTAATAGTTTTGATGTATAATACTAACACTTATGATGAAGTATTAGCCAATAAAATTGGTTTTTAAATAAAATTAGGAGGTGCAAAATGAAAAGAACATATCAACCAAAAAACAGACAAAGACAAAAAGAACACGGATTTATGAAAAGAATGAAAACTAGAGCTGGTAGACTTGTATTAAAAGCAAGAAGAGCTAAAGGTAGAAAAAAAATAAGTGCGTAAAATTAAAATAAGGCTGCGTTTTTAAGTGGCCTTTTTTGTAATTTTATAAAGTAAATGAGTGAAAAAATGAGAAAAATAAATACACTAAAAAAAAATTATGAATTTAAAAATGTATTATCTAGAGGAAAATATTACTCTGGAGAAAATATAGATATTATTATTTTAAAAAATAATAAAAATATTAATTTTATTGGAATAGCTGTAAGTGTAAAAGTAGCAACAGCAGTTAAAAGAAATAAAATTAAAAGATTAATAAGAGAAAATTATAGATTAATAAAAAATGACTTAAAAACAGGATATAATATTATTATTATGTGGAAAAAGAAGAACAATATAGAACTTGCAAATTATAAAAATATTGAAAAAGATATTAATAATATTTTTATAAGAGCAAAACTATTAAAAGAGGAATAATATGAAAAAAATTTTAGTTTTTTTTATAAAAATATATAAAAAAACAATATCTCCAATATTAGAATTCTTTGGAATACATTGTAAATATTATCCTAGCTGTTCAGAATATACAAAACAAGCTATTTTAAAATATGGAGCGATAAAAGGCTTAATATTAGGAATTAAGAGAATTTTAAAGTGCAATCCTTTTTCAAAAGGAGGATATGATCCTTTAAAATAAAAGAAAAGGAGTCTTTATGGATTTTATAGCAAATATGTTTGGATATTTATTAAATTTTATATATAATATAGTAAATAATTATGGATTAGCAATAATACTATTTACTATAATTATTAAATTAATATTATTACCAATATCAATAAAACAACAAAAATCAATGAAAAAATCAGCTAAAATTCAAGCTGAAATGAAAGATATTCAAAAAAAATATAAAAATAATCCAGAAAAATTAAATCAAGAAACAATGGAACTATATAAAAGAGAAAAAATGAGTCCATTTAGTGGCTGTTTAAGCTCAATATTACAACTTGTATTATTGCTTGCAATCTTTTATTTAGTTAGAAGTCCACTTACTTTTATGAAGAAAATAGATACTAATATAATAAATGATTATACAACACAAATACAAGAAGAAAATAGTGGAAATAAGTCAGCGTACCCAGAAATTGATATTATCCAAAAAAAGGGTGGAGAAGATAATAGAGTATATATAAATATGGATTTTTTAGGAATTGATTTAAGTAAGGTTCCAACACAAAGTTTAAATGATTTTAGAGTATATATAATTCCAATATTATACGTAATCTCATCATTTTTATCTATAAAAATAACAACATCTATGCAAACAAATAAAAAGAAAAGTAAAGAATTAATAATTAACGAAAACGGGCAACCAGAAGAAGAAATAGATACGATGGCACAAATGAATAAAACAATGTCATTTATGATGCCAATAATGTCAATATCTATAGCAATAGTAGCACCATTAGGATTAGCATTATATTGGCTTATAAGTAACTTGTTAATGATAGCAGAAAGATTAATTTTAAATAAATTTATGGAATCTAAGGAGGAAAAAGAAAATGTCTAAAAGCATTATCGCCGAAGGAAAAACATCATCAGAAGCCATAGAAAATGGATTAAAAGAATTAAAAGTATCTAAAAATATGGTGGATATTAAAATATTAGAAAATGAAGAAAAAAGAAGTTTTTTTAGTATATTGGCACCAAGAGTAGTAAAAGTTGAATTAACAATAAAAGAAAACGAAAAGAAAAACTTAAAAGAAGAAGCAACAAATATATTAAAAAGAGAAAAAAATAGTGAAGTTAGTAAAGAATCATTAGAAATAGCAAAACAGAAAATAGAAGAATTTTTAAAAGAATTTTTTAAAAGTTTAAAATTAGAAAATGTAAATTATAATATTAAAATAGAAAATAATATAATTTATATAGACATAAAAGATGAAAAAGTTGCATTTTTAATTGGATATAGAGGAGAAACATTAAATTCTTTTCAAAACATATTAACTTCAATAATAAACAATATTATTTCTGAAAAAATAAAGATTATTTTAGATATAGAAGGATATAGATTAAAAAGAGAAAAACAATTAGAAGAATTAGCAGAAAAATTATCTAAAACAGTAATAAGAAATGGAAAAATGATAACATTAGAGCCAATGAGTGCATATGAAAGAAAAATAATTCATAGTAAATTACAAGAAAATAAAAAAGTAAAAACATATAGCATAGGTGAAGAGCCTAATAGAAAAATAGTAATAGAATTAAATAAATAAAATTTGAAGTCAAAGTTCAAATTTTAGTACTTTAAGAGATTTCTTAAAAATACTAAAATTAACTTTGACTTTTTAATTGGAGGAATAAAATGGATGTAATAGCTGCGATATCAACTGCTCCTGGAATAGGTTCTATAGGAATTGTAAGAATGAGTGGAAAAGATACTTTTAAAATTTTAGAAAAAGTATTTGTACAAAAAAATGCTAAAAATATAGATGAAATAAAAGGATATTCAATAAAGTATGGTAATATTATAGATTCTACAAATGGAGAAATAATAGATGAAGTATTGGTATCATACTTTAAAGAACCCAAAAGTTATACAACAGAAAATATGTGTGAAATAAATTCTCATGGAGGACAAGTTGTAATAAAAAGAATATTAAAAGAATGCTTAAAAAATGGAGCAAATCTAGCAGAGCCAGGAGAATTTACTAAAAGAGCATTTTTAAATGGTAGAATAGATTTATCTCAAGCAGAATCTATTATAGATTTAATAAATTCGAAATCAGAAAAAGAAGCAAAAGCAGGAATTAATGGATTAGAAGGATTTTTATCAACAGAAATTAAAGTAATTCGTGAAAAAATATTAGATGTAATGTCAGACATAGAAGCTTCTATAGATTATCCAGAATATGATATAGAAGAATTAACAGATGAAAAAATTATAAATACAATTAATTTTGTTGAGGAAAGATTAAAAAACTTATCAGAAAGTTTTGAAAATGGAAAAATAATAAAAGAGGGAATAAAGACAGCTATTATAGGAAGACCAAATGCAGGAAAATCATCATTATTAAATGCAATATTAAAAGAAGAAAGAGCAATAGTTACTGATATAGAAGGAACAACGAGAGATTCTATTGAAGAATTTATTACAATAGAAGGAATTCCTGTAAAGCTTATAGATACGGCTGGAATAAGAGATTCAGAAGATAAAATAGAAAAAATAGGAATAGAAAAATCAAAAGAAATAGCTAATCAGGCAGATTTAGTTATAGCCATATTTGACTGTACAAAAGAATTAAATAAAAAAGATATTGAAATATTAGATTTAATTAAAAATAAAAATGCAATAATTATTCTTAATAAAATAGACATAGGAATAAATATATTAAAAGAAAATCAGAAAATTAATAATTCTAAAAAACCAGTAATAGAAATTTCTGCATTAGAAAAATCAGGAATAAATAAATTATATTTAGAAATTTCAAAAATGTTTAGCTTAAATAAAATAGATTTAGATAATAGTGTTTTAATAACTAATATAAGACATAAAAATAAAATAGATGAAGCTATTAAAAATGTTTGCAATACAAAAAAAGCTGTAGAAGAAAAAATGCCATTAGATATTATTTCTATATATATAAAAAGTATTTTAGAAAGTTTAGGAGAAATTACAGGAGAAAATGTTTCAGAAGAAATAATTAATGAAATTTTTTCTAAATTTTGTCTAGGTAAATAAATATAAAATAAAACATAGAAACAACGCTTTAAAATCAAAAATAAGACAAAATAAATATAAAACAGTATAGTTTTATAACTAAAAAAGAAAAACGGTTAAAAACGAAAATAAAAGAAAAAATTAAAAATAGTAGACATAAAAGATATAATAAAAATATAAGCATTAAAAAATAGATAAAAAGTAAAGAAAATTTTTTAAAAACACATATGCTTTTAGACAAAAAAATAAATATAATAAAATAGAGTACAGACATTGCAATAAATAAGAATAAAAAATTGACAAAAAAGTATATGGAACAATATTTCTTGTTCCATATAAAACGACTATAAAAAGAAAGAAAAGAGGAATTAAAATGAATTATGATGCAGGAGAATATGATGTAGCAGTAATTGGCGCTGGACATGCAGGTTGTGAAGCAGCTTTAGCAGCAGCAAGATTGGGAATGAAAACAGTAATATTTTCAATAAGTTTAGAAGCTATAGCAAATATGCCATGTAATCCACATATAGGAGGAAGTTCAAAAGGACATTTAGTAAGAGAAATAGATTGCCTTGGTGGTGAGATGGGAAAAAATATAGATAAAACATATATACAAATAAAAATGTTAAACACATCTAAAGGGCCAGCCGTACATTCTTTAAGAGCACAAGCTGATAGAAAGATGTATCAGATGGAAATGAAACATACTTTAGAAAGACAAAAAAATTTAAGTGTTAAGCAAGCTGAAATAGTGGATATAAAAATAGAAAATGGAAGAGTAGTATCTATAGAAACAGATATAGGAGCGATTTATAAAGTAAAATCTGTAATATTAGCTACAGGAACATATCTTAAAGGAAAAATATATATAGGAGAATATTCAAAAGAAAGTGGGCCAGATGGAGTATTTGCAGCTAAAAAATTATCAGAAAGTCTTAAAAATAATGGATTTGAATTATTAAGATTTAAAACAGGAACACCAGCTAGATTAAATAAAAATAGTTTAGATTTATCAAAAATGGAAATACAAGAAGGAGAAGAAGATATTTGTTTATTTTCTTTTGAAGATAAAAAAAGAAATATTACTCAAGAACCTTGCTATTTAACATATACAAATAGTAAAACACATGATATTATTAGAGCAAATTTACATCGTTCTCCATTATATTCTGGTAAAATAGAAGGAACAGGACCAAGATATTGCCCATCTATAGAAGATAAAGTAGTAAGATTTAGTGACAAGGAAAGACATCAAATATTTGTAGAACCAATAGGAAAAGATACAGATGAAATGTATATTCAAGGAATGAGTTCATCTCTACCAGAAGATGTACAGATTCAGATGTATAGAACTATACCAGGGTTAGAAAATGCAGAATTTACAAGACCTGCATATGCCATAGAATATGATTGCATAGAACCTTCACAATTAAAAATATCATTAGAAAGTAAAAATGTTGAAGGAATGTTTTTTGCAGGGCAGATAAATGGAACATCAGGATATGAAGAAGCTGCATGTCAAGGATTGATAGCAGGAATAAATGCAAGTAGAAAAATATTAGGAAAGAAAGCTTTAATATTAGATAGATCAGAGGCATATATAGGAGTTTTAATAGATGATATAGTAACTAAAAGTACTAATGAACCATATAGAATGATGACTTCTAGAGCAGAATACAGACTTTTATTAAGACAAGATAATGCAGATTTACGTTTAACTGAAATCGGACATGATATAGGACTTATTTCAGATGAAAAATACAATAGGTTTTTAAATAAAAAGAAAAATATAGAAAAAGAAGTAGAAAGAATAGAAAATACAACAATAAAGCCATCTAAACAAGTAAATGAATTATTAAAAGAAAACAATTCATCTGAACTTACTACAGGAGTAAAGCTATCAGACTTGTTAAGAAGAACAGAACTTACATATAATATATTAGAAAAAATAGATGAAAATAGATCAAATTTAGAAAAAGATGAAAAAGAAGAGGCAGAAATACAAATAAAATATTCAGGATATATAAAAATGCAAATTGCACAAGTAGAAAAGTTTAAAAAGTTAGAAAAAAAGCTATTGCCAGAAGATTTAGATTATAATAATGTAACAGGAATTAGATTAGAGGCAAGACAAAAGTTAAATAAATTTAAACCAGCATCAGTTGGACAAGCCTCTAGAATATCAGGAGTTTCACCAGCTGACATATCAGTACTTTTAGTTTATTTAGAAAAAGAAAGAAGAATAAATAAGCAAGAAAACAAATAAGGAGTTTATATGGAATTTTTAGAATTTGAAAAAGAATTAAAAAATAAAGCAAATAAAATAAATATAAATTTAACAGAAAAACAAATAGAAAATTTTTATAATTATATGGAATTACTTTTAGAATGGAATGAAAAGATAAATTTAACAGCTATAACTGATAAAAAAGAGATTATTCAAAAACATTTTATAGATTCAATTACGATAAATAAATATATAACTAAAAATGATAAGATCCTTGATATTGGTACAGGAGCAGGTTTTCCTGGGATACCATTAAAAATAATAAATCAAGATTCTAAAATTATATTGTTAGATTCACTAAATAAAAGAATAAACTTTTTGAATGAAGTTATAGAAAAATTAGAAATTAAAAATGTTTATGCTATTCATGGAAGAGCAGAAGATTTTGTAAAGCAAACTGGAGAAAGGGAAAGCTTTGATATTGTTACCTCAAGAGCGGTTGCAGGATTAAATGTATTGCTAGAATATATGTTGCCATTTACTAAAATAGGTGGAATATGTATATGTATGAAAGGTATAAATGCAGAAGATGAAATAGAAAAATCTAAAAAAGCAATAGAAATATTAGGTGGTAAAATAGAAAAGATAGAAGAAGTATATCTTCCAGATAGTGATATTTTAAGAAAAAATATTATCATTAGAAAAATAAGAAAAACACCTGAAAATTTTCCAAGAAAAGCAGGTGTTCCATCAAAGGAACCTATAGAGTAACAACTATTACATAGAAAAAAAGTAAAAATGTTCCACGCAAATTGAGAATGTTCCACACACAACGGGAATATAAAAAATCAGTCAGGCAAACAGATAAAAAGTTTTCTGACAGTAAAAATTCGACAAAATTTGACACAAAAAAATAAAATAAATTTGTAAAATACATTGACATATTTAAGATATTTTTATATCATTAATATGTCAAAATTTGATGTTTGGAGGAATGAAGTTGGGAAAAGTAGTATCAATAGCAAATCAAAAAGGCGGAGTTGGAAAGACTACAACTGCAGTCAATTTGAGCACAATACTTGCAAAAAATGGAAAAAAAGTCTTAATGATAGATACAGATCCACAAGGAAATGCAACAAGTGGAGTAGGAGTGGAAAGAAATCAAGAAATTTCTATATATGATGTATTAGTTGATGAAGTAGAAATGAAAGATGCACTTCAGGATACTCAAATAAAAAATTTAAAAGTTTGTCCTTCAGACATAAATTTAGCAGGGGCAGAAGTAGAGCTTGTTTCAATGATGTCTAGAGAACAAAGATTAAAGGAAAAATTAGAAGAAATAAAAGAAGAATTTGATTATATTATAATTGATTGTCCACCATCATTAGGATTAATTACATTAAATGCATTTACTGCTTCAGATAGTGTATTAATACCTATACAATGTGAATATTATGCATTAGAAGGATTAGGACAACTCTTAAACACAGTAAATTTAGTCAAAAAGCATTTAAACAAAAGTTTGGAAATAGAGGGTGCAGTTCTTACAATGTATGATATAAGAACAAATCTTTCAAACCAAGTTGTTAAAGAAGTAAAAAAATATTTTGATGATAAAGTATATAAAACAGTAATACCAAGAAATGTCAAATTAAGTGAAGCA
>CAYVYP010000053.1:0-9731 GCA_964455975.1 uncultured Lachnospiraceae bacterium
TCACAATTCTGTGGATAACGTTTCTGATTTTTTTAAAAAAATACCGAAACTTAATAAGTTGTTAACATTGACAAAACTGCTATTTTTAGTATACAATTAATGATGAATTTTTATATTTACTTATGTAATAAAAAAGGAGAAAAAAATTAATGAATAATATACTTCATGTTGGTTTAGACGTTGGGTCTACCACTGTAAAAATTATTGTAATGGATGATAATTTAGAAACTATATATAGAGATTATAGAAGGCATTTTTCTGATACAAAAAATACTATTTGCAACGTATTAGAAGATTTGGCAAAAATGTACCCGGAATCAATTTTCACAATTGCCTTAACTGGTTCTGGTGCTATGTCTGCAGCTAAATTTTTAAATATGCCTTTTATTCAAGAAGTTGTTTCTTGTAAAAGAGCTGTAGAAAAATATATTCCTCAAACTGATGTTGTAATAGAACTTGGTGGAGAAGATGCAAAAATAATATATTTTGATAAATTTATAGAACAACGTATGAACGGTACTTGCGCTGGTGGAACTGGAGCTTTTATAGATCAAATGGCTTCACTTTTACATACAGATACACAAGGACTTAATGAACTTGCAAAAGATTATCAAACAATTTATCCAATAGCATCACGTTGTGGAGTTTTTGCTAAAACTGATATTCAACCACTTTTAAATGAAGGCGCAGCTAAAGAAGATATTGCTGTTTCTATTTTCCAAGCAGTTGTAAATCAAACAATAAGTGGTTTAGCATGTGGAAGGCCAATTAGAGGAAATGTAGCCTTTTTAGGTGGACCTCTTAATTATTTATCTGAACTTAGAAATAGGTTTATACAAACATTAAATTTAAAAGAAAATGAAATAATAATTCCAGAAGAAGCTCATCTTTTAGTAGCAAAAGGAGCCTCTTTAGATTCACTTAATTCACATACAATTACAGTTGAAAAATTGAAATCAAAAATAGAAGTTTTAAGAATTTCTCAAGATACTACAACAAATCCTTTAAAGCCTTTATTTGCTATAGATGCAGAATATGAAGAATTCAAAAAAAGACATGAAGCAGATAAAGTTAATAAAAAAAATTTAAAAGAAGCAAAAGGTGATGTTTTTATTGGTATTGATGTTGGTTCTACAACAGCAAAACTTGTATTAATAGATAGAGATGGAAATTTACTTTATTCTTTATATGGAAGTAATGAAGGAAATCCTTTAGATAGTGTTATTAAAATGCTAAAAAAACTATATAATGAACTTCCTAAAGATGTTACTATTCGTTATAGTGGTGTTACTGGTTATGGTGAAAAACTTATTCAAACAGCTTTAAATGTAGATTTAAATGAAATTGAAACAATTGCACATTATACAGCAGCAAAAAAATTTATGCCTAATTGCACAAGTATAGTTGATATCGGTGGACAAGATATGAAATATATTAAAATAAAAAATGGTGTAATTGATAACATTATGCTTAATGAAGCTTGTTCTTCTGGTTGTGGTTCATTTATAGAAACTTTTGCTAAAAGTTTAAATTTATCAATTTCTGAATTTGTAGATGAAGCTTTAAAAGCAAGACGTCCTGTAGATTTAGGATCAAGATGTACAGTGTTTATGAATTCTAAAATTAAACAAGCCCAAAAAGAAGGATATTCAGTTGGAGATATTTCAAGTGGACTTTCTTATTCAGTTATAAAAAATGCAATTCAAAAAGTTATGAAGGTTAGAGATGTAAAAACATTAGGAGATCACATTGTTGTACAAGGTGGAACATTTTACAATGATGCTGTTTTACGTAGTTTTGAACTTATTGTTGGTAAAAATGTAGTAAGACCAGATATAGCTGGGCTTATGGGTGCTTATGGTGCCGCTCTTTTAGCAGAAGAACAATATGAACAAAATAAAGATATGGAATATACATCATCAATTTTAAAATTAGATGAATTAGATAAATTAAAAATTACTACAACTCATACAAGATGTGGTATTTGTGAAAATCATTGTTTACTTACTATTAATAAATTTAGTAATGGAAATAAACACATATCTGGAAATCGTTGTGAAAGAGGAGCAGGTCAAGTTACAAAAACTAACAAACTTCCTAATTTAGTTCAATATAAATATGAAAGAATTTTTGATTATACTCCATTAGAAGAACAATTTGCTCCAAGAGGAACAATAGGTATTCCAAGAGTTTTAAACATGTATGAGGATTATCCTTTCTGGTTTACATTTTTAACAAAATTAGGTTTTAGAGTTGTTCTTTCTGAAAAAAGCAATAGAAAAACATATGAAAAAGGAATAGAATCTATGCCTTCTGAATCTGTATGTTTTCCTGCTAAATTATCACATGGGCATATAATTAGTTTATTAAATAGTGGAATAAAAACTATTTTCTATCCTTGTATACCATATTCTAGAAAAGAATATGAAAAAGCTGATAACCACTATAATTGTCCTATTGTAATTTCTTATTCAGAAGTATTAAAAAATAATGTTGAAGAATTAAAAAATCCAGAAATTAAATTTTTAAATCCTTTTTTACCTTTTGATGTAAATAATTTAACTAAAACCATTTTGGAATTACCTGAATTCAGTTCATACAATTTTACAAAAAAAGAAGTTTTAGAAGCAGCAAAAGCAGCTGAAGAAGAATATCAAAGAGCAAAAGATGATATTCATAGAAAAGGTGAAGAAACAGTAAGATATATAGAAGAAAATAATTTAAAAGGAATTGTTCTAGCAGGAAGACCTTATCATTTAGACCCAGAAGTAAACCATGGTATAGATACATTAATTACATCTTTAGGTTTATGTGTCTTAACAGAGGATTGTATTGCTAATAAAGCAGAAGCAAAACGTCCTATAAGAGTTGTAGACCAATGGGTATATCATGCAAGATTATATGCAGCTGCTGAATTTGTTGGACATCATGACAATTTAGAACTTGTACAACTAAATTCTTTTGGTTGTGGTGTTGATGCAGTAACAACAGATCAAGTAGAAGAAATTTTATCAAGTTATAATAAAATGTATACATTAATAAAAATAGATGAAATAAACAATTTGGGCGCTGTTAGAATTCGTATACGTTCACTTTTAGCTAGTATGAATAAACGTATCAATACAAATTTGGAAAAAGAAACTTTAGGTGATTATGGAGTTAAAAAGAAAATTTTTACAAAAGACATGAAAAAAGACTATACAATTTTAATACCTCAAATGGCACCAATTCATTTTGAATTATTAGAAGCAGCAGTAAGAGCTTCTGGCTATAATGTAGTTCTTTTAAAAGATTGTACAAATCATACTGTTGAAACTGGTTTAAAATATGTAAATAACGATGCTTGTTATCCATCAATATTAGTAACAGGACAAATGATAGAGGCTCTTCAATCTGGAAAATACGATTTAAATAAAACAGCTTTAATAATGTCTCAAACAGGTGGTGGATGTAGAGCTACAAATTATATTGGATTTATTCGTAAAGCTTTAAAAGATGCTGGCTTTGAGAATATTCCGGTAATATCTTTTAATGTTGTTGGAATGGAAAAAATGCCAGGATTTAAAATAACTCTTCCACTAGTTGAAAGATTATTAAAAATGGTGGTTTATGCAGATTTACTTCAAAAAATGCTTACTAAAAATAGAGCATATGAAATAAATAAAGGTGAATCTCAAAAATTATTTGATACTTGGATGGATAAATGTAAAAAATTATTAGAAAAATCAACAATGAAAGAATTTAATAAAAGTATTTATGAAATAGTAGAAGATTTTGAAAAAATTGAGTTAGATACATCTATTAAAAAACCTAAAGTTGGTATTGTTGGAGAAGTTTTAATAAAATATCATCCTTTTGGAAATAATTATGTAGGTCAAAAATTGGAAGAAGAAGGTGCAGAAATAATTTTACCTGATTTTATGGGATTTGTTAAATTTATTGCTACACATAAAATTACATTTAACAAACTTATAAATACAGATAAAACAAAAGCTAAAATCTTTAAAGCAGCAATAAAATTAGTAGATATTTTAGAAAAAGATGTAAAAATAGCTTTAGCTAATTCAAAAAAAGGTTACTTACAACCATGCGATATCTGGCATTTAGAAGATAAAGTAAAAAATGTATTATCAATTGGAAATCAAACAGGAGAAGGCTGGTTTTTAACAGCTGAAATGATAGAATATATAGAAAATGACATTCCAAATATTGTTTGCGTACAACCATTTGCTTGTCTTCCAAATCACGTTGTTGGAAAAGGTGTAATAAAAACAATTAGAAGTATGTATCCAGATGCAAATATTTCACCAATAGACTATGATCCTGGTGCAAGTGAATCAAATCAAACAAATAGAATTAAACTTCTTATGACTGTAGCAAAAGATAATTTAATAAGAAAAGAAAATGAACTTAATCTTATAAATAAAGAAAATGAAAATATCGAAACTAAATCAGAAGAAAAAACTTCTGAAACAGTATAATTAAACAAAAAATAAAATGCAAAAATATTTGCATTTTATTTTTTTAACTATATATACACTTTTTTATTTCCTTCATTTTATTTTTTGTTTGTATATATCCTTCTTTATATAAATATTCTATTTTTGAAGTATCTAATAATGAAATTTCCTCAAATTTAATTTTATGTAAGCAGTCTACTCCCTCTAATTCATAATTTGAAAGTTCATGGCAAAGTATATCAAATGAATTAGATACTATATCAATAATATTATGATTGTTAGATCTTATTTTCTTTTCAAAACTAATACATAATATCCTTTGTGCTCCTAGATTTTTAGTTTCTTTCCATGGTACATTTTCCCTTATTCCTCCATCTATTAATTCTATATTATTAAAATTACATGGTGAAAAAACTCCAGGAAAACTGCAACTAGCTCTTACTGCCCTTCCTATACTAATATCGTTTACATATTTAATATTATCTGAATATGTTTTTCTAAGTTTTTTTGATGAAAATATGTAAATTTCACCTGTATTTAAATCTACGCTTGGAATTATCAAATTATTTTTTATATCACTTATATTTTTAATATTTTCATTTAAACAAATTTTATTTATTATTTTTTCTATTTGTTTCCCACTGTTTAATCCACAGATGCTAAGCTTTTGTGTGAATATTGTCCTCATTATTCCATTCAATATGTGTATAAATTCTACATATTTTATTTTTTTACTAAATTTACAAAATATATTATACATCTGCTCTGATGTATAACCAATTGAATACAATGTTGCAACTATGCTTCCAGAAGATGCTCCAGATACATATTTAAATTTAATATTTTCTTCTTCAAAAGCTTTAATTGCTCCTATATGAGCTGCTCCTTTTACTCCACCACCTGCTAAACATAAACCTAAATTCATATTATATCACTCTTTCTTATTTAATAATATTTTTTATTTTCTATAATATGTTTATTTTTAGTGTTTTATTTTTATTCACTATAAGTCAGTAGTAAATCTTTTATCTTAATTATATAATTTTACTGATAGAAGAAATATAGGTGGTATTTATGAAAAATAATATGGAAATTGGTAATAGAATTAGAGAAATTAGAGAAAATTTAAATTTAAATAGAGACAAGTTTTCAGAACTAGTTGATATTTCAGAATCTTTTCTTACAAAAATTGAACTTGGAAATAAATCTTTAAGTATTGAGACTTTGATGAAAATATCTCAAGGTACTGGTGTTTCAGCAGATTACCTTTTATTTGGAAATTTAGAAAATAACAACATGCAAAAAAAGATCTCTAAACTCTTATATTCAACATCAGAAAAACATTTAGAATTAATTTATACTATTATAAAAAATATTTGTATATTTAATAAAGCAGAAAAAGAGAATAAAACTAATAAATAGTTTTACTCTCTTTTTTATATTCTTCAAATAATTTTAAACATTCTTCTCTATCTAATTGTTTTAAATTTAAAACTTCAGCATTTTTTCCTTTAAGATATTCATATATTAAGTCATCTCTAAATCCAATAAATGCTGCATCTTCTTTTGTGCATCCATAATATACTTGTTTTATATTTGCCCAAATTATTGCAGATAAACACATAGGACATGGCTCACATGTTGTATATAATATATACCCCTCTAAATTATATGTTTTCAATTTTTTACAAGCTTCTCTAATTGCTGTTATTTCAGCATGTGCAGTTGGATCATTATTTATTAAAACTTTATTATTTCCAACTGATATGATTTCTCCATTCTTATTAACAATAGCTACTCCAAATGGACCACCTTCATTTTCTTTAATTCCGTTTTTGGCTTTATTTTTTGCTTTTTTCATAAAACTATTCATTTATTAAAATTCTCCTCTTAAAATTGATTTTAAACTTAATAATTATATTACACTATAATTTATATAATATTTTAAGTTTTATTGCAATACTTTGCTCTTATATTAGATCTAAAAAAAGTGCGTATGTCTTTTATAACATACGTACTTTTTTCCACTCATTATCTAAATGCAACACTTAAAACGAGTGCAAGAATCATTACACCACAAATCATCCAACTCAAATTTGTATTTTCTCCATCCCGTTCTTCTCTAACAGTCTCTCTCAAGGACATCACCAACACAAAGATGATTGCAGTTGGAATACCGATACGTGCAATGTCTAAGAGAAAATCGTCCCACTTCATAAGTTTTTCCTCCTAATATTTATTACTCTTTCTGTCTAACCATACGCTGAAAAAGAGGATTAACAAAAAGATTATATATCAAATATACCATAATTTATTGCAAAAGTCAAATTATGTAACTCTACTGTTTTTACTTTTTATATGTATAATATCTATTTTTAGCTTATATTATTTATTTTATTAATATATATATATTAGGTTTTTTCAACAAAAAAAGAATTAACTTTTACGCTAATTCTTTTGGCGGAGATTGAGGGATTCGAACCCTCGCGGCCCTTAACGAACCCTAACAGTTTAGCAAACTGTCCCCTTCAACCTACTTGGGTAAATCTCCATTTAAAATAAAAGTCGTTACTTTTATTTATTTGGCGGAGAGGGTGGGATTCGAACCCACGGTAGGCTACAAACCTACGCCAATTTTCAAGACTGGTGCCATAAACCAACTCGACCACCTCTCCAAAGTACGTAACGACAATTATTATGATAACATTTATCTTCTAACTTGTCAATATTTATAAGAACATTTTTTATTAATTTTGTTAAAATTATTATTAATATTTAGAATAATTACAACTTCTTTTTCTATTCTTATTCCTATTTCAGTTAATATTATATTTCTATATTGCGGGAGAACAGAGTTCTCCCCTACATTTATATTTTTCCTCCACAACTTATATTTTAGTCTAAACATTAACCTTTTCTCTAATTAAGATTAATGGTGTTAATTGTCTATCTTGTCCTGCCGGATTATCTTTTATTAATTTTTTTAATTCTTCTTCATTCATTTGTATATCATCAGATTTTCCTAATATTTCTTGTCCTAAATCATTTGCATCTACTATCATACATGAAATTCCTAATTTGTCTTTTATTTCATTACATACTTTAGCTGAATTTTCTGGTATTTGTATTCCTATATTTTCATATTCACTCCAGACTTTACCATAAAATCCATCTAATCCACTTACTTCTAATCCAACAATTTCATAAAAAGCACCTTTTTTTCCAAATAGTTTTGTTATTGCACTTACAATGCTTGCATATAATACTTTAAATAATCCTACTGTATCTATTGCATATTGCATTTTTATTGTTTCTCCAACACCGACTCCTGTAGTCGGATGAGATGCAAATTTAGACAATAATTTAGCCCAAAATCCTATTTGTATTTCTTCTCTTTTTATAACTCTATTTTGACATAATGAAATTATTTTTTCACTACAGCTTACAATATCTCCATTTTCATATATTGGTAATATATATTCTTTAAATATATCTACATATGACTCTCCTTGCTTTATAAATCTTGTTTTTATTGCACTTCTTAAATATGTTTTTCCGTTCTACTTCTATTTCTATATTTTTTCCTTCATTTGCTATAAATTCCATAATAACCTCCATTTATAAAAGTTATTATATTTTTGTAACATTAAAAAAAACTTAAATTTTAAAATTTAAGTTTTTAGTTTAAGTTTTTTATTTTATTCTCTTATTTTATGTGTTTGTTCAGATGTTTTTGCTTTAAAAATAGCTTCTTCCTCTTCCCCAGACAATGTATATGATGATTTTCCATTTTCTATTGGTTTTGCATATATATTTGATATTTCTCTTGAATATATTCCATTTAAAACAACCCCATTATCTTTTTCATCTAAAAGTGCTAAAGCAAAACTTAAATCACTTCCTGTATCTTTAAAAGCACTATATCTAACAATACCTATTTTTTGTATACAATTTGTCATATCAGAATCTAAATTATGGCAATACTTCATTAATTCTTGATTTTTATATTCAACATCTTCTACTTTTTCAAAATATTTTTTCAAAACTTCTTCTATATTAACACTATTACCTAATTTTTTATTAAATTTTATTTGTTCTTTTCTTATTTTACTTTGTTTAACAATATTTGTAATATACAAAACAACTAATATTATATTAATACAAGCTAATATTATTAAAAAAGTATCTGTCCTTAAAAAATTTAAAATTATATCCAAATTTTTTCCTCCTTTTTTATTTTATAAGTTCTAAAATTCTTTCTAAATCATCATTTGATGTATATTCTATCACAATTCTTCCTTTTCTTTTTCCAACATCTAGCTTTACTTTTGTTCCAAAAAATCCTTGAAAAGTATCTTCAATATCCCTATATATCGCTTCATATTTTTCATCTTTCTTTTTTGCATGTTTTTTTGCTTGTGTTCTATTTTCCATTTCTCTTACAGAACCACCGGTTTCAACCATCCTTTTTGCCATATCAAATTGTTTTTCTGGATCTGTTAATGCTAAAAGTGCTTTGCAATGACCTTCTGTAAGTTTTCCAGTTAAAGCTAATTCTATTACTCTTGGGTCTAAATTCAAAATTCTTACTGTATTTGCTATTCCACTTCTACTTATTCCTAATGTATCTGATAATTCTTGTTGAGTTAATCCATATTCCTCCATTAATTTTTTAAATCCTCTTGCTTTTTCTATTGGATTTAAATCTTCCCTTTGTATATTTTCTATTAACGCTATTTCACTATTTTTTTTCTCATCATATTGCCTTACTATTGCTGGCATTTGAGTTAACCCTGCTTTTTTTGATGCTCTCCATCTTCTTTCTCCTGCAATAATTTGATAATAATTATCTTTTTTAGTTACTATTATAGGAGTTATTACTCCATATCTTTTTATTGATTCAGCTAATTCTTCTAATGCTTCTTCATCAAAAATTTTTCTTGGTTGATCTCTATTTGGTTCTATATCTATTATTTTTATATTTTCTACAATTTCTCCATCTTTTTTTTCTTCTACATCAAGTTCATTAGAACTAAATAATGCATCTAAACCTTTTCCTAATCCTGTTTTCTTTGCCAATTTTATCATCCTTTCTTTTGCTTATAGCACTTTTATTTTATTTCATGTGCTTTGCCTTTTTTTCTAAATCATTTAATTTTACAAATTCCTTTGCTAATTTTTCATAGCATTTTGCACCTTTAGACTTTGGATCATAAATAGATATTGGCATTCCATAACTTGGTGCTTCACTTAATTTTACATTTCTTGGTA
>CAYVYP010000054.1:0-9472 GCA_964455975.1 uncultured Lachnospiraceae bacterium
ACAATACCCTTCTAGGGTAAGAACAAACCGCACGTTTTACGTGCGGTTATGATTAAAACATGTATTGATAAATTAAATCATATATTATATAATATATAAAAATCCAAGAGATATAATTATATTTCTTGTTGCCCTAAATTTTGGAGGCAGTATTATGAAAAAATTTTTATCAAATTACAAGTCAACAATTATTTTATTAGTTGCTATAATTGTTGGTGCAATCGTAGGAATTATATTCCAAGAAAAAGCAGCTATTTTAAGTCCTTTTGGTGATTTATTTTTAAATCTTTTATTGGTAATTATCGTACCATTAATTTTCTTAACAATTACAACATCAATTGCAAAAATGAAACAGCCTAAAAGGCTAGGTAAAATTATGATTACTATTGTAGGAGTTTTTTTACTAACATCTTTACTTGCAGTAATTATAGGTTTTGCAAGTACATATTTTGTTAAATTAGTAGAACCAGAAGATGGTGCTAATATTAAAGCATCTCTTGAAGCTACAGAGGAAGTAACTGAAAATACAGAAGAATTATCTATTTTAGACAGAACTGTTAAATTAATATCAGTAAATGATTTTTCAAAATTACTTTCTAGAGAAAATATGATTGCTCTTTTAATATTTTCAGTAATATTTGGAATTGCAATTAATATGTCTGGGGAAAAAGGAAAACCTGTTACAGATTTTCTAGTATCAGCAAATGATATTATAATGAATGTTGTAAAAATTATAATGTATTATGCTCCAATAGGTCTTGGATGTTATTTTGCATCATTAATAGGTACATTTGGTGCATCAATAGCTGTAGGATATGCTAAAACATTTATATATTATACATTAGTTGCAGTAGCATTTTACTTTATAATGTATACAGTTTATGCATTTTTAGCAGGAGGAAAAAAGGGAATTGTAGCATTTTGGAAAAATGCAATACCTGGAACATTAACAGCATTAGCTACATGTTCAAGTGCAGCATCTATACCAGTAAATATAGAATCAGCTAAAAAAATGGGAGTACCAGATGATATTGCTGAAACTACAATACCATTAGGAACAAGTTTTCATAAAGATGGTTCAATTATAGGTTCTATGTTTAAAATAATGTTTTTAGTATGTTTATTTGGAACAAGTTTAGCAACACCAGGAGAAATATTTGGAGTATTAGGAGTTGCACTACTTGCAAACTTACTAATAACAGCAGTGCCAATAGGTGGAGGAACTATTTCAGAAATGTTAATTATAACAATGCTTGGTTATCCAGTAGCAGCACTTCCAATTTTAACTATAATTGCGACAATTATAGACCCACCAGCAACAATGCTTAATGTAGTTGGAGATTCAGTATCAGCAATGATGGTTACAAGAGTTGTTGATGGAAAAGACTGGATGGAAAAAGAAGAGAAAAATAAAAATCAAAAGGTACTAGAAAAAGTATAAAAAAATAAAATAAAAACCAAAATATAATAAATAAAGGACTTAAGCACTCTATAAATAAAGTATAGAGTGCTTTTTAAAATTTTAAAAAATATAGACAATTTTAAGCTAATATACTATAATATTTAAGAAGGATGTGATTTTAAATGCTTGAATTAGAGGAAAATAACAAAAAATTAGAAGAACTAAAAGTAAAATTAAATGGAATAGGTGAATCTCTTTGACATAGAAAATGTCATAAAAGAATTATCAAAGTTAGAAGAAAAAACTTTAAATCCAGACTTTTGGAATAATTCAACTGATTCTAAAGAAATTCTTTCTAAAATAAAGGAATTAAAAGATAAAAAGGAAAATTATCAAGCAGTAGAATTATTACTTAATAATACAATAGAACTTGCTTCTTTAGTAGAATTAGAACAAGACTTATCAATGGTAAAAGATATTTTAAAAGATACAAATAAAATAGAAAAAAATATAGAAAAATTAGAAATAAATACTTTACTTTCTGGTAAATATGATAGTAATAATGCAATTTTAACAATTCACCCTGGAGCTCGGTGGAACAGAGGCTCAAGATTGGGCTGAAATGCTATATAGAATGTATTCTAGATGGGCAAATGATAATAATTATGTTTTACATGAATTAGACTATTTAGACGGCGATGAGGCAGGTATTAAGAGTGTTACATTTTTAATTGAAGGTAAATATGCTTATGGCTATTTAAAAGGAGAAATGGGAGTACACAGATTAGTTAGAATTTCTCCTTTTGATAGTGGAGGAAGAAGGCATACATCTTTTGCCTCTTTAGAAGTTTTACCAGAAATTTCAGAAGATATACAAATAGATATAAATCCAGATGATTTACGAATTGATACATATAGAGCCTCACGGTGCAGGAGGGCAACATATAAATAAAACATCTTCAGCAGTTAGAATAACTCATATTCCAACAAATACTGTAGTATCTTGTCAATCTGAAAGATCTCAAATACAAAATAGAGAAACTGCTATGAGAATGTTAAAATCTAAATTATTAGATTTAAAAGAAAGAGAGCATAAAGATAATATAGAAGAATTAAAAGGTATGCAAAATGATATAGCTTGGGGGAGTCAAATTCGTTCATATGTATTTTGCCCATATACACTTGTTAAAGACCATAGAACAAATTATGAAGTAGGAAATGTACAAAGTGTAATGGATGGAGATTTAAATGGATTTATAGAAAGTTACTTAAAAATGAAATAATACACTTTTATTCACATAATTTAAGTTTTAAAAATATAATATTATAACTTAAGTTTATAATTAAATTTAGGTTATAATATTATATTTTTTAGAGGAGTTAAACGTATATGGAAACAGTAGTAATAAAATTTGGAGGAAGTTCTCTTTCAAATAATGATAATTTAAATATAGTTGCAAATAAAATTATAGATTTATATAATAATAATTTTAAAGTAGTAGTTGTCGTTTCTGCACAGCGGAAAAACAACAGATACATTGTTAAGTGAAGCAAAAGAATTATCTAATATTCCAGATAAACGAGAATTAGATATGTTATTAAGTACAGGAGAACAAATGTCTAGTTCAAAATTAGCAATATTATTAAATGAAATGGGGTATAATGCAATTTCTCTTACAGGGTGGCAAACAGGAATATATACAAATTCAGAATATCAAAATGCTAAAATAAGTAAGATTAATTTAAATAGAATAACCAAAGAATTAGAAGAAAATAAAATAGTTATTATAACAGGATTTCAAGGTATAGATGAAAACAATAATATAACTACTTTGGGAAGAGGTGGATCAGATACTACAGCTGTGGCAATAGCATCTGTCTTAAATGCAAAACATTGTTATATATTTTCAGATGTAGATGGAGTATATTCAGCAGATCCTAAAAGAATAAGAAAAACTAGAAAATTAAAAAATATTTCTTATGATGAAATGCTAGAAATATCAAATGCAGGAGCAAAAGTACTACATAATAGATGTGTGGAAATGGGGAAGAGGTATAGCATTCCAATAATAACTGAATCAACCTTTAATAATGAAAAAGGAACTGTAATATCAAATAACTTAGAAGATACAGTTATTAAAAGTATTATAAAAAATGAAAATATTTTATTCGTGAACTTACATTCTAACATTTATACAAATAATGATTTTTTAAATATATATAAAAAATTAATATCAAATATGGATATAGAAAGATTATCTATTAATTCAAATTACTTTTTATCAATTAATTTTTATATAAAAAAAGAAGATTTAAAAATTCTAGAACAATTATTAGAAAATGATTTTAAGGATTTTAATATGTATTATATAAATTTAACAAAAATAGTAATTGTAGGCTATGGTATAAATAATAATAAAGAATCTATTTTTAAAATTTTAGAGATATTAAAACAAAATGATTTATCAATTCTAGATATAAATGTAAATGAATTAAAGTTAGAAATATTATTAAAAGAAGATTTTAATAATGAAATATTAAATAAATTACATGAAAAAATAATAAAACAATAATTAATTTAAAAATTTTTTAACGAAACTACTAAAATAGTAGCTTCGTTATTTTTTTAAAGTTACATAAAATTCACAAAGGTACTGTTCTAAATAAGACAAGATGTGAATATACATAGTTTATACCTAAAATGCAAAGGAGAGGATATAAAATGAATTTAGAGGAACGAAAATCTATAAATACTACTATAATTCAAAATTTAATATTAGAAAACAGAGAAAAGTTAAGTATTTCTGGAGTATTAGATGTACTTAGTTTTGATGATCAAGTAGTAATAGTTGAAACAGAATTAGGACTTTTAACAGTAAAGGGAGAAAATTTAAGAATAAATAAATTAAATATTGACACTTCAGAGGTAGTAGTTGAAGGAGAAATATTTAATTTAGGATACACTGAAAAAGAAGATGGAAAAAAACAAAATGGATTTTTAGGTAAAATATTTAAATAACTAAGATGGGTGAATGTTTATGGACAATAATGTTATAAATCAATTATATACGTTTGCAATATTTATAGTAGCTGGAATAATAATAGGAATAATCTTTGATATGTTCAGAATTTCTAGAAAAACATTTAAAACAATAGATGTATTAACATATATTGAAGATCTTATTTTTTGGATTATTGTAGGATTATTTCTAATTTATTTAATATTTAATTTCAGTAATGGTCAAATAAGACTATACATGTTTATTGGAGTAGCTGTTGGAGTTACTATATACATACTTCTTTTTAGCAACTTTTTCATAAAAGTTAATGTAAAAATTATAACATTTATAAAAGGAATTATTAAAAAAATATTGCAATTAATTACATATCCTATAAAAATAGTATTTAAAGTTTTAAAAAGGATTCTTTTAAAACCAATTTCTTTTATTTTTATTAATATTAGAAAAAATATTACAAATTTCACTAGAATTATATCTAATAACATTAAAAATATTAAAAAACCTTCAAAAAAACATATACGGAAAGAAGGATTTTGGAGTATAATGTAGAATTATATAGTATGTGAATAATTTTATTAATACTGGAGATAGAGGCTTATGAAAAAGAATAAGAAAATATATAAAAAAATATTTTTTATTTTAATATTAATGTTTGTAGCATGTACATTTTTTAATCAACAACAAGCATTAAATAAATATAAAAATGATCAAAAATATTATGAAAAACAAATAGCATTAGAAACAGAAAATAAAGAAGAATTAATTTCTATGAAAGATAATATTAATTCAAAAGAATATATTGAGAGTATTGCAAGAGAAACACTTGATATGTATTTACCAAATGAAAGAGTTTATGTAGACATAGGAAAATAAATCCTTAAAGCAATCTTATGTTTTAAGGATTTATATTTTTTTCAAATATGAATTTTAAATCTTAAAAAATTTCCAGAATAGAAAAATCATAAAATAAAATAAAATTTAATATATAATTATATGGGGGAAGAATATATGAATATAGAAGAATTATCTTTGCTAGAATTAAAAGATTTAGCAAAAGAAAAAGGAATGAAAAATATATCTAAATTTAAAAAGGAAGAATTAATAATTGCATTAAATGAACTTTCTGAAGATTCAAAAATAATAAATGAAGAAACAATAGAAAAAAATGATGGGGCATATAAAGTAACTAATGATGACGATGAAATAATAGAGGGAATATTAGAGGTATTACCTGATGGATATGGATTTTTAAGAGGAGACAATTATTTGCCAAGTCCTAAAGATGTATATATTTCACCAGTTCAAATAAGAAGATTCCGATTAGATACAGGAGATAAAATTAAAGGAATTTCAAGAAATCCAAAAGAAGGAGAAAAATTTCCTGCTTTAATTTATGTTGGTGAAGTTAATGGAGAACAACCAGATAAAGCTATGAGAAGAAAAAACTTTGACGATTTAATTCCAATTTATCCAACAGAAAGATTAAAATTAGAAACAAAATCTACTGAATACGCAATGAGAATTATAGACTTAATGAGTCCAGTTGGAAAAGGTCAAAGAGGAATGATAGTAGCTCAACCAAAAGTAGGAAAAACTACTTTATTAAAGAAAATAGCAAATAGTATAACTGCTAACAATCCAGAAGTAGAATTAATAGTTCTTTTAATAGATGAAAGACCGGAAGAGGTTACAGATATGAAACGTTCTATAGCTGGAGATGTTATATATTCAACATTTGACGAAGTTCCTGAACATCATGTTAAAGTAGCTGAAATGGTATTAGAAAGAGCTAAAAGACTTACAGAACAAGGACAAGATGTAGTTATTTTATTAGATAGTATTACTCGTTTAGCAAGAGCTTACAATCTAGTAATACCAACTTCTGGAAGAACATTATCTGGAGGACTAGATCCAAGTGCACTTCATAAACCTAAAAAGTTTTTTGGAGCTGCAAGAAATATAGAGAATGGTGGGAGTTTAACAATTCTAGCTACTGCATTAATAGAAACAGGAAGTAGAATGGATGATGTTATATTTGAAGAATTTAAAGGAACTGGAAACATGGAAGTTCATTTAGATAGAAAGCTATCTGAAAAGAGAATTTTCCCAGCAATAGATATAAATAAATCCGGAACTAGAAGAGAGGACTTATTATTATCTCAAAAAGAATTAGAAACAGTATTTGCACTAAGAAAAGCATTAAATAGTATGTCAATTGCAGATGTTACTGAACAATTAATAACTCAAATGGTAGCAACAAAGAGCAATCAAGAATTTCTTGAAAAAATGGATATATTTTTAAAAAATTATAAATAAATTTTAATAGGGAGATTAATCATCTTAAAATGAAAAATAAAAACAGCTTAATATTACTAATATTATTAATACTAATATTAATTTTTACTGTATCATTATTAGCATATTTTATTATAAAAAATCAATCTTGTAAGTGCACTTTAAATACTATTGTTGAAGAAAATATAATAAATAATAATAGTTTAAATACTTCTGAAATTAAAGAATTAAAAACTACATATTTACCAGTTATGTGCTTACTTTACTTAAATAATTCTAATTTAAGCCAAAAAGAAATTTCAGAATCATTAATAAAAAGATCCTTTGAAACTTTTTATTATGATTCTGAAGAAAATGCAACAGCAACTAATAATCCTTATAAAATAGCAGCATATGCTTCGAAAATAAACAATATAATTGTTGAACTTACTGGAAAAGAAGTTGATCTTCCTATAAACAATATTGTTACTATAGATAGTACTGCAAAATTTGATGATAATCTTCAATGGTATACAGCTAAAAGTTTAAGAACAGAAAAAGTTTTATATGATAAAGATTTAAATGCATATATAATATTTGTATATACAAATAACAATAAATATGAAGTTACAATAGAAGATTATTCATATGATAGTGAAGAGGGAGTATATATACTAAACTTAAACTGTTTATTTGGAACAAAGGTTGATTTTTTAAGTAAAGATACAGAAAAATTAACTAATTATACAGCTACAATAAAGGTAAAGAAAAATGAAAATTATAAGTATTGTAAATATCAATTTGTATCAATAGAGAATATTGTACAAATATAAAATAAAATTAAAAAAGAGAGCGAAGTAGCTCTTTTTTAGTTTGTATAAAAGTGTGGTTGTATACTTTCTTGTATACGTTTTTTTAATGCTTCTTTATTATAATAATTAGATACTTTAAATCTTATTAAATCAATTTCTAGAGATTTAAACAGTTCATTTATAAAATTATCTCTTTCAATTCTATCTTGTCTGTTATGAGTATAATCATCTAGTTCTATGCATAGCTTAATTCTACAATTTTCTTTATCTACAAGAACAAAATCAATACTTTTAGCTCGTATTTTATTAAAATATAAATTCTTATCATACGTATCTTTAGTTTCTAATATGTTATACAAAGAGACCTGGGAAAAAAGGATTAATTCTAATTCTTTAGCTATTTCTAATAAGATATTATAAAATTGCAATTCAGTCAAAGTTATTAAATATCTTTTTGGTCTATAATATTTATTATAATCAATATTATTGTTTTCATTGATGTTATTATCAGAAGAAATAGGGGACACCATTTCTTCTTTTTTAGACTCATAAAAATTATTCTCTTTTTTAAATTTTTTATATTTTTTTATTATAACTGCAGCTATATAAATAATAATAAAATAACTTAATAAAACTGTAAATATTTTAATCATTTAAAATCACCAAAAATATTATATCATATAAAAAATATATATTTGTCGAAACTTGTCGATGAAAATAACTTTTTATTAAATATTAAAATATTTTTAAAAATCAGGCGAGAGATAGAGGAGGAGTATATAAAAATAATGAAATCTAATAACACACAACATTGCACAAAATCAAAGTTTTGTGCAGAAAGGCATAGGGGTAAAATATAAAGATACTTATTCTGGTATCTCACAAACCTTCTAGTATCAGCTTCTTATAAGCCTTTACTGATATCTTATTCATATAACTTGTTATCTTTTTAATTATTATCCTTTAAAATCAATTCTTAAGCTTTATTATTATTAACTAATATAATTTCATATATGGTATTAATTTTTAATTTCTAATTATAAATTATATTCTTAAATTTTTTATTCAAACTAAATTTTTATTTTACTTTTCTATGAATTTTACTCCAATTTTGAAAAATCCCTACAAGCCTGTATTTTAGCCATATTTAAGACAACAAACTATATGTCTAAAATATAAAAACGCCTTAAAATCGATTCTCGCGCGTCGTTTTTTTGACCATTTTTTACTGTTTTTGAGTATTCTGTAAAAACGCTTATTTTTCAATACTTGTATAGATTTTCACTATATAATCATATACTTACCAGGTTTAGCTAATTATATCAGATATGTAATTTTACCACTTTATAATAAAAGTTTCTTAAAAACGATTTTAAGCATCAGTAAAACCAATTTATTATACGAAGTTAGTAACTGTAAAATTATTTATTAAAATGTAAATTTAATTTAAAATTTTGTTTGTTTTTTAAAAATCTAATTTATAATTTTAACATTGCACAAAAATAATTTTTATAATTTGATTTTGTAAATTTAGTAGTCCCACTACTCCCTCTTGCCTTTTTATTATAAACCTAAAATTTTATTAAATAACTTTAAGATTTGTATTTGCATTCTTATTACTATCTTTAAGCAGTAATTTGCCATTATTGGAGGTTATTTTATGGAATTTTCAGATTTAATTGCTTTAAAAATTACGGAAATTATGAAAGAAAAAAGTGTTTCTATTTATAGACTTGAATCATTAACAGGTGTATATAGTTCTACTATTACATTATTTTTAAATAGAAAAACTAAAACTTTAAGAATGGAAAATTTATTGTATATTTGTGAAGGTTTAAATATCACACTTGCTGAGTTTTTTTCAGATTCAAGGTTTGAAGATGCTGAGGCAAAAGGTTGGATTAAAATGAATCATAACCGCACGTAAAACGTGCGGTTTGTTCTTACCCTAGAAGGGTATTGTT
>CAYVYP010000055.1:0-9024 GCA_964455975.1 uncultured Lachnospiraceae bacterium
TGCATCTATAAAAGCTGCTTCTCCACCTGATTTTTGAGCTTCTGCTATTACATGTAGAGCTAATGTTGTTTTTCCTGAAGATTCTGGCCCAAATATTTCTATAATTCTTCCACGTGGTATACCACCTATTCCTAGAGCTACATCTAAACTTAATGCTCCTGTTGAAATTGCTTCTACATTCATTGCAGAAAAATCTCCTAATTTCATAACTGAACCTTTACCAAATTGCTTTTCTATTTGTCCCATTGCTGCTTCTAATGCTTTTTTCTTTTCTTGATTTTCTATACTCATATTTTCCTCCTAAGTTTTTTATTTGTTCAAACGTATGTTTGTATTTATTATATCTTATATTTTTAATTTGTCAACACTTTTTTTAAATTTTTTTTTATTGTCTATACCAATTATTAATATTATAAAATAATTTATAAAAATTTGGTGTTACATCTCCAACCAATTTTAAACTATAAGCAACTATCTCTTTATTCCTATATAAGCTTATATAGGGTACTTGTGTATTATATATTTCCTCTAACTTTTGCATTTTTTCCTTAATTATTTTTTCATCAGTTATATTCTTTACTTCACTTATAATAGTATTTGCTTCTACATTGCTAAAATTTGCTAAATTACTTTCTCCAAAATATAGGCTTAAATCTGGACTTAACGAATTGTATGTTCCTGTTAGTATTAAATCATAATTTTTATTTTCTAAATATTTTTTATATGTGCTATCAGTTACTTTTTTTATTGTTATTTTTATTCCTATTTGCTCTATCTGAGTTTTTAATACTTCTGCTACTTTAATTCTATTTTCATCACTACTATTTACTACTAAAGTAAAATTCAATTTTAATGTTTTATAATTTTCTTTTTTCTGCCATATTTTATTTTTATATTCCCATCCATTTTCTGTTAAAACTTTTTGAGCTTGACTTATATTATATTTTAAGGCATTATTTTCGTTGTATACATAACTACCATAGTCTAAAGGGAAATTTGAAACATAATAATTTCCTCCATATACTGATGCTATGATATTATCTTTATCTATTGAATATGCAATTGCTTGTCTTACTTCTTGTTTAGATAATATATTGTCTGTACAATTTATTGATATGAAATCTTGAGCTCTTCCTTTGTATTCTTTAGTATAAAATCCTATCGTTCCTATATAATCTTTTAGATTCATATTATTGCTTTGTATTAAGTCTAAATTGCCTATTTTAAAGCTATTATATGCTTCTCCTGATGAATTATATAAGTTAACATATATCTTCTCTAATTTTGCATTTTCATTTGATATATTCCACCAACTATTATTTTTGTCCAAAGTTATTTTATTAGTTTGTATATTTGAAATTTTATACATTCCTGTTCCTATTGGAACTTTTGTAGTTGTATAAAAATCTTCTCCTTCATAATATTTTTTAGATACTATTGGAAATGTTAAATTATATTCAAAAAATGGAACTTCTTTTTCTAGTGTTATTTTAACTGTTGTTTCATCTAATACATCTACTGATATTACATGCTGAACATTATATGAATATGTAGATTTATTTTCCTTTAGTCTATCTATTGTATATCTTACATCTTCAGCACTTAATTTTTCTCCATTTGACCATTTTATATCATCTTTTAATTTTATTATATATGCAGTAGCCGACGTTTTTGACCATTCTTTTGCTAAACAATTTTCTATTTTATATTCTTTTGTTAATGTTAATAATGGCTCAAATATTAATTTTGAAATTTCCTGCACACCTTTATTATTACTTATTATTGGGTTTATTGTGTCATATTTTGAAATTGATACTGTTACATCCTTTAAAATTTCACTTTCTACATTTATATTATTATTTTCTATTTGTTCTTCTTTTTTCTGATTATTATTATTTATAATAATAATTGAATATATTATGAGTCCAATAACAAAAACTATAAAAATATATTTAATCCAATTAGCTCTCACTTTTAATTCACCCCTAGCATATTTTCATTTGTAATAATATATTAAATTTTATAAACTTGCAAGTATTTTAGAAACAGTTAACTATAAAAATTTTGTAATTCTTCTTATTTAACAAAAAGGAGCATACTGATATTTCTTAAAATATCAAATGCCCCCACATTTATATTTATATTTAATTATTTTCTACATTCAACTATGATTTTAATTCCGAGTTCTTTCTTCTCCTTCCACTTCTACTTCTGCAAATGCTGGTATACATACCAAATCCACTCCTGCTGGTGCAACAAATCCTCTTGCTATTGCAACTGCTTTTACTGCTTGATTTAATGCTCCTGCTCCTATTGCTTGCATTTCAGCTTTATTAGTTTCTTTTACTAACCCTGCAATTGCTCCTGCTACTGAATTTGGATTTGATTTTGATGAGATTTTTAAAATTTCCATTTTTTCTGCCTCCTATAATATAAATTTATTTCAATTAAGTACATATATATTTATATTACATTTTCTGGAAATTGTCTATATGTTTTTGGAAATAACTGTAAAAACTTTTCTCCATAAAATCCTATTTTTCGCCATTTATCTTATGTTTATTCTGGTAATCTTTTCTATGTTTTTATTTTCGTCATTTATTTCAAAAATACATCCATTAAACATACATTCTCCATCTGCTAATTTATATCTTTCTGGAAGTGATGTTAAAAATCTTTTTGTAGATGCTTCTATATCCATTCCTATTACTGAGTTTATTGGTCCTGTCATTCCTATATCAGTTACATATGCTGTTCCATTAGGTAATATAGTTTCATCTGCAGTTTGAACATGAGTATGTGTTCCATATACAATATTTACTTTACCATCTAAAAAATATCCCATTGCTATTTTTTCTGCTGTCGCTTCTGCATGAAAATCAACTACAATATAATCTGCTTCATTTTTTAATTTTTCTACTAATTCTTCTGCCACAGTAAATGGATTTTCTGATAAAACATTCATATCAGTTCTACCTATTAAATTTATAACAGCTATTTTTTTATCTTTACATTTATAAACATTATATCCTTTTCCAACTACTCCTTTAGAATAATTGGCTGGTCTTATAATTTTTTCATTATCTATAATTTTAAATATATCTTTTTTTCCCCAAGTATGATTTCCCATTGTTATACAATCTACACCTAAGTTTATTATTCCATAAAAAAGCTTTTCTGTAATTCCCATTCCTGCTGCTGAATTTTCTCCATTCACTATTACAAAATCTATATTTTCTTGCTCTTTTATTTTTGGCAACATTTGTTTTAATTTATCAAAACCATTTTCTCCTACTATATCTCCAACTGCTAATATTCTCATCTTTTCTTTCCTTCCACTATTAATTTACTACTTAATTTTATCCGACTTTCTTGTTTTTTGCAATAGCTTTACGATGATTTTTTGCTACACCCCAAAATCGCCCATTGACAAATTGTGTTCTATAAAAGTATAATTAAGAAAATATTTGCAGGAGATTATGTATTTTGAAAAATTATTATGAAATTTTAGAATTAAGTCCTAAGGCTTCTTCTGAAGTTATTGAAAGGACATATAAGGTTTTAGCAAAAAAATATCATCCAGATTTACAACCTGAAGATAATAAAAAAGCTGCTGAAGAAAAATTTAAAGAAATTTCTGAAGCTTATGAAGTTTTATCTAATTCAGAAAAAAAATTTGATTATGATATTGCTTTTAATAAAGAACAAGAAGCTTTAAAAGAAAACTTGCAACATCAACTTCAAAATAATTCTAGCTATGCTGATAATAGTTCTAATTATAATAATCAAACAAATAATACAAACATTTATAATAATAAAACTAATCCTTCACAAAATGAACAAATCTCTAAAGAGAACTTGGATTTTATTGCTAGAAAAGCATATGCAGATGCTTACAATAATACTTTAAGAAGTTTTGGTTTTAAGTTAAAACATAAAAGAACTTTTAAAGATTATATGTCTATTTTAATTACTATATTAGTATTAATCATAATTGGCGCAATTTTATGGTTTATACCTTGGACAAATAAAATCATTGTTGATATCTATAATAGTAATCCTGTTTTTAGAACTATTTTTGACATTATTGGTAATGTTATTGGAGGAATTGGAAAAGGTATTTGGACATTTATTTGTTCGATATTTGGAATAAAATAGTAAAAAGTCAAATTTGATAAATATCAAATTTGACTTTTATTTTAATTATACCACTCAAATTCCCAATCTAAAAATTTTACTGTATCTCCTTCTTGTATTTCCATTTGCTTTAATTTTGCTTCTATTCCTAAATTTACAAGCATTTTATGGAAATAATGCATTGATTCATTATCATCCATATTTATTCTTCCTACTAATTTATCTACTTCTGGTCCTGTTACTACATAGTTTCCTTCTTTATCTAAATTAATTTCAAATCCTTGTTTATCTTCTAATTCATATACTATTTTTTCTTCTTCTTCAACAATTTCTTCTTTTGGAAGTTCTTTTAATAATTTAGATACTCTATCTAATAGTTCTTTTAAACCTTCTCCTGTTACTGCAGATATTTTATATATCTCTAATTTTTCTTTTTTAGATAATTTTTCTAAGTCTTTATATAAGTTTTCGTCTTGCATTGAATCTATTTTGTTTGCAACAATTATTTGTTTTCTACCTGCTAGTTTTTCAGAATATGATTTAAGTTCATTATTTATTATTTTAAAATCTTCTACTGGATTTCTTCCTTCTGAACCTGATACATCTATTACATGAAGTAATAATCTTGTTCTTTCAATATGTCTTAAGAATTGAAGTCCTAAACCTGTTCCTTGACTTGCTCCTTCTATAATTCCTGGAATATCTGCTATTACAAAACTATCTCCATAATCAGATTTTACAACTCCTAAATTTGGTTCTAATGTAGTAAAATGATAGTCTGCAATTTTAGGTGTTGCTGATGTTACTCTTGATAAAAATGTTGATTTTCCTACATTTGGAAAACCTATTAAACCTACATCTGCTAACAATTTTAATTCTAATATTAATTCTTTTTCTTTTCCTTTTTCTCCATCTTGTGCAAATCTAGGTGCTTGTCTTGTAGAGGTTGCAAAATGTGAATTTCCTTTTCCACCTCTTCCACCTCTTAATACCAATTCTTTTTGTCCTTTTTCTGATAAATCTGCTACTACTTTTCCAGTTTCATTATCTTTAATAATAGTTCCTATTGGAACTTTAATATATAAGTCTTCTGCACTTTTTCCATAGCAACGTGAGCCACTTCCATTTTCTCCGGTCATTTGCTTTATAATTCTTTTTAAATCTAAATTCTAATAAAGTATTTGCATCTGGATCAACTACAAAATATATGTTTCCACCTTTTCCACCATCTCCACCATCTGGTCCACCTGCAGCTACATATTTTTCTCTTCTAAAAGTAATTGCTCCATTTCCACCATTACCAGATTTAATTGTTATTTTTGCATAATCTGTAAACATTATTACCTCTTTCTTAACTTTAGTTTCAATTACAACATTTTGTTACAATGAAACTTGTATTTATTTCTATTCTACTACTAATCCTATTTTTTTATACACATCTTTCAATGTTCTTGCTGCTATTTCTTGTGCTTTTTTTGCACCTTTTTTATAAATTTCTTCTAATTGTTTAGGATTTTCTTTTAGCGCTTTATACTTTTCTTGCAATGGTTTTAAACAATCTATTATTGCATTTGCTACTGCCATTTTAAATGTTCCATAATTTTGTCCTTCAAATTCTTTTTCTATTTCTTCTTTTGATGTTCCTTTTATAGCACCATATATGGACATTAAATTACTAATTCCTGGTTTATTTTCTATATCAAATTTTACTATTCCTTCTGAATCTGTGACTGCTTTTTTCACCTTTTTTATTATTTCTTCTTTTGAATCTGTTAAATATATTGAATCATTTGGTATAGTACTGCTTTTACTCATTTTATTTAATGGGTTTTGTAGTCCCATAATTCTTGCTCCTGCTGTTTGAATATAGCCTTCTGGTATTACAAATGTTTCTCCATATATTTTATTAAATCTTTCTGCTATATCTCTTGCTATTTCTAAATGTTGTCTTTGGTCTTCTCCTACTGGTACCATATCTGCTTGATATAATAAAATATCTGCTGCCATCAATACTGGATAAGTAAACAATCCTGCATTTATATTATCTGCATGTTTTGCTGATTTATCCTTAAATTGTGTCATACGAGAAAGTTCTCCCATATATGTATAACAATTTAAAACCCAAGCAAGTTCACTATGCTCGTGTACTTGTGATTGAATAAATATATTGCTTTTATTTGGATCTATTCCTGCTGCTATATATAAAGCAAGTAATTCTAAAGTATTTTCTCTTAATTTTTCAGGATCATTTCTTACTGTTAATGTATGTAAATTTGCAATCATATAATTGCAATCATATTCATCTTGCATTTTTGTCCAATTATTAATTGCTCCTAAAAAATTTCCAAGTGTTAGATTTCCTGTTGATTGAATTCCACTAAGTATTACTTTTTTGCTCATAATATAGCCTCCTATTTTTAATTTTTTTTATTATATACTTTTTTTAATAAAAAAACAACTCTTAATTTTAAGAGTTGTCTTATATTTATGCTTTTTCTTCTATAACTGGATAAACACTTACTTTTTTCTTGTCTTTTCCAAGTCTTTCGAATTTTACTGTTCCATCTACTAATGAATATAAAGTATCATCACTACCTATATCAACATTTGTTCCTGGATGCATTTTTGTTCCTCTTTGTCTTACTAAAATATTTCCAGCTAAAACAAATTGTCCATCAGCTCTTTTAACACCAAGACGTTTTGATTCACTGTCTCTTCCGTTCTTAACACTACCTTGACCTTTCTTATGAGCCATGTTTTTTCACTCCCTTCAGCTTCAGATTTTGTGAGTTTTACTCACTTACGGTTATTTATCTCTTAAATAATAATCTATTTAATTTTAGAAATTATGCTTCTACTGTTTCTTCTTTAGCTGCTGCTGTTTTTTTAGCTGCTGCTAATTTTATAGATGTAATTTCTACTTTTGTGTATGGTTGTCTATGACCTTGTGTTCTTCTGTAGTTCTTTTTAGCTTTATATTTATAAACTAATATTTTTTTAGCTTTTCCATGAGCTACAACTTTACCTTCAACTTTAACACCTTTAACATAAGGATTTCCTACTTCGATTTTTTTATCATCAGATACAAGTATTACTTTATCAAAAGTAATTTTTTTACCTTCTTCAGTATCTAATTTTTCAAAAAATACTACATCACCTTCTGCTACTTTGTATTGTTTTCCACATGTTTCAACTATTGCGTACATTAAACGTACACCTCCTTATATATGTATACTCGCTAAGCTTAAAATACGAGGTAGTTAAACTTAATTAACTTTTATGAACCTGACCTAGGCGGCTTACAGATAAATATTTTACCATAATATGCTAGATTTGTCAAACATTATTTTTATTTTGTCATTTTAGTGTATTTTAGTAAAAGATTACTTGGACTTATTTGTGTATTTACAGTTATATTTGTCGTTCCTTCAAAAGTTGGAATCTTTGGTAAATTTATATATTCATATTCTGGTGTTCCTAGTTGGTAATATACAATTACGGGTATACCATCATTGTATTGTTTTAATATGTATGAATTTAAATCTTCAACAGTAGAAAAATAACTATTCATTTGAGCTGGAGTAGTAAAAACAAAATCATAATTAGAATTAAAAGAAAAAACTTTTTTTGAAAAAGAATTACTACTCAATAATTTAGCTATTCTATTTGCTGTATAAGATGGTAAATTCCAATACTTATTATCTGCACTTGCTCTAAATTTCATTTTAGTTCCATCTAATATCAATTTTTGTATATTTCTAACAATTCTCTGATTAGCATAATCAATATAATCTGCTACATCTTCTACTTTTCTTAGTGGTTCATCTAAATATATATTTGTTGTTGTTGGTTCTCTGTATTGTTCGTAGGCTGTTGCTATTGGGCTTTTTTCAATTTGTGGATAAATCGTTGTATCTATAACTGTTCCGACAGGATACCATATCCAAACTACGCTTATATAATCTCCTTCTGATGCAATATATGTGTCATTCATATTATTGTTAGCTATTCCATTTAATTGAACATTAATACCTTTTTTCGTATAAGTTTTTCCTGCTTCTAATGGAATATGCACATTTCTTAAAAAATAAAATGAAACAGGTCCTCCTGTAGCAGTTCCTTTTACTGTAAGGCTACCATCTTCATTAACGGTATATGTAATTCCATTTTCCACTTTAGATTTTTCAAAATACTGATTTGTTTTTATTAAATTCTTTCCACTAACTGTAACTGGTATTTTATATTTTTTATAATTTACGTCACTACTATTTGTTACTAAATCTCCTACACTTTTTACTTCAATTGGATTTGTAGGTGTTGGTGTTCCTTCTTGCACACTTTGTCCATATATTTTATAATCTTCTAAATATCCTTCTTTTGTATTTGATATTTGTATTGTATTATCTGTAGATTCTTGTGTTGCTACTTCTATATCTGATGTTCCATATTCTATACTTGCAAACCAATTTACTTTTTGTGTATCTTCTCCTATATATTTCAATTCTCCCTTTATTATACTGTATTCTTGTAATATTTTATCTTTTTGATTATTAATTATATTTTTTATTGTTTGTCCTTCTTGTGATAATCCATTATATATTAGTGTTGATATGTTAGCATTTAATTTACTACTATTATATTGTCCTAAATTTTCTATTTGCTTATTGCTAATATACAGTTTTAGAGACTCTTTCATTGATGCTATTTGTGATTTATATGTTGCTTCTTTTCCTTTATTTATTAATCCGTTGTCATTAAATACTGCACTTAAGCTTATTCCTGCTAGTATTAATAAAACAACTATTGTTATTACAAGCGCAACTAATGTTATACCTTTTTCTTTCTTTAAATTACATTGTGTGTGTGTGTGTGTGTGTGTGTGTGTGT
>CAYVYP010000056.1:0-7843 GCA_964455975.1 uncultured Lachnospiraceae bacterium
TACCCTTCTAGGGTAAGAACAAACCGCACGTTTTACGTGCGGTTATGATTTTACTATTAAATTATGAGATTTCTGTTCTTGCAAAACCTCGTCCATTTGTTCTTGAGTAATATAATTTTCTTTTACCATAGAACTTAAAACTTTTTCTTGTCTATTATGAGCTAAATTAATATTTTCAGTAGGTGCATATGCAGAAGGAGCATTAGGAACACCAGCTAAAAGTGTTGCTTCATATAATGTTAAATTTTTAGGAGCTTTATTATAATAACCTTTAGCAGCATCATAAATATTATAATAACCATTTCCAAAATAAATAGTATTAACATATAATTCTAAAATTTCATCTTTATTATAATTTTTTTCTAAATCAAAAGCTAAAAATATTTCAGCAACTTTTCTGTTTATGACACTTTCATTAGAACCAATGAAATATAAATTTTTTCCAACTTGTTGAGTTATAGTACTACCACCTTCAGCAAATTCACCTTGTTCTAAATTAGAAAAAATTGCTCTTGCAATAGCAATAAAATCAACAGGGCCATGTTCTTTAAAACGTCTATCCTCAACAGCAATTACAGCCTTTGTATAATAATCTGGTAAATTCTCAAATTTTGTATAACTGCTATTATCTCTAACAGAAGTAACTTTAGTATTTAAACTAATATTTGTAATAGCTTTATTATATACACCATAACCAGAACCAATTACAATTCCGTGAAGCTATAATTAAAGTAAGTAAAACGACAGCTAAAATTCTTTTAATCCATTTCATAACAAAAACACCTCTTTTTCTTTAAATATATTATCATATTATAAAAAAATAAGATAGAGTTTTTTTGAAAAATTGTTTGACAAATGAAGCTAAATAATAGATAATATAAATGTTAAATTTTGTTTACAAAAAGATAAAGTTTTAAATTACTAAGGAGGAAATGTAAATGTACATTTTTAATAAAATAACTGTAAATCCACAGTTACCTAAAAGAATAAATAAGCTTGGAGAAATCGCTAATAATCTTTGGTGGAGTTGGAATACTGAATTTCTAAGACTATTTAAAGAAATAGATATTGATTTATGGGAGCAGGTAGAAAAAAATCCTGTTAAATTTTTAAAATTGGTTTCACAAGAAAAATTAGAACAAGCTACTCAAAATCAAACGTTATTAAGAGATTATGATAAAATAGTAGAAAATTTTGAAGATTATATGAAAAGTAAAAATACATGGTTTTCAAAAGAATATCCAGAAAATAAAGATGATGTAATTGCATATTTTTCAGCAGAATATGGAATAGACCAAATACTTCCTATATATTCAGGAGGGCTTGGAATATTATCTGGTGATCATTTAAAATCTGCAAGTGATTTAGGTATACCACTTGTTGCAGTTGGATTATTATATCATAATGGATATTTTCATCAAAAAATAAACGGATATGGAGATCAAGAATGTGTTTATAAAAATATAGATGCATCTATGCTTCCAGTAAATCCGGTAAAAGATAAAGATGGAAAAGATTTAGTAATATATGTTAAATTTCCTAAAAAAAGATTATATCTAAAAGTATGGAATATCCAAGTTGGAAGGGTAACATTATATTTATTAGATTCTAATATAGAAGAAAATGATGAAGAATATAAAAATGTAACAACAAATCTTTATGGTGGAGATAGAGAAATGAGAATTAGACAAGAGATAGTTCTTGGCATGGCTGGAACAAATCTTCTTAAAACTCTTGGATACAATCCTACTGTTTACCATATGAATGAAGGACACTCATCTTTCTTAATATTAGAATTAATAAAAAATATAATGGAGGAAAAACAAGTATCTTTTGATATAGCAAAAGATATAGTTAGCTCTAAAACTGTATTTACAACTCATACACCAGTTCCAGCTGGAAATGATATATTTGATTTAAGCCTAACAGAAAAATATTTCAAAGATTTTTGGCCAAGATTAGGTCTTACAAGAGAAGAATTTTTAAGCCTTGGAATGAAACCATCTAAAGAATTTGATGAAACAAGCGGATTTAATATGGGAATATTAGCACTTAGAATAGCAGGAAAGAAAAATGGAGTTAGTAAACTTCATGGAGCTGTTTCAAGAGAATTATTTGGAGAAGTTTGGCCAGAAATTGCAGCAGATGAATCTCCAATTACATATGTAACAAACGGAATTCATACATGCTCATGGCTTGCTCCAAACTTAAAAGAGCTATATAATAAGTATTTAATACCATACTGGCAAGATAATATTCAATATGATTATGTATGGGATAAAATAAATAATATTCCAGATGAAAAACTTTGGAATGAGCATAATTCTAGAAAACAAAAGCTACTTAGTTTAGTTAAAGAAAATGTAACTACAAGATTAAGAAATGGTGGATATAAATTTGAAGATATAAACGAAATAGTAGCTGGACTTAATCCAAATGCATTAACAATTGGATTTGCTAGAAGATTTGCAACATACAAAAGAGCAACATTAATATTTAAAGACTTAGAAAGAATAACACAAATATTTAGTGATAATGAAAGACCAATACAAATTATTATTGCAGGAAAAGCACATCCAGCAGATAAAGAAGGTCAAGATTTAATTAAATATATTCATGAAATATCTATGAAACCACAATTTAAAGGAAAGATATTCTTATTAGAAGATTATAGTATAGCAATGTCTAGATATTTAATAAGTGGTGTAGATGTATGGTTAAATACACCAAGACGCCCAATGGAAGCCTCTGGTACTAGTGGACAAAAAGCATCAGTAAATGGTGTTATAAATTTTAGTGTATTAGATGGTTGGTGGGCAGAAGGCTATAACCAAAAAAATGGATGGATAATAGGAACAAATGAGGAATATCCAAATTATGAAATTCAAGATATTGCAGATAGCCAAAGTATATATTCTACATTAGAAAATAAAATTATTCCAACATATTATGAGAAAGATGAAAATGGAGTATCAAAAAAATGGATTGAAGTAATGAAAAATTCTATTATATCAACAGGAGGTAGATTTAGTACATCAAGAATGCTTGTAGATTATACTAACAATTTATATATGCCACTTTGTAATTTAACTAATAAATATTACAAAGATTTAGAAACTGTTATGCAATATAATGAATGGAAAAATAAATTATATACAACATGGGATAAAATAAGAATAACACAAGAAAATAATCTAGATAATATAACAATAGATGCAGGAAACAATATAGATGTAACATGTAATGTAGAACTTCCAAATAATATATCAAAAGAAAATATAGAAGTAGAAGTATATGCAGGACAAATTGGAGAAAATGGAGTTGTAGAAAATATAAAAATAATTCCAATGATTCAAGTAGAAGCAAAAGATGAAGAGAAAACATATAAATATAATGCAAAGCTAAAATTAACAACAGGCGGAAACTATGGATATACATTTAGAGTTATGCCAAAAAATGAAATGTTGTTAGATGCAGAAAATTTAGATTTAGTAAAATGGATTACAAAATAAGAAATTAAACAGTTAAGGAAGGTAAATGAATATGAGAAAGACAAAAATAGTATGTACAATAGGACCAGCTTCTGAAAAAGAAGAAACATTAAAACAAATGATTAACGCAGGAATGAATGTAGCAAGAATTAATTTTTCACATGGGTCAATGGAGGATCAAATTGATAAAGTAAATACAATAAAAAAAGTAAGAAAAGAACTAAAAAAGCCAGTAGCACTTTTATTAGATACACAAGGACCAGAAATTAGAACTGGAAAGTTGGAAAATGGTGAACCTGTATATTTAGAAGATGGAGATTTATTTATCTTAGTAAATGAAGATATTGAAGGAAATAAACAAAAAGTATCAGTATCTTATAAAAATTTATATAAAGATGTAAAAATAGGAACAAGCATATTAATAGATGATGGTTCAATAGAAATAACAGTAGAAGAAATAAAAGATAAAGATATTTATTGTAAAGTTGTAAATGGTGGTAAATTAGGAAGTAGAAAAAGTATAAATGTACCAGGAGTACATGTAAATATTCCAAACTTATCTGAAAAAGATTATAGAGATTTAAAAGATGGTTGTAAAGAAGGATTTGATTTTATTGCAGCATCATTTATAAGATGTAAACAAGATGTTTTGGATATTAGAAAAGTATTAAATGACAATGGTGGAGAAAAAATAAAAATAATATCTAAAATAGAAAGCATTGAAGGAATAGAAAACTTTAGCGAAATACTTAAAGTTACAGATGGAATAATGATTGCACGTGGAGACTTAAGCGTTGAAGTACCAATGGAAGATGTTCCAATTCTTCAAAAAAGAATGATTAAAGAATGTAATAGAGCTGGAAAATTAGTAATAACAGCAACACAAATGCTAGAAAGTATGCAAAATAATCCAAGACCAACAAGAGCAGAAGTAAGTGACGTTGCAAATGCAATATTTGATATGACAGGAGCAATAATGTTATCAGGAGAATCAGCAATGGGAAAATACCCAGTAGTATGTGTACAAACAATGGATAGAATAGCAAACAAAATAGAAGCAAATATTAAATATTGGAAAAGATTAAGAAAAAGAGAATATGATTATGAAAAAAATGATTATGAATTTAATCTAAATATTGCAAACTGTACAACAGCAATGGATATGGATGCAGATGCAATAATAGCATATACAGAAAAAGGAGATACACCAAGAATAATATCAGGACTATGTCCAGCATGTCCAATATATACAGTAACATCAAATGAACAAACATATAGACAATTAAGTTTATGTTGGGGAGTATATCCAATGCTATTAGAAAAGAAAGAAAAAATAAATGACATGTTAGAAGAAGCAATAGAAAAATTACAAAAACAAGAAAAAATAAAAGAAGGAGACACTGTAGTAATAGCAGGAGGCTCAACAATAATAGAAGGAAGAAAAAATCTAGAAGAAAACATGAACAGAGTAATAGGTGGAGTACTAAAAATTTAGGGTAAATTGGGGACGTTTCTCAATTGGACATTTTGTCCAATTTGGGACACATCTTATCTTATAAAATATAACAAGTAAAAGGGGGAATTTTAATGCCAGAAGATAAAAAAACATATTATATAACAACTCCAATATATTATCCAAGTGGAAGATTTCATATAGGAACAGCATATTCAACTGTTGTAGCAGATACAATGGCAAGATATAAAAAAATGCGTGGATATGAAACATATTTTTTAACAGGACTTGATGAACATGGACAAAAAATACAAACAGTAGCAGAAGAAAAAGGAATGTTACCACAAGAATATGTTAATCAAATAGCTTTGCAAGCAAAAGAATTATGGAAAAAAATGAAAATTGAAAATAATGATTTTATCTGTACAAGTGAGCAAAGACATACAAAAATAGTTCAAACTATTTTTGATAGATTTATGGAATCTGGAGATATTTATAAAGGTGAATATGAAGGATTATATTGTGTACCTTGCGAAACATTTTTTACAGAAAGTCAACTAGTAGATGGAAAATGCCCTGATTGTGGTAGAGAAGTAAAACCTGCTAAAGAAGAAGCATACTTTTTTAATATGAAAAAATATGCTCCAAAACTTTTAGAATTTTATAAAGAACATCCAGATTTTATAGCACCTGAATCAAGAATGACAGAGATGATAAATAATTTTATAAAACCAGGGTTAGAAGATTTATGTGTAAGTCGTACTACTTTTGACTGGGGAATACCAGTTTTAAAAGATCCAAAACATGTTGTATATGTATGGCTAGATGCATTAACAAACTATATTACAGCACTTGGTTATGGAACAGATGAAAATGGATTATTTAATAAATTCTGGCCAGCAGATGTACATGTAGTTGGAAAAGATATAGTAAGATTTCATACAATATATTGGCCAATATTCTTAATGGCACTTGGTTTACCACTTCCTAAAAAAGTATTTGCACATGGATGGATAATGATGAAAGATGGAAAAATGTCTAAATCAAAAGGAAATGTAGTATATCCAGAATTATTAATAAATAGATATGGTTTAGATGCTACAAAGTACTTCTTATTACGTGAAATGCCATATGGTCAAGATGGAGTATTTACACCAGAAAGTTTTGTAGAGAGATTTAATTTTGATTTATGTAATGATTTAGGAAATCTTTTAAACAGAACAGTATCTATGGTAAATAAATATTTTGAAGGAAAAGTACCAACATATAATGGAACACCAAATGAAGATATTGATAAAAATATAGAAAAAGTAGCAAAAATACAAGTAGCAAAAGCAGAAGAAGAATTAGAAAATATGAAATTTGCAAATTATTTAACTGAAATTTGGACATTAATATCAGCTTCAAATAAATATATAGATGATACTACACCATGGACATTAGCAAAAGAAGAAAAAATAGAAAAATTACAATCAGTAATGTATCATTTAATAGAAAATTTAAGAAGAGTAGCTATTTTATTATATCCAGCAATTCCAGATACAGCAGAGAATATGCTTAAGCAAATAGGAATAAAAGATAAATCATGGGATAGTTTAGCAAACTATGATGAAATTCCTGCAGGAACAAAAGTAATAGAAAAAGGCGAACCATTATTTATGAGACTTAATATGGAAGAAGAAATAGAATATATAAAACAAGGAATGAATGAAGGAAAATAAATTTTAAATATATTTAAAATAAAGAACATTTGCAAAAGCAGATGTTCTTTATTAGTATAAACATGCAAAAAAACTAATAAAACAGTAAAAAATGTGAAAAAAATAACAAAAAACCATAAAAAAACGTGAAATTTTGTTTTTGATTAGAGTAACATCTAATCTTTTTTCACAAAAAAAGAAAAAAGTCATATTATGTATTATAACCAAATAAAAGGAGGAATAATAATGCATAATTGTAGATTCAAAAGATGTTCATGTATGAATAATTGTATGAATACTTTTGCAGAGGATGTATTTGAAACAAAATGTAATAATATGCCAAATTGTGATGTGTGCAATGATAGTGACAGCTGTGCATGTGGCTTTGATGAAGAAGAAGATGTATTTCCATCAAATCCAATGTTAGGGCAAAGCTATGTACCATTTCAAGTAATGGATAAAACTTTTAAACCATGTGTAGGACTTAAACATGGAACTATATTTCCAGAGCTTGTAAGTCCATACAGTCCTTGTCAAAGCATAGAAGAAAATTGTTTTATAGAAAAAACAAATAAAATTGGAGAGGGGTGTAACAAATGTTAGGATGGGAAAATAATATGAAGAATAATTGTTGCTATGGAAAATGTAGTTGCGATAATTATGAAATACCAATGATAATATCAAATAATGATAATAATCAGTGCTGTGAATCTAAAAGAGAAACAAGACAAGAAATGTTAGAACAAATAAAATGCTATATGTTTGCTATAACAGATATATCACTATATTTGGATACACATCCAGATGATCAAAAAGCACTTTGTTTGCACAGGGAATATTGTAAGGTATGTAAAGAATTAAAAGATAATTATCAAAGAATGTTTGGGCCACTTACTATTTATTACCCATGTAATAAATGGAGATGGTTGGAAGAACCATGGCCTTGGGAAGGGGAGTGTTAGTATGTGGACTTATGATAAAGTATTACAATATCCAGTAAATATAAAGTGCCCAAATCCACGTTTAGCAAAATATATAATATCACAATATGGAGGACCAGATGGAGAAATAGGAGCATCACTTAGATATTTATCACAAAGATTTGGAATGCCAGATCAAAAAGCAAAAGCAATATTAAATGATATAGGTACAGAAGAATTAGCCCATTTAGAAATGGTAGGAACAATAGTGCATCAATT
>CAYVYP010000057.1:0-7476 GCA_964455975.1 uncultured Lachnospiraceae bacterium
TGGATAGAGTGTTTGACTACGAATCAAAAGGTCGTGGGTTCGAATCCCTCCGGGTACGCCACGAAGAAAAGACAGCCATATGGCTGTCTTTTCTTCGTTACATGACATGGGATTCGAAGCAAGCCGCCCGCTGCCAGTGGCAGAAGAAGCGAGATTTTTGAAGGTGCCAAAATTATTATTTTAGACATTTACGAAGGAAATGGATAAAATGATAAGTTTTAAAAATGTAATATCAATAAAAATTAATAAAATCATTTAAACTAAAATAAGGAGATTTTGTTGACAAACGCCTTATTTTAGTTTAATATATAGTTGGGGGTGAAAAAATGATATATACACATAGTGAATTAAAAAATAATGGATTGGATAATTATAATATAAATAAAAAAATAGCAAACCAAGAACTATATAAGATTGAAAATGGTCTATATTCAGATACTGAAAAATACAATCCTTTGGAATATACTGTAAAAAAATATCCGAATAGTATTTTTACATCAGAAAGTGCATTTTTCTATTTAGGATTAACAGATTATATACCTAGCAAATATTTTTTAGCAACAAAACATAATGCAAAGAAAATTGTAAATAACAAAATAGAACAAATATTTATGGCAAATAATTTTTTTGAAGTTGGGAAAAGAGAATTAAATTATAATAATGTAAAAATTAAAATATATAACAAAGAGAGAATGTTAATAGAATTAGTAAGAAATAAGAATATTTTTCCCTTTGACTATTATAAAGAAATAATAAATAATTATAGAGAAATTGCAGACGAAATAGATATGAGCTTACTTGCAGATTATTTAGAATATTTTGCTAACGGAAAAAATATTTTTGAAATCATACATAGGGAGGTCTTTTAGTGATGGATTTATTAGAAAGTATAGACTTTTATTTGAAGAAAGGATATGAAGATGCTTATGCAACATCAAAAGTTGCACAAGATATAATATTAAGTAAGATTGCAAAATCTAATTATAGAAACAATATTACAGTTAAAGGTGGAGTAGTTATGTTTAATATAACTAATGACAAAAGACGAGCAACTGTTGACATTGATATAGATTTAATTAGATATTCTTTAGAAGATAAAAGTATATTGCTATTGTTTGATAAATTAAATCAAATTGATGATGGAATTAAGATAATAGTTAATAAAAAAATAAAACCTTTGAAGCATCAAGATTATCATGGAAAAAGAGTTAATATTGTTTTAAAAGACTCATTTGGAAATCACATAGAGACTAAGATTGATATTGGAGTACATAACAATTTAGATATAGAGCAAGAAGAATATATGTTTAATTTTGAAGTATTTAATAACAGTATGACATTATTAATAAATACTAAAGAGCAAATTTTTGTTGAAAAGTTATTATCTATGTTAAAACACGGTATTAGAACAACAAGATATAAGGATATATATGATTTTTATTATCTTATAACAGAAGGAAATATGGACAAGGTATGGCTACTTAAATTAATTAATATATATTGTATTAATAGTAGTTTAAGAATTAATACTACATATGAAATATCAAACGAATTGAGCAAAATATTTCATAATGTCAATTTTTTAGAAAATGTTCAAAATAGCAGATATAATTGGATAGGAGAAGAGACAGACATTGTTTTAAACACAATATTAGATTTTATAAAACAATTAGAACCTTTAGTAGTATAATTTAGAATATAAAAAGAGGTGGACTATGAAAAAACAAGAATTGTATGATATGTGCAAAATTATTATAGATTTAGATAAACAAAAATATGTGATTGTAAAAGATGAAATAGAAAAAATTATAAAAGATAATATAAAAGATGAAAGTTATATTCAAAGGAAATTAGATGAGATGTTAGATATATTATTATTTTATGAAAATGATGATAGTTTACTCTTATTTAGAAGGATTTGTAAATACTATTTTTCCATAAACCCACAGATTACAGCACAATATATTAACTATTATAAAGAGCAAAATGATCCAGAAGGTGTAAAGTTTGGAAATAACGCAGAAATTATACAGAAATAGAAAAGTATATATAATTGAAAGGAATTAAGAATAAAAATGATTAGACTAATTAAATTTAAAGAAGAAAACTTCAATAAATATATGGAAATGTATAATGAATTTATAAAAAATAAAAGTGATTTAATACCAGATGTTTTAGAATTAAACTGTAAAACACAAAAAGATTTAATAAGATAGGTGCTAAATATACTAATAATGTAAATTCAACAGTTAATAATAAAAAAATTAAAAGATATAAAATAATTTTATAAATAAAGAAGAAGGGAAAGTATAAGAATGAAAGAAAATAAATTGAAGATTTTTATAAACAAACCAGTACAAGAAGTATTTAAGTATTCTTTAGAATCAGATAATGTTTCTAAATGGATTGTTTCCATAAAAGAAGAAATGCCATCAGAAAGACCCGTAAAAGTAGGAACAAAGTTAAAAAATATAGGAGTTAATAGTTCTACTTGGAATTATTATGAAGTAATCGACTATAAGGAAGGTAAAACATTTACTTTAAAAAGATTAAATGGAGATTATTTCGTAAAATATACTTGTACTGAAAAAAATAATGGAACGGATTTTGAGTATTTTGAGTGGGCAGAAAATGGAGATTTAGATGATTTAATGGAAATGTCAGCACTAGAATTATTAAAAAAATTAATAGAAAATCAATAGGTAGACTTAATAAAAATGGAAATAATACAGGTAAAATTTTAACACATATGGTTAAAAGGTTTAAAAAAAGTTTTATAGGAATAGATATTAATAGGTGATATATATGAATTTTATTGTTGTAGATTCTCATTGTGATTCATTGAGTGAAAGTTATGAAAAAAAAATAGGATTAATAAATAAAGAATTTATGTTTAATTTTAATGATGTTCAAAGCAAATTGCCATATATTCAATTTTTAGCTACTTTTATAAATACAAAATATATTGAAAATAATCCAGAAAATGGATATAATTTAGGTATAAAAATTTTAGAAGAATTTGAAAAGCAATATAGTAAATATAAAGAAAAGTATAATATAATAAAAATAACAAATAGGAATGAATTAAATTGTTGTATTAAAGAAGAAAAGCTTGGAATTATCTTATCAACAGAAAATGGTGCAATTATTGGAAATAATGTAGAAAATATAAAAAGCTTATATAATAAAGGAGTACGAGTAATGGGAATTACTTGGAATGATGACAACTTACTAGCATGTGGGGCTAATACAATAAATGATACTGGTATAACTAATTTTGGTAAAGAAGCAATTAAAAAATTAAATGAGTTTAATATTTTAGTAGATGTATCCCATTTATCTGAAAAAAGCTTTTATGAAGCAATTAATATATCAAATAATGTTATTGCTACACATTCTAATTCATATAAATTATGCCCATGTGATAGAAATTTAAAAGATGATCAAATAAAAGAAATAGGGAAAAAAGATGGAATAATTGGAATCTGTTTATATAAAAATTTTTTAACAAAAAATGAAGAATCAAATATAGAAGATGTAGTAAATCATATTGAGTATATGGCTAATTTAATCGGCATAGATCATATAGGAATAGGAACAGATTTTGATGGAATAAACAAAAAAGACCTACCATTAGGTATAAAAAATGCAAGAGATATTAGTAAAATATATGATGAAATGCAAAAAAGAGGATTTAAAAAACAAGAAATAATAAAAGTTATGGGAGAAAATCATATAAGAATATTAAGAAAAAATTTGTATTAATAATATTGAAAAAAATTAGATTAGTGATAAGATATGAATAATAAAATAATGAGTATTAGATGGAATAAAAAATAATTCAAATTAAAGTGTTGCAAATAGAAAAAAATAAGTATATAATTTTTTTAATACTTAAAAGGAGGTATTTTAGATGAATAAAAGTTTAATAGTAATTTTATGTATTTTATTAGTTGTAGCAATTGGAATTGGAGTAGCTATTTTTACAAATAATAATAAAAATACAGAACTTAAAGAAAATGTACTTTATGGTGAAGTTTTAAAGGTAACTGAAAATAAAATAGATATAGATGCAGAAGGAACATTATATGCTATTGATATTTCAGAATCAGCTGTAAAACCAATAGGAGTTAAACTTGTACAAGATGATTTTATTAAAATAAAATATCAAGGAGAATTAAAACAAGATATTAAAGCATCATATGTAGAAGTTATAAAAGATGTTAGTAATGAACAATCAGATGAATCACAAAATACTGTAAATAATACTATTACAAATGTAGCAAATACAGTAGAAAATAAAACAAACACAACAACAAATGCAACAAATAGTGATAAAGATAAAGAATTTTATATAACAGGAACTATTACTGAAATAACAGCAAAACAAATAAAAATGAAAGCAAATATAAATGGAAATATATATACTTTTAATACAGAAAATGCTAAAAAAGATGCTGAAGCAAAAAATTTAGTAAAAGGTGATATTATAAGAATTATACATAAAGGTAAAGTTACAACAGATACAAGTAAAGTAATTGATGCAATATATATTAAAAAAATATTAGAAAATAAAACAATAACATGTGTTATAGAAGATGCAACAATGAATGCTTTAAAAGTAAAATATAATAATAAATCTTATGAGTTTACTACTGCAGCAGCTGAAATGAATGTTGGAAATAATGGAATATTAAATGGAGATACAATAAAAATAACATATAAGAATGAATTAAGTGAATCAAAACTTAATATTGCAGTAAAAGTAGAAAAATAATTTTAAATTTATTAGTGGAGATAGAATATAAAAATTCTATCTCTAAATTTTTTTAAAAAATACAAACAAAATTTTGTAAAAAGGTATTGACTTTTTTAAATTATAAAAATATAATACAAACATAAGTTTTGAATATGGAGGTATTATATTATGATAACAGCATTACATATAAAAAATATAGGAATAATAGATGATATAAATGTTAATTTAAATAATGGGTTAAATGTAATTACAGGAGAGACTGGGGCACGGAAAAACATTATTAATAGGAGCGCTTCGGAATTTTAGCAGGTGATAGATTTTCAAAAGAAATGATAAGAAAAGGCGAAGAATATTCATTTGTAGAGTTATGTTTATATTTACCAAATGATGAAAATCAAATAGATGGAAATATAATAATATCAAGAGAAATTTATCAAAATGGTAGAAATTTGTGTAAAATAAATGGTAGGATGGTAACTGTTAAAGAGTTAAAAGATTTTATGAGTAAAATAATAGATATACATGGTCAACAAGATAATCAAAATTTATTAGATGAGACAATGCATATAAAATATTTAGATTTATTTTCTGGAAATGAATTATTACAAATAAAAAACGAATATTTTAGTTTATATACTAGAAGATGTGAAATTTTAAAAGAATTAAAAAATAATTATGGTGATGATAAAGAAAAGGAAAGAAAAATTGATTTATTAAAATATCAATTAAATGAAATAGAAGAAGCTTCTTTATGCGAAAACGAAGAAGATGAACTAGCACAAAAAAGAAGTATAATTCTTAATTCAGAAAAAATCAAAGAAAATTTAAGTTTAGCAAATTATGAAATTAGTGAAAATGCTGTAAACTCTATAAGTAATGCAATAAGAGGATTAGAAAAGATAGAAAAATTAGATAAAAATTATGAAGAAATATTAACTAGGTTAAAAAGTTCATATTATGAAATACAAGAAGTATCAAGAGATATAGAGAATGAAGTGGATAATAATGATTTTGATGAAGAAGATAGAAAACAAATAGAAGAAAGATTAGACTTAATATTTTCATTAAAAGGAAAATATGGAAATACTATTGAAGAAATTTTAAAATATAAAAAAGAAATAGAAAAAGAAATATTTGATATAGAAAATTTAGAAGAATATACAAATAACCTAAAAAATGAATTAAATAAATTAGAAGAAAAAATGTTAGAATTATCAAATATTATGAATAAAATAAGAAATAAATATGCACAAGAATTATCAAATAAAATAAATGAACAATTAAATGATTTAGAGATGAAAAATGCTAAATTTATAGTATTAATAAATAAAAACCAAGATAAAGAATTTAATAAAAATGGATTAGATAATATAAAATTTTTAATTTCTACAAATATTGGAGAAGAACAAAAGCCACTTATAAAAATTGCATCAGGAGGAGAGATGTCTAGAATAATGCTTGCAATAAAAACAGTTTTAGCAGATGTAGATAATGTTCCGGTACTCGTATTTGATGAAATAGATACAGGAATAAGTGGATTAGCGGCTAAAAAAGTAGCTTCAAAATTAAAAAAAATATCTAATAATCATCAAGTATTTTGTGTAACACATTTAGCTTCAATTGCAGCAGCAGGAAAGCATAATTACTATATATCAAAAAGTACAGAAAATAATAAAACTAAAACGCAAATACAAGAATTATCTGAATTCGAAACAATAAGAGAAATAGCAAGAATATCAACAGGAGAAATAACTGAAATATCATTAAATGCTGCAAAAGAGTTAAGAGAAAAAACAGCATAATAAAAATATGATTTTTTCTTTACATTCTAGGTCTTCTGGTATATAATATTAAAGACAAATTGTAAAAATTGGAAGGAGCTATAAAATGAGCGAGAATGTAAATGATAATAATTTAAATAATAATGAAGAAGAACAAGAAGTGGATTTAAATCAATTAATGTTAATAAGAAGAGAAAAATTACAAGAATTACAAGCACAAGGTAAAAATCCATTTGAAATAACAAAATTTAATAGAACAGTAACAGCTGGACAAATAAAGAAAAACTATGAAGAATATGAACAAAAAGATGTAATAGTAGCAGGAAGAATAATGGCAAAAAGAATAATGGGAAAAGCATCATTTTGTACAATTCAAGATTGTGATGAAAGAATACAAAGTTATGTTAGTATAAATGATTTAGGAGAAGAAAGTTATAAAGCATTTAAAACTTTTGATATAGGAGATATTATAGGAATTACTGGTTTTGTATTTAAAACAAGAACAGAAGAAATATCTGTACATGCTAAAGAAGTAACTTTACTTTCAAAATCTTTAAGACCACTTCCAGAAAAATTTCATGGTTTGAAAGATATGGATTTAAGATATAGACAAAGATATGTTGATTTAATAATGAATCCAGAAGTTAAAAATACATTTTTAGCAAGAACAAAAATAATAAAAGAAATTAGAAGTATATTAGATGAAAAAGGTTATTTAGAAGTTGAAACACCAATATTAAATACAATAGCAGGAGGAGCAACAGCTAGACCGTTTATAACACACCATAATACATTAGATATGGATATGTATTTAAGAATTGCAAACGAATTATATTTAAAAAGATTAATAGTAGGTGGATTTGATAAAGTTTATGAAATGGGAAGAATGTTTAGAAATGAAGGAATGGATATAAAACATAATCCTGAATTTACAAA
>CAYVYP010000058.1:0-7306 GCA_964455975.1 uncultured Lachnospiraceae bacterium
GAAGAATGTTTAGAAATGAAGGAATGGATATAAAACATAATCCTGAATTTACAAACATAGAACTTTATTCAGCATATGAAGATTACCATGATATGATGGATATAACAGAAGAAATAATTTCTAAATGTGCACAAAGTGTTTTAGGAACAACTAAAATAACATATCAAGGAACACCAATAGATTTAACACCATCATGGAAAAGAATTTCAATGATTGATTCTATAAAAGAAGTATGTGGTGTAGATTTTAATCAAATTGAAACAGATGAAGATGCTATAAAAATAGCTAAAGAAAAAAATGTAGAATTAGAAGAAGCAAAACAAACAAGAGGACATATTATAAATCAATTTTTTGAAACATTTGTTGAAGAAACTTTAATTCAACCAACATTTATTTATGATTACCCAGTAGAAGTTTCTCCATTAACAAAGAGAAAACCATCAGACCCAAGACTTACAGAAAGATTTGAAGTATTTATTGGAACAAGAGAGTATGGAAATGCATATTCAGAATTAAATGATCCAATAGACCAATATGAAAGATTTAAAAAACAAGCAGAAGCAAGAGATGCAGGAGACGAAGAAGCAAACATGATGGATGAAGACTTCGTAAATGCATTAGAATACGGAATGCCTCCAACAGGTGGACTTGGAATAGGTGTAGATAGATTAATAATGTTATTAACAGATTCTGCTTCTATTAGGGATATATTATTATTCCCAACAATGAAGCCTTTAAACTAAATTTTAACTATGAAAAAAGGAGTATTATGAAGGAAGGATTAAGTGATTTTTTAAAAATAGCATATAAATATAATAGAGTGAAAGATTTACAAGAAGCATTTGATGAATTTCCAGTAGAAGAGGAGTGGCATAAAGGAAAAATAGAAAATGTTTTAAAAGAAGACACTGAAGAATATAAAAAAAGTTTTTATGATAGCTTAAAAGATGATAGTTCTGATAAAACTAATTAAGTTAAGTATAAAAAATTAAAAAATAAAGTAAGGAGAACTAAATTGTTTAATTTTTCTTTTGATAATAGAATTATATATATAATACTTGGAATCATGGTTGTAATGTCTCTTATGACTATGACTACAGGAAGCTTATTAGGAATATTACTTACACTTCCAGGAGTGATAGTTGCTATAACTTTTCATGAATTTGCTCATGCATATGCAGCAGATAAATTGGGTGATGATACTCCAAGAATGCAAGGTAGACTAAATTTAAATCCATTAACACATTTAGATCCGTTTGGAATAATACTTTTAGTATTTGCTCATGTAGGGTGGGGAAAACCAGTTCAAATTAATCCAAGAAATTTTGACAGTAAAATGTCAATGGAAAAAGGTGAAGCAATAGTATCTGCAGCAGGTCCAATAATGAATTTTATTCTAGCATTTGTATTTGCTATAATAACTGCTGCAATAGTAAAATTTGCACCAGGCTTTTATATAAGTCAAGTTGGTTATGTAATATGTACAATTTTAAAATATACAGTTATAGTAAACATAGGGCTTGGAGTATTTAATTCCACTTCCACCACTTGATGGTTCAAAAATATTTAAAAATATACTTCCATATAATGCTAAATATTGGCTTGAAAAAAATGAAAGAATATTTTATATAATATTTTTAGTTTTATGGATAACAGGTTTAGCAGGATACATAATTTCACCAGTAATAGATTGGATATCAAATGGAGTATATTTGCTAGTATCTTTATTATTTAGCTGGTTTTAAAATATATAAAATAAAAGAAAGAGTATAAAAATGAAAGACATATTAACACTAGGAATTGAATCAAGCTGTGATGAAACGTCTGTAGCCATTGTAAAAAATGGCAGAGACGTTCTTTCAAATGTAATAAATTCTCAAATAAAAATACATGAAAAATTTGGTGGAGTAGTACCAGAAATAGCATCAAGAAACCATGTGCAAGCAATAACAGAAGTTACAACAGAAGCCTTGAAAAACGCAAATTTAACTTTTAGCGACATAGATGTAATATCTGTTACATATGGACCAGGACTAGTAGGCGCACTTTTAGTTGGATTATCATATGGCAAGGCTTTAAGTTATGCTACATCAAAGCCACTTGTAGGTGTAAACCATATACAAGGACATATTGCTGCTAACTATATAACACATAAAGAGCTAAAGCCACCTTTCTTATGTCTTGTAATATCTGGTGGACATACTCATTTAATACATATAAAAGATTATACACATTTTGAAATATTAGGAAAAACTAGAGATGATGCAATAGGAGAAGCTTTTGATAAAATAGCAAGAGTTGTGGGACTTCGGATATCCTGGTGGACCTAAAGTAGATAAACTTGCTAAAGAAGGAAATCCTAACATACAACTTCCTAAAACACACTTTGAAAATTTAGATTTTAGTTTTAGTGGAATAAAAACAGCAATAATTAATTTAAATCATAAAAATTCAAATATTAATAAAGCAGATTTATGCTGTAGTTTTGAACATACAGCTACTGAAATATTAATAGAAAATACATTAAAAGCAGCTAAACAATTAAATATAAATACTATTGCATTAGCTGGTGGAGTATCTGCAAATAGTTACATAAGACAAGAATTTTTGAAGTTAGAAAAAACCGATAATATGAAAGTATATTATCCAGATCCAGTTTTATGTACAGATAATGCAGCTATGATAGCTTCAGCAGGCTACTATAACTATTTAGAAAATAATATTTCTAATTTAGATTTAAATGCAGTACCTAATTTAAAAATTGGATAGAAAGGAAAAGTAAATGTCAATTTATGCAATTTCAGATTTACATTTATCCTTCGACACAAATAAACCAATGGACATTTTTGGAGACAATTGGGATAATCATTCAGAAAAAATTAAAATCAATTGGAATAATACAATAAAAAAAGATGATTTAGTATTACTTCCAGGTGACTTTTCGTGGGCAATGAATTTAGAAGATACATATAAAGATTTTGAATTTTTAAAAAATTTGCCAGGTAAAAAATTGTTACTAAAGGGAAACCATGACTATTGGTGGAATACAATCAATAAAATGAATAATTATTTAAAAGAAAATAATTTTGAAAATATAGATTTTTTATATAATAATAGTTATTTGTTTGAAAATTATATAATAACGGGAACCAGAGGATGGGCAATAACAGACACTGATAACAGTAGTAAAATTTTAAAAAGAGAAAATTTAAGATTAGAATTATCGCTAGAACAAGGTGTTAAACAATATGGAAAAGATAAAAAAATAATTGTATGTATGCATTATCCACCAATAACAAATAGTAACAATAAAATTACAATATATCAGGATTTCATAGAAACAATGAAAAAGTATAATGTAGAAAAATGCATATATGGACATTTGCATGGAGCATCACATAAAGATGCTTTTCAAGGAATTATAGATAATATTGAATTTGAATTAGTTAGTTGTGATTACACAGATTTTAAATTAATAAAATTAGATTGATATACTTAAATTGTGAGATTACTATAATATTAGAACTTTGAATAATAATGTAAAATAGTTTTGTGAAATAGTTTTGAAAAGTTAATTTTGACAAAATAGTAAAAAAATAGTATAATAATAGTAAGTACCGTATAAAAACAACACATCTCAAAAATTTGAGATAAAAGAAAGGGTTATTATAATGAAACGGTTTTTTGACAAAGTTTTTGAATTAGCGACAGCAGTTGGAATATTTTCATTCTGTGGAATGATAATAACTGCAATTTATGGATTTATCAAATATCCAAATTCTTTAATGACAATGGATCCAGAATTTGTACATTTATCAGAAGCAGACCCTGAATTATGGCACCTCATTTTAATCCTATCGGCTGTGTTCGTAATAGCACTTGTTTTATTTATAATATCAGTTGGTATATTAAAAAAACTTGCTAATAAAAGACGTCATCATTGATGGCGTCTTTTATTAGTACTTTTAAAATAAAATATGTAAAAAACCTTGCAATATTAATATAATATGATATAATATTTTAGCAAACTTAAAGCATGAAAGGAAGATTTAAAATGAGTATGAAAATGGAAAAAACAGAAAAAAATAACGAGGTAAAATTAGAATTTACTGTAGAAGCTGAAAAATTTGAAAAAGCAATTAAAACAGTATATACAAAAAATGCTAAATATTTTAGTGTACCTGGATTTAGAAAAGGTAAAGTTCCTTTTGAAATGGTAATAAAACATTATGGTAAAGAAGTATTTTATGAAGATGCTTTTAATGAAGTAGCGGGAGAAGAATTTGAAAAAGAATTAAAAGAAAATAATATAGAAGCAGTATCAAGACCAGATATAGATATTAAACAAATAGAATCTGGAAAAGATTTGATTTTTACTGCAGTAGTACAAGTTAAACCAGAAGTTACTTTAGGTAAATATAAAGGTATAAACTTAACAAAAGTTGAGTATAATGTTCAAGATGAAGATATTAACCATGAACTTGGTCACATGCAAGAAAAAAATTCAAGACTTATATCTGCAAATGATAGAGCTGTTAAAGATGGAGATACTACAGTTATAGATTTTGAAGGTTTTGTAGATGGAAATGCATTTGATGGTGGAAAAGCTGAAAACCATGAATTAGTAATTGGAAGCAAAACATTTATACCAGGATTTGAAGATCAAATTATAGGTATGAAAATTGAAGAAGAAAAAGATATAAAAGTTACTTTTCCAGAAGAATATTTTTCAAAAGAATTAGCAGGAAAAGAAGCTACATTTAAAGTAAAATTACATGAAATAAAAGTAAAAGAATTACCTAAATTAGATGATGAATTTGCAAAAGATGTTAGTGAATTTGATACATTAGAAGAATTAAAAAATAGTATTAAAGAAAAATTAGAAGAAGAAAATAAACAAAAAGCAAAATATGAAACAGAAGAAGCAACTATAAAAATTGTTTGTGATGAAACACCAATTGATATTCCATCAGGAATGATTGAAACTGAAATAGATAATATGATAAAAGAAGTTGAACAAAGATTATCATATCAAGGATTAGGATTAGATCAATATATGCAAATGATGGGAAAAACAATGGAAGATTTCAGAAATGAATATAAAGAACAAGCAGAAAAATCTGTTAAATCTAAATTAGTATTAGAAGCTATAGCTAAAGATGCAAAAATAGAAGTATCTGATGAAGATATAGCATCTAAATTAGAAGAAATGGCTAAAAATTATAATAGAAAAGTAGAAGAGTTACAAGAAAATGAAAATCTAAAAAATTACTTAAAAGAAAGTATGAAAACAGAAAAAGCAATAGATTACATAGTTGAAAATGCAAAAATAAAATAATTTCATAATAAAAGGGATGTTTAGTATTTTTAAATCATAAATTTATATTTATGAAAAACTAAGGAGGATATTATGATAGAAAATAGTTTAGTTCCATATGTTATTGAACAAACTGCAAAAGGAGAAAGATCATATGATATTTTCTCAAGACTTTTAAAAGACAGAATTATATTTTTAGGAGAACAAGTAGATGCTGCATCAGCAAGTTTAGTAGTAGCTCAACTTTTATTCCTAGAATCAGAAGACCCAGATAAAGAAATATTTTTATATATTAATAGTCCAGGTGGATCTATTACTGATGGAATGGCAATAGTTGATACAATGAATTATATTAAATGCCCAGTATCTACAATATGTGTAGGTATGGCAGCAAGTATGGGAGCAGTTTTATTAGCATCAGGAGAAAAAGGAAAAAGATTTGCAACACCAAATGCAGAAATATTAATTCATCAACCATTAATAGGTGGTGGCGGTCTTTCAGGACAAACTACAGAGATAAAAATACATGCAGACCATATGGTAAAAACAAGAGAAAAATTAAATAAATTATTAAGCGAAAGAACAGGTCAACCATTAGATATAATTAATAAAGATACAGAAAGAGATAATTATATGACAGCACAAGAAGCTTTAGAATATGGATTAATAGATGGAATAATGGATAAGAGACAATAAGAATAAAATTATTATTCTTAAGTAACTAAATTTTAATTAGTTACATATAATAAATTGCCTCTACAAATAAAAAAACATGTAGAGGTGAGCTTTATTTTTAAAGCTCACCCCTTAAACTTATATAGAAACTAAAGAGGAAAAATAAAGAAAGAGGTGCTATAATGGCAAAAAATAATAATAACAATATGAAAAATGTAAGATGTTCATTTTGCGGAAAATCTCAAGAAACAGTAGAAAAAGTAGTTGCAGGACCTGGAGTATATATTTGTAACGAATGTATTAAAGTTTGCTCAAATATACTAGAAGGCGAAGAATATGAAAATGAAGAAATAGGATATGCATTAAATGAAGAAGAAAAAATACCTAGTCCACAAGAAATTAAAAAAATTTTAGATGAATATGTAATAGGACAAGAAAATGCTAAAAAAACATTATCTGTTGCAGTATATAATCATTATAAGAGAATAAATAGTATAGAAGAAATAGATGATGGAGTTGAAATTCAAAAAAGTAATGTATTACTATTAGGACCAACTGGCTCTCGGAAAAACACTTTTGGCACAAACATTAGCTAAAATATTAAATGTGCCATTTGCTATTGCAGATGCAACAACTTTAACAGAGGCAGGTTATGTTGGAGAAGACGTTGAAAATATTTTACTTAAATTGATTCAAGCAGCAGATTATGATATTTCGAAAGCTGAACAAGGAATTATATATATAGATGAAATAGATAAAATATCAAGAAAATCTGAAAATCCATCAATAACTAGAGATGTAAGTGGAGAAGGAGTTCAACAGGCACTTTTAAAAATATTGGAAGGAACTGTCGCCAGCGTACCCCCGCAGGGGGGGAGAAAGCACCCCCACCAGGAGTTTATTCAGATAGATACTAGCAACATCCTGTTTATCTGCGGGGGGGCTTTTGAGGGAATAGATAAAATCATCCAAAATCGCATCGGACACAACATTATGGGATTCGGCGCAACTATTAAAAGCAAGGAAGAAAAAAATACAGAAAAGATTCTAAGTTTAATTTTGCCTCAGGATTTGCTTAAATACGGCCTTATTCCGGAATTCGTGGGACGGGTGCCGATAATAGTAACATTGGAAGCACTTGATATAAATGCCCTGATAAGTATTTTAACCCAACCGAAAAATGCTTTAGTTAAGCAGTATAAGAAGCTTTTTGAATTGGATGGTGTCGATCTCGACTTCATGGATGATGCATTGCATGCTATTGCCGGCGAGGCTCTTCGAAGAAACACTGGCGCTAGGGGACTGCGGGCAATA
>CAYVYP010000059.1:0-6615 GCA_964455975.1 uncultured Lachnospiraceae bacterium
ATAACCGGTGGGTCCAAGGTTCGAATCCTTGAGGGCGCACCATTTTTTTTATAAAAAATAGGTAGCATATCTTAAAGCAAATGGGTAGGTGGCCGAGTGGCTAAAGGCGGCAGACTGTGGTCTTTGATTTTTCAAAAATCTAAATTTGCAGCCCAAGTAAGTAATTACTTGGTGAATAACTAGGCTAATTCGGGGAAGTCTTAACAGTTAGGCTGATGATAATCCCGAGCTAAAAGAAATATAATTTCTTTGAGTGTAGAGACTTTATACCTGGTATCTTATTTTTATAAGATAAAGAGAAAGTCCAGACTACAAACAATTAATTGGTAACGAAAGTTATAGTAGTAAGAAATCTGTTCTCATACGAGTACGATGGTTCGAATCCATCTCTGCCCACCAAAAAAATACAAGAGAAATCTTGTATTTTTTTTATTTTTAAGATATATTTAAGATACAAAATATATACTACTATTAAAATTGGAGGTAGGTATATGAAAGTATTAATAATAGAAGACGATAAAATATTATCAGATACATTAAAACAATGTGTTCAAAATAAATTTAAAGTAGAGCAAGCTTATGATGGAGAAGAAGGACTATTATATGCACGAGAAGGAATTTATGATGTAATTATATTAGATTTAATGTTACCAATAATGAATGGATATGATGTATTAATAAATTTAAGGAAAGAAAAAATATATACACCAGTACTAATATTAACAGCAAAAGATTCTATAGGAGATAAAGTAAAAGGCTTTAATTATGGAGCAGATGATTATTTAGTAAAACCATTTGAAAGAGAAGAACTTTTAGCAAGGTTAGATGCAATGGTAAGAAGAAACAATAAAACATATCTTCAAAATACAATTGAATTTAATGAGTTAAAACTTAATCTTCAAACAAGAAAAGCATTTATAAATGAAAATGAATTAAATCTTCAAGGAAAACAATTTGATATGCTTGAATATCTAGTAAATTCAAAAAATACTATAATAACAAAAGAGCAAATATTTGATAAAATTTGGGGATTTAATTCTGAAACAACAACAAATGTAGTAGAGGTGTATGCAAGTGGAATAAGAAAAGAATTAAAAAAATATGAATTTGATAAACATTTTAAAACAATTAGAGGAGTTGGATATATATTATCTTAAATAAAGGGGATAAAATATGAATGAACAAGAATTAGTAAAAAAACAATTAATAAAAAATATGTTACTTACTTTATTAGCATTTACAATAATATTCACAATACTTGGGTTAATTATATATAATCAAGTAAGTACATCATTATATACATCAATAGATCAAGAATTGATAAGCTCAAGAAATAAAATATTAACTGGAAATAATAGAAATGGAAATAATAAAATTATAGATGTGGCAGATCATGGAGTTATAGACAATATAAATAATAATCAAAATCCTAACAGAAATAAAATAAATCCTAGAGTTATATATATAGTAAGGGACTCAAATGGAAATATTTTAAATGCAGACACTTTAGGAATATTTTATGAAGATTATTTAGCAACACTAGAGTTTGATAAAACAATTATAAACAAAATATATAATATAAATATAAATGGAACATATGCGTATAGAACAATAACTTTTGAAATAAAAGATGAAAATGGTAATACTCAATATGCGCAATTATTTGCAAGTATAGAAGCAGAAGAAAATATAATAGAAAATTTTGCTAGAATTTTAAGTATAAGTATAGCAGTAACAATAGCAATTTCAATAATAGTAAGTTATATTTTATCAAAAAGAACATTAAAGCCAATTATAACATCATGGAGAAAACAAACAGAATTTGTACAAAACGCATCACATGAATTAAGAACTCCACTTACGATAATACAAGCAAAGCAAGAATTATTATTAAGTGAACCAGATAAAAAAATAATGGAAAAATCTGAAGATATAAATTTATGCTTAAAAGAAACAAGAAGACTATCTAAATTAATAAAAGATTTAATGATGCTTGCAAGAGCAGATTCAAATGAAATAACTTTAATTAAAGAAAAAACAAATATAGATGAATTTATAAAAGAAATAACTGTTCCATATATAGATTTTGCAAATATTGATGATAAAAAAATAGAATTAGATTTAAAATATGGAAAAGAATTAAATATAGATAAATCAAAATTTCATCAATTATTAGTAATAGTATTAGATAATGCAATTAAATATACAGAAGAAAAAGATACTATAACAATATCAACATCTTTAAAAGATGGAAAATTAAATTTAGAAATTAAAGATACTGGAATAGGAATAAGTAAAGAAGGATTAAAAAGAGCATTTGAAAGATTTTATAGAGATGATAAAGCACGTAATAGACAAACCCGGAGGAACAGGATTAGGACTATCATTAGCACATTATATAGTAACTGCACATGGAGGAACAATAAAATTATTACAAAATGAACCAAAAGGAACAATAGTACAAATTAAAATAAAATAGATAATAAATAAAGAAGCTAATAAAGATAATATTAGCTTCTTTTTTATAAAAATATTAATAATATCTTGCTTAAAATAATTGGCATTGATATAATAAAATCATAAAAAGCATACTATATAAATGGAGGGAAAACATATGATAGAAAATGAAAACATTGATAACTGCATGGATGAAAAACTAAGAAAAGAAGTAAAAGAAATTCTTAATATTTATACTGAAAATAAAGATAATTTAATTCAAATTTTAAACGAGATTCAAGAAAAATATGGTTATATTCCTAAAATAGCACAACTTGAAATTTCAGAATATTTAAAAATACCTATGGCCGAAATTTATGGTGTTATAACATTTTATTCTAGATTCACCCTAAAACCAAAAGGAAAATATAATGTATCTGTATGTTTAGGAACAGCTTGTTTTGTAAAGGGCTCTCAGGCAATTTTAGATAGATTAAAAGATAGATTAAAAATAGATGTAGGTCAAACAACAGAAGACGGAAAATTTTCAATAGATGCAACTAGATGTGTAGGAGCATGTGGGTTAGCTCCAGTTTTTACTGTAAATGACGAAGTTTACGGAAAAGCTACTGTAAAAAAATTAGACGAAGTTTTAGATGAATATATGAAAAAATAACAAATTTATCTAATGAACTGAAATTTTAAAATGCTAAATATAACATAGGAGGTAGTTAATGAAAACAATTCAAGAAATAGAAGAAATAAGAAATACAATGAGAAATAAATTGGATTTGCGTATAAATATAAAAGCAGATACTATAGAAAAACATATTTTAGTATGCCAAGGAACTGGATGTACTTCATCAAAATCACCTAAAATAATAGAAAACTTTAGAAAAATTTTAGAAGAAAAAGGTATTGAAAATGTAAGAGTAATAAAAACTGGATGTTTTGGTCTTTGCGCAAAAGGACCAATTGTTATAATTCGTCCAGAAGATACTTTTTATGCTATGGTAACACCTGAAGATTGTGAAGAAATTATAAATACTCATATTGTAGAAGGTAAAAAAGTTGAAAGATTACTTTGCAGAGATATCGATAAAACTGTAGTAAATAGATTAGATGAACTTAATTTTTATAAAAAACAAAAAAGAATTGCACTTAAAAATTGTGGAGTTATAGATCCAGAAAATATAGATGAATATATAGCTTTTGATGGATATAAAGCATTAGAAAAAGTATTAACTAATATGACTCAAGATGAAGTAATAGAAGAAGTAACAAATTCTGGACTTCGTGGACGTGGTGGAGCTGGATTTCCTACAGGTAAGAAATGGAGTTTTACAAAAGCATCTAATGGAGAGCAAAAGTATGTTGTTTGTAATGCAGATGAAGGTGACCCAGGAGCATTTATGGATAGAAGCATATTAGAAGGAGATCCACATTGTGTATTAGAAGCGATGGAAATAGCCGGTTATTCAATAGGAGCAAATAAGGGATATATTTATGTAAGAGCAGAATATCCAATAGCAGTACACAGACTACAAGTAGCTATAAAACAAGCTAAAGAATATGGGTTACTTGGAGAAAATATATTTGGAACTAATTTTAGTTTTGATATAGAAATAAGATTAGGTGCTGGAGCATTTGTATGTGGAGAAGAAACAGCACTACTAGAATCAATAGAAGGAAGACGTGGACAGCCAAGAGTAAAACCACCATACCCAGCAGTAAGTGGATTATGGGGTAAACCAACATTAATAAACAATGTTGAAACTTTTGCAAATATAACTAAAATAATATTAAATGGAGCCAATTGGTATGCTAGTATAGGAACAGAAAATTCAAAAGGAACTAAAGTATTTGCACTTGGTGGAAATGTTAATAATATAGGTCTAGTTGAAGTTCCAATGGGAACAACTTTAAGAGAAATTGTATTTGATATAGGTGGTGGAATACCAAATAATAGAGAATTTAAAGCAGCACAAACAGGAGGACCATCAGGAGGATGTATTCCAAAAGAACATTTAGATACTCCAATAGATTATGAATCATTAGCACAAATAGGCTCAATGATGGGCTCAGGTGGACTTATTGTTATGGATGACTCTAAATGTATGGTAGATATATCAAGATTTTATTTAGATTTTACAGTAAGTGAAAGTTGTGGAAAATGTACTCCATGTAGAATTGGAACTAAAAGAATGCTAGAAATTCTTCAAAAAATATGTGATGGAGAAGGAAAAGAAGAAGACATATATAAATTAGAAAAACTAGCATTAGATATAAAAAGGTCAGCAATATGCGGACTACGGTCAAACAGCACCAAATCCAGTCTTATCAACATTAAAATATTTTAGAGAAGAATATATAGAACATGTAAGATATCAAAAATGCAACACAGGAACATGTAAAGCACTTGCAAAAATTCAAATCAATCCAGAAAAATGCAAAGGCTGTGGAATATGTCAAAAAAACTGCCCAGTAAATGCAATAAAAGGAGAAGCAAGAGAAATAAGAACAATAGATGAAAACATATGCATAAAATGCGGAACCTGTATAAGCAAATGCCCATTCAAAGCAATAGGGTAAATTTGGGACGTTTCTCAATTGGACATTTTGTCCAATTTGGGACACTTCTAAATAAAATAAAAAGGAGGATTTAAATGATAAATTTAACTATCGATGGAGAAAAAATAGCTGTAAAAGAAGGCACAACAATTTTAGAAGCGGCAAGACAAAATAAAATAGATATTCCAACACTTTGCTTTTTAAAAGATATAAATGAAGTTGGAGATTGTAGAATGTGTATAGTTGAAGTTGAAGGAAGAAGAGGATTTGCAACATCATGTATACAAAAAGTAGAAGAAGGAATGGTAGTTAGAACACATACACAAGATGTAATGGAGGCAAGAAGAACAATATTAGATTTAATAATTTCTAATCATTGTAAAGATTGTTTAACATGTACACGTTCTGGAAATTGTGAACTTCAAGCTTTGGCAATCAAATTTAATGTTTTACATATAGAATATGATGGAGTAAAAAATGTTCATAAAATAGATGATAAATCTCCAAGTATTGTAAGAGATTTTAATAAATGTATTTTATGCAGAAGATGTGTTGCAACTTGTAAAAAGGTACAAGAAATAGGAGCAATAGACTGTATAAATAGAGGATTTGAATCTTGCATTTCGACTGTTGGAGATAACAGTTTAAATGATGTAGATTGTACATTTTGTGGACAATGTATAGAAAGTTGCCCAACAGGAGCTTTAAAAGAAAAAGAAAGTATAAAAGACGTATGGGTAAGATTAAAAGATCCAGAATCATATGTTGTAGTACAGACAGCACCAGCAGTAAGAGCAGCACTTGGAGAAGAATTTGGAATGCCAATTGGAACAAATGTAACAGGTAAAATGGTAACAAGTCTTAAAAAATTAGGATTTGATAAAGTTTTTGATACAAATACAGGCGCAGATTTAACAATAATGGAGGAAGCTAATGAATTTGTAGAAAGATTTACTAATAATGAAAACTTACCAATGATAACATCTTGTAGCCCAGGATGGATTAGATTTATAGAAAAAAACTATCCAGAAAATTTACCACATTTATCTAGTTGTAAATCACCACATCAAATGTTTGGAGCAATAGTAAAATCTTATTATGCTAAAAAATATGAAGTTGATCCTAAAAAAATATATATGGTTTCAGTTATGCCATGTATTGCAAAAAAATATGAATGTACAAGACCAGAAATGCAAGTAGATGGACTTCGTGATGTAGATGCAGTACTTACTACACGCGAACTTGCAAGAATGATAAAACAGGCAAATATAGAATTTACAAAATTAGAAGATAGCGATTTTGATAGCCCAATGGGAGAAGCCACAGGAGCTGGAGCAATATTTGGAACAACAGGTGGAGTTATGGAAGCAGCACTTCGTACAGCAGCAGATACTATAGAAAATAAAGATTTACCAAATTTTGAGTATGAAGAAGTTCGTGGAGAAAAAGGTATAAAAAAAGCCACAGTAAATATATCTGGTAAAGAAATAAAAATAGTTGTAGCAAGTGGATTAGCAAATGCAAGAAAAATAATGGAAGAAATAAAACAAGGTAAAGCAGATTATCAATTTGTAGAAATAATGGCATGCCCAGGTGGATGTATAATGG
>CAYVYP010000060.1:0-2393 GCA_964455975.1 uncultured Lachnospiraceae bacterium
TTTGTAAGAATAATTCTCTCATTGCTGTATTTATAGCATCACAAACTAAGTCTGTATTTAATGCTTCTAATATTGTTTTTCCTACTAATATTTCTCCTGCCATAGCAGCTGAATGTGTCATACCACTACATCCTATTGTCTCAACTAATGCTTCTTGTATTATTCCCTCTTTTACATTTAAAGTTAATTTACAAGCCCCTTGTTGTGGTGCACACCATCCAATTCCATGTGTTAATCCTGAAATATCTTTTATTTCTTTTGATTTAACCCATTTTCCTTCTTCTGGTATTGGTGCTGGTCCATGGTCTACTCCTTGTGCAACTTTGCACATTTCTTCTACTTCTTTTGAATAAATCATATTATTACTCCTTCCATTATTTTATTTATATAAAATACTATATTAGCATTTATAAGCTAAAAATTTAAAATTTGATTTTTTCTAATCATATCTTCATTATTACTAGAAATATCATTATGTAATACTGATATTTCTTCTTTTTCAAAATTAATTATATTGTGATTATTTTTTTCATAAGTTGATTCTTCATAGGTTTCAATATCTTCATCTGAATTTTGACTATAATATTGTTCTATCATTTTTTTATCTTTTTTATTGAAACTTTCAATTGGTGTTTTTAAATATTTATACTTCCATATTAAATGCCTATCATTATTTGAAAACTTTGATTTAGACAAATTTTCATAACTAAATTCTACTTTAAATTTTAAATTTTCTATTGAAATAGTTATATTTGACCACAATCTTCCATCTTCATTTTGCATTTGATTTCTCAATAATTTAATTTGAGAATATAATTCTTCTGTTAATTCAAAATAGCTTTCTTCTTCTATTAAAAATTTTTGTGGTATTTCATAAACATTTACTGGATTCTTTTTTAATACTCCTTTTGGAAAATAATAAAAAAACATTTCTCCTGTTTGTATATTACTTATTTTTTGTTCCATTGCAGCGTATAAATATATTGATTCCCATTTTTCTGGTATCATATAAAAAAGTTGTTTTCTTATTTGTTTATATATTTTCTTAAGTTCACCGAGAAATTACCATAAACATCCCCAAATTTCTTATTTTTCTATTAAACTTTCTCCTGTCATTTCTTCTGGCTTCTCTAACCCCATAATGTCTAACATTGTTGGAGCTAAATCGGCTAATCTTCCTTCATGTATTTTTACATCATTCATTCCTACTAAAATTAATGGTACTGGATTTGTTGTATGTGCTGTATGTGGTTCTCCTGTTTTATAGTCTATCATCTGTTCAGCATTTCCATGGTCTGCAGTTATTAAAAGTACTGCATTTTTTTCTTCTATTACTTTTAAAACTTTTCCAACACATTCGTCTATTGTTTCTATAGCTTTTACTGCTGCATCTAAATTTCCCGTATGTCCAACCATATCTGGGTTTGCATAATTTAATATTATGCAATCATATTTATCTTGATTTATTGCATCTACAACTTTATTTGTTACTTCATATGCACTCATTTCTGGTTGTAAATCATATGTTGTAACTTTTGGAGATTGCACTAAAATTCTATCTTCTCCTTCATATTGCTTTTCTTCTCCACCATTAAAAAAGAATGTAACATGTGCATATTTTTCTGTTTCTGCTATTCTTAATTGTTTTAATCCCTTATTACTTATATATTCTCCAAAAGTATTAACTAAAGAAGTTGGCTTAAATGCAATATTTACATTTGGCATGCTTGCATCATATTGTGTAAAACAAACATAATATAAATTAAACCATTCTCTTTTAAATCCTTCAAAATTCTTATCTACTAGACTTCTTGTTATTTCTCTTGCTCTGTCTGGTCTAAAATTAAAAAATATTATAGAATCATTTTCTGAAATTGTTGCTATTGGCTCATTATTATTGCATATTAATGTTGGCTCTACGAATTCATCAAATATCTCTTTTTGATATGAAGTTTCAATTGCAGATGTTGCACTATTTGCTTTTTCTCCTTTTCCTAAAACAATAGCATTATATGCTTTTTCTACTCTATCCCACCTAGAATCTCTATCCATTGCATAAAATCTTCCAGATATACTTGCTATTTTTCCTATTCCTTTTTCTTTCATTTTTTCTTCCAAATTAGCTATATATCCTTCTGCTGAAGCTGGTGGTGTATCACGTCCATCTAAAAAGCAATGAACATATACTTCTTCAAAATCTTTTCTTTTTGCAAGTTCTAAAAGAGCATATAAATGTCTCATATGGCTATGTACTCCACCATCTGATAATAATCCCATTATATGTAATTTTGAATTGTTTTTCTTACAATTTTCTATTGCTGCTATAAATTCTGGAATATTAAAAAAATCTCCATCTTCTAAACTTATTTTAAATGGAGATGAATCCTTATTAG
>CAYVYP010000060.1:2403-6425 GCA_964455975.1 uncultured Lachnospiraceae bacterium
TTCTATTGATTTTGTTATTCTAGTTAATTCTTGATATACTATTCTTCCGTGCTCCTATATTTGTATGTCCTACTTCAGAATTTCCCATTTGACCTTCTGGTAATCCAACATCTAGACCACTTGTATGTATATCTGTTTTAGGACAAGTTTTCATTAAGTTGTCGATATTTGGTGTTTTTGCAATTGATATTGCATTACCTTTTTCTTTTGTATTTTCTCCAAATCCGTCTAATATCATAAGCATTGTTAATTTGTTTTTCATTTTTTTATCCTTCCTCTTTTACTATCTAATGTATTTATATTTTTTCATAATTAACTATTTTTTCAAACTCTTCTACTTTAAGGCTTGCACCTCCAACTAAAGCACCATCTATATCTGACATTTCAAATAATTCTTTGCTATTTTCAGGTTTATTAGCATCTTCAGAAGTTGCTGTTTTTCCTGTTCCTATTGCCCAGATTGGTTCATATGCTACTATTATATTTTCTACTTGTTCTGTTTCTAAACCTTCTAAAGCACATTTAATTTGTGCAGTTATTATTTGTTTTGTCTTGCCTAATTCTTTTTCTTCTAATGTTTCTCCTACACACACAATAGGTTTTAAACCACATCTAAATGCTGCTTTTATTTTTTCATTAACTGTTTGATCTGTTTCTGCAAAATATTGTCTTCTTTCAGAGTGACCTATTATAACATATTCAACTCCAATTGATTTTAGCATTTTTCCTGAAATTTCTCCTGTATACGCTCCGGTTTCTTCAAAATGCATATTTTGAGCTCCTATTTTTATATTTGTATTTTGTGCTGTAAGTAAACAATAAAATAAATCTATGTATGGAACACATAGAACTACTTCATTATCTGTATTTTTTACAAGTGGAGTTAATTTTTCTATGAATTCTATTGCTTCATTTGGAAGCATATTCATTTTCCAATTTCCTGCAATTATCTTTCTTCTTGACATTCTACTCCTCCTTTTAAATTATTATTTGAATTAATTTCATATTCTACTTCATTAATTAAATTTGTAATTATTAAATTATTTGGAAATCTGAATTTTTCTCTTTTTATTAGTTCTTTTACCACATTTAGTGGAACATATACAATTTCAGTTACTTCTTCTTTTTGTATTTTTAATTTTTCAATTGGAATTTCAACCCTGCAAACATATACATCTGTTATATATTTTTTATAATCGATACTATGCCTTATTGTTGTTATCCTTTTTATTCTATCTCCTACTTTTTGTTTTAATAATCCTATTTCTTCTTCAATTTCTCTTGTTATTGCTGAAATAGAATCCTCTTCAACTTTTTTATGCCCAGAACAAAAATCCCATAATCCATTATCTTTTCTTTTTTCTAATAAAATTTCTTTTGCACTATTAACAATAAGGCAAGTTACAGCTCCTACATATAGTCCATTTTCTTCTGCTTGCCTTCTTGTTAATATTTTTCCAGTTTTATTTCCGTTTTCGTCTAATATTTCAAGTAATTCTTCTTCATTCTCCATTTAATGTCCTCATTTATTTTCTAAACATTCAATTCCAGGTAATTTTTTTCCTTCTAAAAATTCTAAACTAGCCCCTCCACCTGTTGATATATGTGAAAATTTATCTGCTAATCCTAATTTTTCTATTGCTGCTGCTGAATCTCCTCCACCTACAATTGAAATTGCATTTAATTTAGATATTGCCATTGCTATTTGCTTTGTTCCATTTTCAAATTTACTAAATTCGCATACTCCAAGTGGACCGTTCCATATTACTGTTTTTGCACCTTGTAATGCTTTTTCAAATAATTCTATTGTTTCTTCTCCAATATCTAATGCTTCCCATCCATCTGGTATGTCACTAGATTCCACAAATTTGTCTTCAAAATTGTTAGAATATTCTGTTGTAATATGTGAATCTATTGGAAGTAATATTTCAATATTTTTTTCTTTTGCTTTTTTTAATATTTCTGAAGCTAATTCTAATTTATCATCTTCACATATTGATTTTCCTATTTTGTGACCTTGTGATTTTAAAAATGTAAAAGCCATTCCTCCACCAATTATTAATTTATCAACTTTATCTAATAAATTTTCTATAACTGCTATTTTATCAGAAACTTTTGCGCCTCCTAAAATTGCTATAAATGGTCTTTTAGGGTTTTCTAAAGCCCCACCCATAAATTCTATTTCTTTTTCTATTAAAAATCCACAAACAGATGGTAAATAATGACTTACTCCTTCTGTAGAACTATGTGCCCTATGTGCTGTTCCAAATGCATCATTTACATATATATCTGCTAATGAAGCTAATTCTTTAGAAAATTCCGGATTATTTTCTTCTTCTTCTTTATGAAATCTTACATTTTCAAGTAATATTACATCACCATCTTGCACCTTTGATACAAGGTTTTTAGAATCTTCTCCTATTACATCTTTAGAAAGTTTTACTTCTTTATTTAATAATTTAGATAATTCCATTGCAACTGGCTTTAAAGAATATGCTTCATTAAATTCTCCTTTTGGTCTTCCTAAATGTGAGCATAATATAACCTTTGCATTATTTTCTATTAAATACTTAATTGTTGGAAGAGCTGCAACTATTCTTCTATTATCTGTAATATTTTTATTTTCATCTTGTGGCACATTAAAATCACATCTTACTAAAACTTTTTTATTTGACACGTCAATATCTTTTACTGATTTTTTATTCATACATGCCTCCTTAAAATTACTTTACATTAGAAATATATCTAGCTAAATCTACTAATTTATTTGAATATCCCCATTCATTATCATACCAAGCAACTAATTTAACAAATGTATCAGTAAGCATTATTCCTGCTGTTGCATCAAATATTGATGTATGATCATCATGAATAAAATCTGATGATACTACTGGTTCATCTGTATATTCTATTATTCCTTTAAATTCATTTTCAGAAGCTTTTTTCATTGCTAAACAAATTTCTTCATAAGTTGTAGGTTTTTCTAAATTACATGTTAAATCTACAACTGAAACATCTACAGTTGGTACTCTAAAAGACATACCTGTTAATTTTCCATTTAATTCTGGAATTACTTTTCCTACTGCTTTTGCTGCACCTGTTGAAGATGGTATAATATTAGCTGCTGCTGCACGTCCACCTCTCCAATCTTTTTTAGATGCTCCATCAACTGTTTTTTGTGTTGCTGTTGTTGAGTGAACTGTTGTCATAAGACCATCTTTAATTCCAAAATTATCATTTATAACTTTAGCAAGTGGTGCTAAACAGTTTGTTGTACAAGATGCATTTGATATAATATTCATACTTGAGTCATATTTATCATTATTAACTCCCATTACAAACATTGGTGCATCTTTTGATGGTGCACTTATTATTACTTTTTTTGCTCCTGCTTTAATATGAGCTTCAGCTTTTTCTAATGTTGTAAATACTCCTGAACATTCTAATACATAGTCTACTCCATCTTTTCCCCATGGTATATTTACTGGATCCATTTCATTATATACTTTTATTTCTTTTCCATTTATTATTAAAGTGTTTTCTTTTGAAGATACTTCTCCTTCAAATTTTCCATGAACAGTATCATATTTTACCATATAAGCCATATAATCTGCTGTAATAAATGGATCATTTATAGCTACTACTTCTACCTCTTTCTTTTTTAATGCTGCTTGGAATGCTAAATTTCCAATTCTTCCAAAACCATTAATTCCTATTTTTACTGACATATTTTTATCCTCCTCTTTAAAGTAGAAAATTTTTTGTTTTTTATTTTATTTTTCTCTACTCTTTAGTATTATTTTAATAAAACTATTTTATACTAAAAATATATGTTTTTCAAGTATTTAGTCATATTCTTTTATTAATTTTTAAATTTTTTTTTATTTTTTTAATAAAAATACTTGCATTATGTTAATTAATGTATTATAATACATTCATAGTTTATTTATTAGCATTACAAAAATACAACAAGGAGGTAAACTTCATGCCAACAAGAGGATCACCTATCACTATCATTAAAG
>CAYVYP010000061.1:0-6363 GCA_964455975.1 uncultured Lachnospiraceae bacterium
TTGCTTGTTCAAATAAATCTCTTACTCTTGAAGCACCAACACCAACAAACATTTCAACAAAGTCTGAACCACTTATTATAAAAAATGGAACTCCTGCTTCTCCTGCTACTGCTTTTGCTAAAAGAGTTTTACCAGTACCTGGTTGACCTACAAGTAAAACACCTTTTGGTATTCTTGCTCCCATATCTGTAAACTTTTTAGGATTTCTTAAAAATTCTACTATTTCTTCTAATTCTTCTTTTTCTTCATCTACACCTGCAACATCATCAAAAGTTATTCTTGTCTTGTCTGTAGTATTCATCATTCTTGCTTTACTTTTTCCAAATGACATTGTTTTGTTTCCACCTTGATTTGGGTTCATTAATAAAAACCAGAAAATCAAGAATATTATTATTATTCCAAATGGGCTAAGTATTGATAATAGCACTATAAATATAGATTGATCTTTTTCTTTTAATACAATATTTCCAGTTTTAATTTGTTCTTGCATATAATTCATAAAACTTTCCATATTTGGTATATTTACTTCTTTTTGAAACTTTTCATTTTTTAATGTTACTTTTGCTGAAACTCCACCTGCTTGTAATTCAACTGCTGTTACTTCTCCTGATTCAACTTTTGTAATTAATTCTGTATATGAAAGTTTTGAAGATGAGTTTTCTAATATTGTTGTTAAAAGTACAATAAATATAATTCCTATTATTAGCCACATCGCTAATGTTTTTAATCCGTTTTTCAATTTTTTAATTCCTTTCTTTATTTGTAATGTTATACACTTTTTATTTAGAATATAACATTTATGCTATATTCCTTTTATTTATTTGAAATATAACATACAATTTTTTGTATTTCAATAGTTTTTTCATTTCATTTTTATTACAAATCCGCTTATTTCAAAGCTTTTCTTACGGAACTTAAACTTTTGCTATTAAAAATATTTTCTTATTTTTTATTAAAATTTTAAAATTTTTATTTGGAGTAAGAAATTTATTTCCAATATTGTTATCACATAATTTAACCATATCTTCTATATGTATTTTTTCAATATTATTAATAGTTCCAAAAAGTTCATTAATAGTATGTAACAAAATTTTCTTTTTTATAACATAGTCTTGTAAATTAAATTTTTTTAAATCTAATACTATTTGCCTTGGTATATCTTCTTCAATTAATATTTGTTTATATCCTTCTAATACCTTTTCCTCAAAATATTTTGAATCTTCTGTTGCTAAAATAGATAATCTGTTTATTCCCTCTAAAAAATTAGGATTATACTCTTTTTCTATATACGGAATTAATAAATTCCTTACTTTATTTCTTGTATATATATTTTCTTTATTTGTTTTATCATACCTTGGCTCTAGATTTTTCTCTATACAATATTTCTCAATTTCACTTCTTTTGCTTTCTATAAGTGGTCTAATATATATATTATCTCGTATAGGTTCTATTCCTTTTAATCCGTGAAACACTACTTCCTCTTATAATATTCATAAGTACAGTTTCTACCTTATCATTTAAAGTATGTGCTGTTGCTATTTTATTTGCATTTACTTTTTTTAGAACTTCATTAAAAAAATTGTATCTTAAATTTCTTCCGAGCTTCTTCTGTTCCAATCTTATTTTCTTTTGCTAATTTTTCTACATCTTCTCTTATACTATAAAAAGGAATGTTATTCTTTTTACAATATTTTTCTACATATTCTTCATCTGAAGTTGCTTCTTTTCTTATCATATGATTAATATGTGCAACGGCAATAGTTATATTTAGGCTATTTTTAAGTTCCATTAAAATGTCTAAAAGAGCCATTGAATCTGGCCCTCCTGAAACACCTATAACAATACTGTCTTTAGGCTCTATTAAATTATATTTTTTTATTGTTTCAATTACGTTTTTTTGTAACAAATTTATCCCTCTCTATATCTATCTATGTTTGCAAATTTTGTATAATTTCCAAGCCATAACAATTCTGTTGTTCCAACTGAGCCTGATCTATGTTTTGCTATTATAATTTCTGCAATATTTTTCTTTTCACTTTCTGGATTATAATAATCATCTCTATATAAAAACATTACTATATCAGCATCTTGTTCTATTGCTCCAGATTCATGAAGATCTGATAACATTGGTCTATGGTCTGGTCTTTGTTCTGGTGCTCTTGATAGCTGTGATAATGCTATTACTGGTACATTTATTTCTTTTGCAAGAATTTTTAAAGATCTACTTATTTCAGAGATTTCTTGTTCACGGCTACCTGCCCTTTTATTACTACCAGCTATTAATTGTAAGTAATCTACAACAACTAATCCTATATTTTTTTCTAATTTTAGTTTTCTACATTTAGCTCTTATTTCCATTATAGAAATACCTGGAGTATCATCAATATATATTGGTGCTTCTGATAAAATTCCTGAAGTTGCTGCAAGTTTTGTCCAGTCTTCATCTTCCATATTACCAGTTCTTAATTTATTAGAATCCACCATAGCTTCACTGCATAAAATTCTATTTCCCATTTGTTCTTTAGACATTTCTAAGCTAAATACAACAACTGGAACATTTGCTTTTACTGCTGCATATGAAGCAATATTTAATGCAAAAGCAGATTTTCCCATAGCAGGTCTTGCTGCTACTAATATTAAATCAGAATTATGAAGTCCTGCTGTTTTATAATCTAAATCTGCAAATCCTGTAGGAACACCTGTTATATGTTTTTTTTGATTATATAATTCTTCTAATTGTGTAAATGATTCTACTAAAATATCTTTAATTGATGTATAGCCTGATTTATTTCTACTTTGCATAACATCAAAAATCTTTTTTTCAGCAGAATCTATGATATCTTCAACATCTTGCATTGGGTCATAACCCAAGCTTATAATTTCATTACCAGTTTTTATAAGATTACGAAGTGCTGATTTTTCTTCTACTATTTTTATATACTTTTCAACATTTGCTGTAGTAGGTACTATTCCTGGAAGTTCTGCCAAATACTCTAAACCTCCAACAGCTTCTAGTTTTCCCATAGAAGTAAGCTCTGATTTTAATGTAATTATATCTATTGGCTCAGATTTACTATATAGATTAATAATTGCACTATAAATAGCCTTATTGTCTTCTCTATAAAAATCATTCTCTTTTAGCACTTCTATAGCAGCAGAAACAGCATCTTTATCTGTAAGCATACTTCCAATTACAGCCTGTTCAGCTTCTATATCGTGTGGTGGCACTTTACTTAATTCCATAACAATCTTCCTCTCAAGTGACCAATTGGGGACGTTTCTCAATTGGACATTTTGTCCACTATGGGACACATCTCAAAATCATATTTTTAAAAACGCTATATATCAACACTTTCAGCGTGCATATGTCCAATTGAGAAACGTCCCCAATTGGTCTTAGATAACTGCTAATTTTAATTTTCCTATTATTCCTTCATATAAACGAATGTCTATGTCAAAATTCCCTAATACTTTTATTGTTTCTTTTAAATTTATTTTCTTTTTGTCTATATCTAGCTTATATTGTGATTTTAAATTTTCTGAAATTTCTTTTGCTGTTACTCCTCCAAATATTTTTCCATTTTCTCCTGCTTTTACTTCTATTTTTAATGTTATATTTTCTAATTCTTTTTTTATTCTTTTTGCTTCTTTCTGTTCTAATTCTTTTTTATGGTTTTCAGAAGATTTTTTTCCGTTTAGTTTACTCATATTTTCTGCATTTGCTTCTACTGCTAATTTTCTAGGTAATAAATAATTTCTTGCATATCCATCTTGTGCATTTAATATTTCATCTTTTTTACCTACACCCTTTATATTGTCTAATAAAATTACTTTCATTTTTTCCTCCTTAAAATCCATTAGCCCCTTTAATTTACTATTTATACTTTAACCACTTATTTCAGTGAAATATTCATTAATTCTATTTATTAATTCTTGTTTTGTTTCTTCTATTGTCATTCCATCAACTTGTGCTCCTGCTAAAGTGATATGTCCGCCTCCGCCTAATTTTTCTAGTATAATTTGGACATTTATATCTCCTATTGATCTTCCACTTATACAAACTTTTTCTCCTAATTTTCCTATTACAAATGATGCTGTTATGTCTGCTATTGTTAATAATTCATCTGCTGCTTTTGCACAAATTACATTTGCGTTTTTATCTTCTTCTTCATAAATTGATATTCCTATTGTGTCATTAACTATTTGCGCTTTATTCACTATTTCAGATATTTTGTTATATGTTTCTAAATCACTTTGAAACCATTTTTTTACTTTTATTATATCCACTCCACATTTACGTAAATATGCTGCAGCCTCAAATGTTCTAACTCCTGTTTTGAATGTGAAGTTTTTTGTATCTACCATTATTCCTGCATACAAACTTTCTGCTTCTAATTCAGTTAATTCTACATCTGTAACTGAATATTGTAATAATTCAGTAACAAGTTCAGATGCTGATGAAGCATATACTTCATGAAATGTAAGTGTTGCATTTTCTATATAATCTGCTGACCTTCTATGATGATCTATTACTACTATTTTATTTGTTTCTTCTAATAATTCTGGTACTTCTACATATGTTTTCTTATGAGTATCTACTATTACTAATAAAGTTTCTGGTGTTATTTTTGACATTGCTTCTGCTTTGTCTATTAGAACATCTTTATATTCTTTATCTTTTTTAGTTGATTCAATAAAATTATCTAATGAAATTCCTGTTGTTGCATTTACTATATGAGTTTCTTTATTTAGTGTTTTAGCTAATCTGTATATTCCCATGCTTGCTCCCATGGAATCTATATCTCCATTTGTATGTCCCATTATCATTACATTTTTAGCTTCAACCATAAGTTCTTCTAATGCATGTGCAACTATTCTAGCCTTTACTTTTGTTCTTTTTTCAACTTCTTGTGCTCTTCCACCAAAAAATTGATATTTTCCATTATCTCTAACTACTGCTTGATCTCCACCTCTACCAAGAACAATGTCCATTCCTGCTAAAGCTGTTTTGTATTTTTCGTAATTAGATTCTCCTTCAGTAGTAATTGCTATACTTAATGTAGCTTGAAGTCTTTCTGGTAATTTAATTTCTTTTATAGTATCTAATACATTAAATTTTTCTTCTTCAATTAAACTTAGATATTTTTTGTCAAATATATATACAAAACTATCTCTATCTGATTTTATAATTAAGCCTTTTGTATCTATAGCCCAATCATATATAGCTTTTTCCATTTTTGCTGTTATTATTGGCTTTTCTTCTGCTCCAACTCTTTGCATCATTTCATCATAATTATCTACCATAATTATTCCGATACAATTTTGACTATCATTATATTTTTCTAATAATTCTTTATTTTTGCTGTTATCTACAAAATATAGCACTAACATATATTCTGTTTGTTTCTTTTTATCATTTTGTTTATTTTTTACATATTCACCTAATATTGTGTATTCTTTTTCTCCAATTAATAATTCTTTTCCTATTTTTATTTTTTCTTGTGAATTTTTTTCTATTTCTATTTTTATTTCTTGTACTATATTATTTAAGTAAGATAAAATATCTATATTTGCAAATTCTTCTATAAATTTTGAACTTTTCCATACTATTTTTCCATCAGTTTCCACAATAACAAGTGGAAAAGGCGAATTTATTAACGTACTTTTAGCTGCTGTATCGGCAGTAAAAGTAAGTTGTTTTATATGTTCTGATATTTCTTCATTTTTCTTTGTGTTTGTCCAATATGTGTATGCTAATATTAATAAATATGCAATAACAAGTGGAAGAATGAATTCTTTATTGTATATACAAAGACCTATCATCAATGCTAAAATTATTACTAAATATATTTTTGTTTTAGATACAAAACTATCTAGGATATTCTTTTTATTATTTTTTTGCATAAAACGCTCCTTATCTATAATCCTATATATTTTACTCTTTTTAAGCTTTTTTGTCAAGTTTCAAAACTTAAGTAAAAGCCCTAGAAATATTACTTCTAGGGCCTTGTTTTATTATTTTATATCTGACATCTTTTCTTGTTGTTCTTCTGTATTTATATGTAAATTTTTATATTTATTCATTCCTGTTCCTGCTGGTATTAATTTACCTATAATAACATTTTCTTTTAATCCTATTAAATTGTCTACTTTTCCTTTTATTGCAGCTTCTGTAAGTACTCTTGTTGTTTCTTGGAATGATGCTGCTGATAAGAAACTTTCTGTAGCAAGTGATGCTTTTGTTATTCCTAATAGAACTCTCTTTCCTGTTGCAGGTCTTAATCCTTGTGCTTCAATCGCCTTGTTTTCATCCTCAAAGTCATACATATCAACTAGTGAACCAGAAAGCATTGTTGTATCTCC
>CAYVYP010000062.1:0-5969 GCA_964455975.1 uncultured Lachnospiraceae bacterium
ACTTCTCTTGACTTTTCTCCAAATATTGCACGAAGTAATCTTTCTTCTGCTGTTAATTCTGTTTCTCCTTTTGGAGTAACTTTACCAACTAATATATCTCCTGGTCTTACTTCTGCACCTATTCTTATAATTCCATCTTCGTCTAAATCTTTTAATCCGTCATCTCCAATATTTGGAATATCACGAGTAATTTCTTCAGGTCCTAATTTTGTATCTCTACATTCACAATCATATTCTTCAATATGTATAGATGTATAAACATCTTCTTTAACTAATCTTTCACTAATTAAAACAGCATCCTCATAGTTGTAACCTTCCCATGTTGAAAATGCTATAAGTACGTTTTTACCAAGAGCCATTTCTCCATTTTGTGTAGATGGTCCATCTGCAATAACGTCTCCTTCATTTACTCTTTCGCCTTTTACAACTAAAGGTCTTTGGTTTATACATGTTCCTCCATTTGTTCTTTTGAATTTATGAAGTTTATATGTATCTGTTCCTAATTTTGTTTTAACTTCTATTTCATCTCCAGTAACTTTTTGTACTGTTCCAGAATTTTTAGCTAAAATCATTATTCCTGAATCTTTTGCTGCTCTGTATTCAATTCCTGTTCCAACTATAGGTGAATCTGTAGTTAAAAGTGGAACTGCTTGACGTTGCATGTTTGCACCCATAAGTGCACGGTGAGCATCATCATGCTCTAAGAAAGGTATCATAGCTGCACCAACAGAAACTAATTGTTTTGGTGATACATCTAAATAATCTACTTTATCTGGTGAAACTTCTAGAATATCATCTAAATATCTTACTTTTACTTTTTTATTAGATAATTTTCCATCTTTTCCAATTGGTTCTTTTGCTTGTGCTATTATATAATTGTCTTCTTCATCAGCTGACATATATTCTACTGTATCTGTAACTTTATGTGTTTCTGGATCTATTTTTCTATATGGTGTTTCAACAAATCCATATTCATTTATAATTGCGAATGATGAAAGTGCTGATATAAGTCCAATGTTTGGTCCTTCTGGAGATTCTATTGGGCATAATCTACCATAATGTGTATAGTGAACGTCTCTAACTTCGAATCCGGCTCTTTCACGAGAAAGTCCACCAGGTCCTAATGCAGAAATTCTTCTTTTATGTGTTAATTCTGATAATGGATTTGTTTGATCCATAAATTGTGATAATTGAGAACTTCCAAAGAATTCTCTAATTGATGATGTTATTGGTTTTGTATTAATTAATGTTTGTGGTGTTACTACATCTAAATCTTGTGTTGTCATTCTTTCTTTAATAACTTTTTCTAATCTTGTTAAACCAATTCTAAATTGATTTTGTAATAATTCTCCAACACATCTAATACGTCTATTTCCTAAATGATCAATATCATCTACTTTTCCAAGACCATTATCTAGATTTAATAAATAGTTTACAGAAGCTATGATGTCTTCTGTTGTAATATGTTTTGGAACTAATTCTTCTTTTCTTTCATCAATTACTTTGTGCAAATCTTTTTTGTCTGTTGTACTAATAATTGATTTTAAAACTTCATAATTTACATATTCTTTGAAATGCAAATCATTTAATTTAACATCTGGAAGTACTTTATAAATATTTACTGTTCCATTTCCTATAACTCTTACTTTTCTATCAGCTACTTTTAAATCTACTATATTTATTCCTGCATTTTGAATGTTTTCTGCTACTTCTTTAGATATAGTAGTATCTTTTTCTACTAATACTTCTCCAGATTCTGGATCTATAATATCGCTATATGCAACTTGATTTGCAATTCTTGTAGCTATACTTAATTTTTTATTAAATTTATATCTTCCTACTTTTGCTAAATCATATCTTCTAGGATCGAAGAATAAACCATTGAATAAATTTCTTGCAGCATCTGCTGTAGGAAGTTCTCCTGGTCTTAATTTTTTATAAATTTCAACTAATGCTTCATTTTGGGTTTTTATTGGATCTTTTGCTATTGTTGCTTTTAATTTTGCTTCATCTCCAAATAATTCTAAAATTTGTTCATCTTTTTCTAGTCCTATTGCTCTTAAAAGTGATGTTACAGGTATTTTTCTTGTTCTATCTACTCTTGCATAGAAAATATCATTACTATCTGTTTCATATTCTATCCATGCTCCACGAATAGGCATAACTGTTGAAGTATAAATCTTCTTTCCAGTTTTATCGAATTCTGAACCATAATAACATCCTGGTGAACGAACAAGCTGACTTACAACAACTCTTTCTGCTCCATTTATTACAAATGTACCAGAATCTGTCATAAGTGGGAAATCTCCTAAGTATATTTCTTGTTCTTTAATTTCCCCTGTTTCACGGTTAATTAATCTTACTTTAACATGTAATCTTGTAGAGTATGTAGCATCTCTCTCTTTAGCTTCCTCTAATGTGTATTTTGTCTTTTCCTCCATGTAATAATCAAAAAATTCTAAAACTAAGTTTCCTGAATAGTCGATAATTGGTGAAATATCTCTTAATACTTCTCCTAATCCTTCTTCTACAAACCAATCATAAGAATCTTTTTGAACTTTGATAAAATTTGGCATATCAATAAAATCGTCAATTTTAGCAAAGGTCTTACGTAAACATTTTTCATGTTTAATGTCTTTTACCACTATTAAATCACCCCTATAAAATTTTAAAGCAGAAATTTTGCTATAGAAAAATAGCTTTTTAAGATAAAATATATTTATAAAGAAGTCCTTCTTAACTTAAGAACAATTTTGCTTAGGCAAATAAGAATTACTGCTCTTTTTTCTTTTTTGCTTAAGTTGTTTCTTAAATAATTCCTCTTCTTTTAAATTTCGTAATTTTGATTAAAATTTTTCAATATAATATTTGAAAATACTTCCAAAATATCATATTGCAAATATTATATAACACTACGGAATAGGTTGTCAATGGTTTTTTTACATTTTGTAAAAAAAGTTGTTAATGTTCAGACCAATTAAAAATAAAGACGTGAAATTTCACGTCTTTATTTTTATTTCTATATCTATATTTTATTTAGCATTTGCTATTTCTATGTTTACGTCTCTTCCTTTAATTTGTTTACCTTTCATTCCTTCTAATATATCTGTTGCATATTTAGCTGGAATTTCTGCAAAAGAAAAATTATCTAATATTTTTATTTTGCCTATTTCTTCTCCTGAAATTGCTGAATTAGATGCAAGGCTTCCTACTATATCTTTTGGCATTATTTTATCTTTTTTTCCTACATTTATAAATAATCTAACATTACCTTTTTCATCTGTTACTAAATCTTTATTTTCTTTTCTTATTGTTTTTTTAGTAGCTATTGTTATTAATGCTTTTGCAATTTCTTCCATAGAATTTTCTCCTAGAAGTTCATCTATAATATCTGTATTTTGAAATTCTTTTTCATCAATAATATTTTGTATTTTCTCAACAAATTGTTTATTTTTGATTTTGTTTACTTCTTCTAATGTTGGTATTTTTCCTTCTTTTATTTTTGTATTTGCAAATTTTTGAATACTATACATTTTACTTTTTTCTTTTCCAACTACAAATGTAATTGCTTTTCCTATGTTACCATTTCTTCCTGTTCTTCCAATTCTATGCACATAGTATTCTTCCTCTTGTGGTATGTCATAATTAATTACAAGTTCTAATCCATCAACATCTATTCCTCTTGCTGCTACATCTGTTGCTACTAATATTTGTATTTCTCCTTGTTTTAACTTTTTCATTATTCTATCTCTTTGTGCTTGCTTTATATCTCCATGTAGACATTCTGCTTTATATCTTTTTGATTTTAAATTTTCTATTAAGTCATCTACTTTTCTTTTTGTATTACAGAAAATTACTGCTTTTTTAGGCATATATGCATCTATTAATCTCATTACAGCTTCATCTTTCATATTAGATTTAATAGATATTGATATTTGCTCAATATTATTTACTGTTAATTCTTCTGATTTTATTTTTACATTTTTAGGATTTTTTAAATACTTTTTAGTTATTCCTAATATTCTTTGGTTCATAGTTGCAGAAAATAAAAGTGTTTGTCTATTTTCTGGAACATCTTTTAATATTGTTTCTATATCTTCTTCAAACCCCATGTTTAACATTTCATCTGCTTCATCTAATATTACTATTTTTACATCATTTAATTTTAATGTATTTCTTCTCATGTGATCCATTATTCTACCTGGCGTTCCAACTACAATTTGTACACCATTTTTTAATAATTTAATTTGATTTTCTATTGATTGTCCACCATATATTGCAACTGTTTTTATTCCTTCTTGATATTTATTAAATTTTCTTATTTCATCTGTTACTTGTACTGCAAGTTCACGAGTTGGGCAAAGTACAATTGCTTGAACTTTTCTATTTTTTGCATCTACTTTTTCTAACATTGGTAAACTATATGCTGCTGTTTTCCCTGTTCCTGTTTTTGATTGTCCTATTAAATCTTTTCCTTCTAATATTGTTGGAATTGTTTTTTCTTGGATTTCTGTGGCATCTACATATCCACAATCCTTTAATGCTCTCTTAATTGATTCGTTTAATTCTAATTCTTCAAATTTCATTTTTTTCTCCTTTAAATTTTAATTAAGCGCAAAAATAGCCTAGAAACAAACATACAAATTTGTTTCTAGACCACTTAACCATTTTTTAAGACTTTACAAGACAATTTTTAAAACAAATTTAAATATATTTTTACTTCACTATTTTTCACTGTTTATTATTATACTATAGTTTTTGTAAAAAAGCAAATTTTATGTAAATTTAATTTTCTTTTTAAATTTTTTCATACATTTCTATAAGTTTCATCTTTTTGCACCTTTCTGGACGCTATTTTTTTGTCAAAATAGCGTCCTAACGGACGCATCCGTTAGGTTCAGGACCGAACTCCTTTACAGGAGTGGCGACCCCTCACCTAACGTTCTAATTTTGATATAAACTCTAGCATTTTTTTCTTTAAAGCTTCTCGCTATTCAGTGGTCAGTTCCTACTTTATATAAAGTGCTACACGGAACGTATTGTAGCTGTAGGCTCCTCCTGAATAGTAGCTACGGTAACTCGCTGGACTATCTGCCCCGCTGTAGTAGTAATCGCCACCACGTATCACGCAAGGACTAGTGGAATTATTACTACTTGTATTTGACTCATTTATATATTCCCAGGCATTTCCTGCTATATCATATATATGATTTGCTTGCCAACTTTTTTCTTTTCCTGATGTTTCTACCTTTCCTGTTTTATTTGCATTGTTAGTATAATTTCCCCATGTACTACTATTAATTACATCTTTTTTATCTCCATGGTTAGCTATAAAATTCATTGTTACATCCCAGCCTGCTCCTGTTATTAATCCACTTACTACTACTTCATTATTATACATTACTGCACTACTTTTTAAACAGTCTGCTTGTTCTATTGATGTCCACACTGTTGCATCTTTTTTGCTTACTGGTGCTGTTGTTCCATTTGTTGCTCCTGCTGGCTTTCCTGCTTCATATCTTGCTATATAAAATCCACCTTTTTCAGCTATTTTTTCTGAAGTTATACCATCTGGTAATTTTCCATCTGCTACTGATGTCACATTCTTTGGATAATCTGTTAAATTTTGTTTCCAATCTGCTGCTGATGCCACTGGTACCCATACAAATTGGTTTCCTTGCTTACTATTTGCTAAATCATCATTTTCTACACTTGATATTACAAATCCATTTTCTATTGTACTTCCTTCTACATGATAAAATCCTTCTGGTACTGGTACTTGGTAACTATCTATTTTTCCTGTTAATTTATCTATATCACTTAATTCATTATTTTTACTTGATTCCGTTGCATTTGCTGCTTGCTGTGCTTTTGATATTAATCCATTTTCATTAAATACCATGCTTAAGTTTACTCCTGCTAATATCAATAAGACAATTATGGTTATTACAAGTGCAACTAATGTTATA
>CAYVYP010000063.1:0-5761 GCA_964455975.1 uncultured Lachnospiraceae bacterium
AACGAGCAGGTACTAAAAATACCGATATGACATTCATTCATTCAACTCGTGCCAAGGAGATATAAAATATCCACCACGATTAAGGTATGAGAGTTGTCCAGGTATAATGGAACCAATAGAATATACATCTAGTAGGGGAATAAACTACAAATTTAATGGATAAAATAATCACACGATAAATTCAATCAGAATTTATCGTGCTTTCTTGTCGAAAAAATTTTGAAAAACAATTGCTATTTCAAAATAAATGTAATATAATTGTAACAGTTTTGTAATACAAAAGAAATGAAAAATAAAATATTAGCAAAAACATATAATAAATAAGAAAGGAATTGATGCTAATGTTTGGCTTTGGTCAAGATATAGGAATAGATTTAGGAACAGCTACAGTAATAGCATATGTAAAAGGAAAAGGAATAGTTTTAAGAGAACCATCTGTTGTTGCAGTAGATAATAATACTGGAACTGTTTTAGCGGTTGGACAAGAAGCAAGAAGAATGTTAGGTAGAACACCAGGTAACATAGTTGCAACAAGACCTTTAAGAGATGGTGTTATATCAGATTATACTGTTACAGAAAAAATGCTTAAATATTTTATAAATAAAATATGCGGAAAATTCATATTTGCTCCAAGAATAATGATATGTATACCATCACAAGTAACTGAAGTAGAAAAAAAAGCAGTTATAGATGCAGCATCACAAGCAGGAGCAAGAAAAGTATATTTAATAGAAGAACCAATAGCAGCAGCAATTGGAGCAGGAATAGATATATCAAAACCATGTGGAAATATGATAGTTGATATAGGTGGTGGTACTACAGATATAGCAGTTATATCACTAGGAGGATCTGTTGTAAGTACTTCTCTTAAAGTTGCAGGAGATAAATTTGATGAAGCAATTGTTAAATATATAAAGAAAAAGCATAATATAATAATTGGTGAAAGAACTGCCGAAGATTTAAAAGTAAATATTGGATGTGTTTATCCTAAAATTCAAGATATGGAAATGGATATAAGAGGAAGAGATTTAGGAACAGGACTTCCAAAAACAATAACAATATATTCAAGTGAAATGATGGAAGCTTTACTAGAACCAGCAATGGCAATAGTAGATGCAGTACATTCAATATTGGAAAAAACACCACCAGAATTATCATCAGATATAAGTGATAAAGGAATATATATGACAGGTGGAGGATGTTTAGTAGATGGTTTAGATAAACTTTTGCAAGAAAAAACTGGAATAAATGTTATGATAGCACAAGATGCAGTATCATGTGTTGCATTAGGAACAGGGAAAGCATTAGATAATTTAGATTCGTTAGATGGAAAGACTAGAAGATAAAAAAAGAGTAAAAAGAGCGAAAGCTCTTTTTTATCGTTTTAAAATATAGTATAATTAAATAATAAAAAATAAGGAGAAGATAAATGAAGAAAAAAGTTGCATTTTATACATTAGGTTGTAAAGTAAATCAATACGAAACAAATTCAATGATTCAAAAATTTGTGGATGATGGATATGAAATAGAAGATTTTAATAATAAAGCAGATGTATATATAATAAATACTTGTACAGTAACAAATATGTCTGATAGAAAATCAAGACAAATGTTAAGAAGAGCAAAAGAAAAAAATGAAAATGCAGTTATTGTGGCTGTTCGGATGCTATGCTCAAGTTGCAAAAGAAGAACTTGAAAAAATAGATGAAATAGATATTATATTAGGAACATCTGAAAAAAATGATATAGTAAAATATGTGGAAAATTTTATGGAGAATAAAGAAAAGAAGATATTAGAAATATCAGATGTAATGGTGCAAAAAGAATTTGTAGATTTTGGAGTTACTTCATATACTGAAAAAACAAGAGCGGTTATAAAAGTACAAGATGGATGTGATAGATTTTGTTCATACTGCATAATACCATATGCAAGAGGAAGAGTAAGAAGTAGAAAAATAGAAAGTATAAAAAAAGAAGTTGAAGAAATTGCAAAAGAAGGATTAAAAGAGATTGTAATAACAGGTATACATATTGCATCATATGGGAAAGACTTGCAAGAAAATGTAGGATTAATAGATTTATTAGAAGAATTAAATAGAATAGATGGAATAGAAAGAATTAGGTTAGGTTCATTAGAACCAACAATAATAACAGAAGAATTTATAGAAAGATTAACTAAATTAGAAAAAATTTGTGAACATTTTCATTTATCACTTCAAAGCGGTTGTGATGAAACATTAAAAAGAATGAATAGAAAATATACAACTAAAGAATTTAAAAATGTTACAGAACTTTTAAAAAAAGCATATGCAAATGTTTCATTAACAACAGATGTAATAGTTCGGATTTCCAGGAGAAACAGATGAAGAATTTGAAAAAACATATGAATTTTTGAAGAATATAGATTTTTATAAAATGCATATATTTAAATATTCTAAAAGAAAAGGAACAAAAGCAGCTATTATGGATAATCAAGTAGATGGAAATATAGCTGAAATAAGAAGTAAAAAACTAATTGAATTATCAAATGAAAATGAAGAAAAACACAATGATAAATATATAGGAAGTCAAATGGAAGTGTTATTTGAAGAACAAGACGGAAAATATATAAAAGGACATACGAAAAATTATATAACCGTAAAAGTAGAAGGAAAACAATTGGAAAATAAAATTAAAAAAGTAAAAATAATAAGTAAAGAGAAGCTAGAATTAATTGGGAAAAGACCAATGTAACAAAAGCGAAATATTACTGTAACTAAAATGTAATATAAAAACAATCAAATAAACTTGATTAATAAGAAGTTTTGTAGTATAAGTAATATGATAATATTAATAAGAATACAAAGGAGGAAGTTTTGTGGAAGAAAGAAATATAGAAGGATTTGAAGGATTTAATGGTGAAGAAGGAACTTCAAATGAATTTAAAAAAGTAAATTTACCAGTAGAAGTTAGTCCTTGGACAAAAGTAAAAAACTTTTTATGTTATGAAATAAAATTAGAATTAACACCTGTACAAAAAAAAGTATTTCAAGAAGTACATGATTTTTGGCATATAGAAATAACAGGACAAGATTTTAAAGACTTTTTATTACAACCAATTACAGGAAAAGATGTACATGATTTCTTATTTCAAGAAATCACATTTGGTAAAAAAGCATAGTAAAAAAATATAAGGTGGATAGAAATATCCACTTTTTTTCTTTTGGCTAATATACAAAATAAAATAATTGATAAACAAGTTAGAATATGTTAAAATAAGTAATATATTGAGGAGGAATACTAATATGAGAAATTTATCTAGTTGGTTAATAACAATCTTTGCATTTATGTTTTGGGCTTTTAGATTACTAGTTTGTTTTACATTTAATATGGGAATAGATTTTCCTGTTGTACCATTAAATTTTAATGTAGAAATGATTTTATGTATTATTACATTTGTAATATTACTTTTAGTTGCAAAAAGAAAATTATTAGGAGCTATTTTATATTTAATTATATATGGTGCATACTTTGGAATGGATTTATTTAAAAATGTAATGCTAATTTCAAATGGTGGAGCAAATATTAATATGATATCAAGCATATTTATGTCTTTTATAGCTATGATAATTCCAATATCAGCTTTAATCGATATGCTTTTAGATAAAAATAGAACAAATCATCCAAAAGATAAAAAAACAGACTGGTTTTATAAAAATGAGGAATTTGATAGAAAATTAGATGACAGAGCAGATAAAAATAATTATAAAATACTGTAATTAAAATAGAAAATATTTAATGTAAATATTAAAGGTGGTAATGGAATGCAAAAACAAATAAGTGATATGACAAAGCAAGAAAAACAAAATTTATTAAAAAAAATAGAAGAAGATTTAAAACAAACATTATCTGAAAAAAGATATATTCATTCTATAGCTACTATGAAAAAAGCAAGTGAATTAGCAAAAAAATATAATCAAGATGAATTAAAAGTTATGCTAACAGCACTTGCACATGATATTGCAAAAGAAATGAGTATACAAGAATATTATGAATATGCATTAAATAATAATATAGAATTTAGTGAAGATGATAAAATGTGCCCAAATGTGTTACATGGAATAATAGGAGCAAGTATCGTAAAAGAAAAATATGGCTTTACCAAAGAAATGCAAGATGCAATTTATTATCATACAACGGGAAGAGCTAATATGACACTTTTTGAAAAAATAATATTTTTAGCAGATAAAACTGAAGAAAAAACAAGAACTCAAGAACGTGCATATAAAATAAGAGAGATTGTGAATAATAGTGAATTAGATGAGGCAATTTTATTTATTTGTGATGACTATAATATACCAAAAGCGATACAAAATAGAAGCGTAATTCATCCAAATACCATTTATTTAAGAAATTTTATTATTTTAAATAAAACTAATAATAGTTAATTAATTAATCTATGCATCTGCAAGAAATTTATTAAAATTTGGAATTAGAAGAAAATTCAACTAGTAAGAATTTCTTACTAGTTCAAAAAGAAGAAAATCGTGAAGTTATATAAATCTAATTTTGATTTATTGATGGAAGAAACAGAAAATTATTTAGGAGATGAGACTAATGAAAAAACAGAAAATTAGTTTAAAAAATATTAAAGTAGCAATTTTTGATTTTGATGATACATTAGCTGTTCATAAAGATAAAAATTATTTAAAAAATCGTAACGGAAATGAAGAGAATTTTTTAAATTATTACTTAAATGCATATTTAAATCCAAATTCTTTTTATGAAACTATTGAACCTTGTATTGTTTCAGAGTCGTTATATAAGCTTATTAATTTTTTCAAAAATAATGATGTAAAAATGTATTGTGTTACTGGAATGAGATTTTCATTTCATCTAAAGGCAAAGGAACATTTTGTTCATAAGTATTATGATAATAATATAGAGGTTATTTCAACTAGATCACAAGAATTAAAGGTTGAAGCCGTTAAAATTATTAAACGTATTAATGATTGTAATCTAAACGAAATGCTATTTGTAGATGATATTGAAGAAAATATTACTAGATTTAATAATATGGGAATATATGCATTATTACCAAATGAGGTTGATTCATTAATTATTGAAAAATAAAAATATAGGAAAAAGTGATGGTAAATGGCAAAGAACATGTATCAAAAAAGAGAAGAAAGACAAGAAAATAGAAATAATGCAGAAGATGTAAATACTAATAAAACAAATATTAACTGCTTGATTACGATTAATTAAAACCCATAGCAAAAGCCTTATAAATAAAGGAATTACGCAAATTTGCTTCTTACATCTTTTATAAAAAAAGCATAAAAAAGTTATATTTTTATAAAAAATTGTTAAAATCAAGTCATATTTAGGGTAGAATTAGTAAGGTGGTTACGCACTTGACCCCTCTAAAAAATAGAAAAGGAGATGATTAAGATGAATGAATTGAATGAAAATAATAACCTACTAATTTACAAAAACAAAGAAGGAAGTATAATAGTAGATGCTATATATAAAGATGAAACATTATGGCTAACTCAAAAAGGAATGTCAAAAGTTTTTGATGTTGGTATTCCTGCTATTTCAAAGCAATTAAATAATATTTTTAATGATGAAGAACTTGATAAAAATTCAGTTGTTTCCAAAATGGAAATAACTGCTTCTGATAATAAAATCTATAATACAGATATATATAATTTGGATGCCATTATTGCTGTTGGATATCGTATAAGTTCAAAGAAAGCAACTGAATTTAGAATATGGG
>CAYVYP010000064.1:0-4649 GCA_964455975.1 uncultured Lachnospiraceae bacterium
TCCATTTTTTTATTTTTTTCTGTTGGGTGTGTCATATCTATTGTAAACCTATAAAATAAAACAAGCTACAAAATAAAATTGTAACTTGTTTTATTTTTTAATTATCTTTACTTACTTTTGCATATTTCTTTAATTTTTCATAAACTAAATAGTTTATACTACCTGCTGGAAATTTTCCATCTTTATCTTTTCTACCTGCTGGAACTCCTGTTAAAACTTCAATTCCCTCTTCAATGCTATTAACAGCATAAATATGAAATAATCCATTTTTAACAGCTTCTATAACTTCATCAGAAAGATTTAAGTTTTTAATATTCTGAATTGGAATCATAACTCCATGAGAACCATCTAATTTTCTCATTTTACATATTTGGAAAAATCCTTCTATTTTGTCATTTACACCACCAATTGGTTGAATCTGACCTTTTTGATTAACAGAACCAGTGACTGCTATAGATTGATTAATAGGAATTCCAGATAAACTAGAAAGTATAGCATATAATTCTGTGGAAGAAGCACTATCACCATCAACACCATTATATAATTGCTCAAAACATATACTAGCTGTAAGTGAAAGTGGCATGTCTTGTGCAAACATTTCTCCTAAATATCCTGTTAAGATAAGGATACCTTTTGAATGTGTAGAGCCAGAAAGCTCAACTTCACGTTCTACATTTATAACTCCATTTTTACCAGTATAAGTATTTGCTGTTATTTTGGCAGGCTTTCCAAAAGTATAATCACCAATAGTCATAACAGTTAAACCATTTATTTGTCCTACTTCAAATCCAGAAGTATTAATAAGAAGAGTGTTATCTTTAATCATTTCCATATATCTTGAATCATATTTTTTAACTCTATCAATTCTTTCAAATAAAGCCTTGTCTACATATTCACCAGTAACTACTTTTAATTTATCCATTCTAGCCCAAGTTGCAGCTTCACCAATTATTTGAGATAAATCATTAAATCTTGTTGAAATTTTGCTTTGATCATCTGCTAATTTTGAAGAATATTCTATAACTTTTGCAACAGCAGATTTATCAAGAGGTGGTAATTCTTCTTGTGTACAAAAGCCTTTAATAAATCTTGCTATTTTATTAATATTTTCAGAATTTCTAGGAGCATCATCCTCAAATTCTACTTTTATTTTAAATAGTTTTCTAAAGTCACCATCCATTGCAAGTAAACTATTATATATCATGCTATCTCCAATTAAAATCACTTTTAAATCAAGAGGAATAGGCTCTGGTTTTAAAGACACCATTACCATACTAGTACGTTGGTCTACAGCATTTTCAATTCCTAATTCTTTAGTTCTTAAAGCTTTTTTTAGGGTATCATAACAAATTCCATTTGCTAATAAATCTTTTGCTTGAAAAAGAATGTAACCACCATTTGCCTCATGCATAAGTCCTGGTTTTATCATCATATGATCTGTTTTTAAAGCTCCATAGCAATTTTCATATTCTAATTTACCAAATATGTTATGATATGAATAATTAGAATCCATAACAACAGGAGCACCTTCAACTTGACTATTATCTATAAATAAGTTAACTCTGTAATTAAACCATGGCTTAGGAGATTCCTGTCTAGGCATCATTTGGCTTTTATTATCTTGTTTATCATCAACTACAAAATAAGAAATATTTTTTAAAATATCTTTTTTTATTCCATTTAAAAATTCAGTAATTTTTTTATTTTTCTTAAACTTAGATTTAATATAATTAATATGAACATTTATTGTAAGAAGGGCAACATTTGATTGCCACTCATCTACTTTTTTTTCTGAAGCTTTTTCAATTTCTTTAATTTCACTAATAACTTCAATTATTTGTTCTTGAACTACACTAGACTTATCTTCAAATTGCTTCTTTAATTCTGGGTCTAATTTTTCAAATTCAGATTCTTCAATAGTTTTTCCATCTATAACTGGCATCATATAAATTCCATTTTGAGCAGACTTAACAGAAAAACCATGTTTTAAAGATTCCTCATTTAATTTATTCATAAGGTTAGTACGTTTTTCTTCAAATTCTTGTTTAATTAATTTCTTTTCTTTTTCAAAATCATCATTATTAAAAGTCTTTTTTATATCATTTTTTATATCTTTTATAAAATCTTCCATGGAATCTGCAAACTCTTTACCTTGTCCAGCTGGAAGAGAAACTGCTATTGGTTCATTAGGATTTGAAAAATTATAGATATAACACCAATCAGTAGGAACTTTTCTTTTTGTAGATATCTTATCTAAATAATTTTTTGCATACATTGTTTTGCCAACACCGCTTGGTCCTTCAATATAAATGTTGTATCCTTTAACATTTACATTTAATCCAAATTCTAATGCTTTAATTCCTCTATCTTGACCAATACCAGTGTCAATGGAATCTAAATCGTCTGTAGTTTCAAATTTAAAGATATTTAAATCACATTTTTGTTTTAAATTTTTGTAGCTTATTTCATTCTTTTTCATTAGTTTTCTCCTTTTTATAATTTATATATGTATTAAAAGTATAAAGTCATAATAAGTGCATTATCTTTATTATTATAGTATTTTTTTCTTGTTCCAAGTAATTTAAATCCAAATTTTTCATATATATGTATAGCTGGTAAATTTTTTTCATTAACTTCTAAAGTTATAGAACTAAGTTTAGTTTGTTTTGCCATATTAATTAGTTTATCTAAAATTTTATTTGCTATTCCTAAATTTCTTTTATCTTTTCTAGTTACAATATTTGTAATATGAACATCATCAACTGCTTTCCAAATTCCTCCAAAACCCACAATTTCTGAATTTTGTTTAGCAATAATATATTGTGAATTTGGGTTAGAAAGTTCATTTTCAAAAATTTTTACATTCCAAAAATCATCAAAATTTTTATCTAAATTATCTGAAATTTGGCTTAAATCATGTAAACACATCGGAAAAATTTCTATATTCATTAAATTTTACCTTCTTCTAACATTCTTTCAGCTTGTGATTTTTTTAAATATAAAGGAAGTAGGGAAGAAGAGTCTCCACAAATTCCTTTTTTGTATTTATAAAATGCAGCTTTTCCAACATTAAAGCTAGATTGATTATTATTATCACAAAATAGAGCATTTTCGCCTAGAGTAGATAATATTAAATTTTTATGAATTAAGCTAGCATCACCAACAAAAGTTATAGTTTTATTTTTAGGCAATTTATCAAAAACATCATTAATGTTACATGCTTCATAATCTTGAATTTTTGTATATGTATTATTGATATTTTCAAATAAGCTGTAATAAACATTATCATTTTTACAATCTATTAAAGAACAAATTAAACCTTTAGAATGAACATTATAAGCTAATGTTTCAAGAGAACTAACTCCAATAACACCGGATATTTGTTACATCAGCAAAAGCTTTAATAGTAGAAATTCCAATTCTAACACCTGTAAAAGAACCAGGACCTTTAGAACAAGCAAGCAAATCTATATTATCTAAAGTAAGATTTGTACTTTTAAAAATCTCATCTATTAAAGGCATCAAATTTTGTGAATGAGTATTACCATCATCTATGTTTATTTCTTTTATAATTTTATCATCTTCTAATAAGCATACAGAGCATATTTTAGAAGAAGTATCAATACTTAAAATTTTCAAAATAATTAACCTCTTTTTTATTTATAATATTACAAACTTATTGTATATTAATAAGTTATTTTTGTAAACAAAATAATACAAAAAAATACAAAAAAAGAAAAGACAGACAAAATATATTAGAAAATATAAATGTAGGGGAGAACTTTGTTCTCCCGCAATAATATTGTTATTGATAAATATGTAATTATGCCAAACCATATACACATGATTATAATAATAGCAGATCAAATAATCGGGAGAACAGAGTTCTCCCCTACATACTAATTATTAAAATAGTTGTAATTAGTATGAATAATAACTAATTCTTTTCTTTTTTTGTTATTGTAATTTTTCTAAATTCATCATTTTCAGGTAATTTATTAAATTTTATTTCAATATATTTTTTAGGAAGAGCATCTTTAATAATTTCTCCCCATTCAATAATACAAATTCCTTTGGTAAAGTATTCATCTCCACCAATTGCGTAAAATTCATCAGAATCTTCTAATCTATATACATCAAAATGATAGATATTCATATCTTTAGAATTATGCTCATTTACTATAGTAAATGTAGGACTTGAAATTTCATTTCCTAATCCAAAATATTCTAAAATGCCTTGAGTAAATTTTGTTTTACCCATTCCTAAATCACCATTTAGAACTATAACATCACCTTTATTTAATTTTCTTGCAAAGTTTTTTGCAAATTCTATTGTATCTTTTTCAGATTTAGATATAAATTCTTCCATATTTATCAATTCCTTCTTTGTTTTTTTATATTGTATAATAATTTAAAGTATTTGTAAATTATTATACTAATTATTATTTATTACTTTACTTATTTTGGTCTGAACAATAACTAAAAATCCGCCCAATATAGTCGGTCACTTATTTTTTTACTGCCGTAGCTGTAAAAAATAATAGGCTCCCTACGTTGGGCTAATAATTTGCTATTTAAGGAAAATAAAAAAAAATTGCAAAACCACTTGCCAAAAATAAAAAGATTAGGTAAAATATAAAGTGTAAAAC
>CAYVYP010000065.1:0-4632 GCA_964455975.1 uncultured Lachnospiraceae bacterium
CTAAAAGGTTCTAGAACCCCACGTAAAACGTGGGGTTTTCGTTACACAAGAAAAAAACTAGAAATCAAGTTTCTAGTTTTTTATACTTACATTAAATTTGTTTTATGTTTTTCTATCTCTGACAATAATTGCTCAATAAAGATATACTATATTTTTTATTCTACTATCTGTCTATTACTCTACTTCAATCATTTCGTCATTTTCCAATATTTCATAGTCTATTTCGTACTTTTCAAACATTTCTTTAATGTAATCATAATCTGGTGGAAATGCTGGATTATCCATATGAATTGGTATTGTTAGTGTTGCCCCAACTTCTTTTGCATATAAAGATGCTTCAAAGGCTGACATTGTTAATCCGTGTCCTGTTACTGGTACACATAGGATATCTGCTTTGTAATCATTTCTAAAACAAATTGTATCACTTGTTGAGTATAATTTATTTTCTCCATCATCAATAATATATCCTACATTTTCATGTATTTCTTTTGTTCCTTTTAATAATGGTTGATATCCATGTATGGCATGTACTACTTCTATTTTTATATTATCTAGTTCTATAATATCATTTTCTTTTACAATTTTTATATTTAAACTTGGATTTGCTTCTTTTACTTCTTTTGTTGAATAAATTGTTATATTCTTATTTATTTTTTCTAATACTTCTGTATTGCAATGGTCTGGATGTTTATGTGTTATGAAGATAGCATCTACATTGTTCCAAATTTCGAAGTAATCTTCTTTGTATTTTAATGTACCTGGATCTAGTAATATCTTTTTTCCTTTTGTTTCAATTAATAAACAACTTTGTGGGTATTTCATAATTTTCATTCTTCATTTTCTCCTTTTTTATAAATAATTTACTATTTCTTCAAATGTATCATATCCACTTTCACTATTGATATGTCCTGCATTTGGTATTAAAATTTGTTCTGTTGAAATTTTATCTGCAAAATCTTTTTCTACATCATATCTTACATATGGATCATTGTCTGAATAGAAACATATTATTTCATCACTATATTTTTTAACTTCTTCTAAATTTTCAAAATACATTGACTTATTTACTGTGTCATATTCTTCGTTGATTCCTAAATAATTATTGAATCTACATACAAATATTAATTTTTTTACTTTAATTTTATTCTGTGTTAGAAATTTGCAAATAAATATTGGTGCTATACTATGTGCTATTATAGTTGTATTTTCATTAATTAGTCCTAATTTTAAATAATATTCAAGTAATTTACTCCAATTATCATAATTTTGAAATCCAACACCTATTGGAAAATCCGGTACATAGACTTGTTTTCCTTCTGTTGTTATAAAATCTTGTAACCAATTAAACCAATTTCCAAATGGACTTCCAAATGAGCCATGTATAATAAAATAATTATTATTTTCCTTTTCTATTATTTCTAATACTTTTGGTATTGTTTCTAATCCACTTTTCTTTGCCATGTGTCCGATTCCTTTAATTAGAACTGGTTTAGAATCTATTATTTTTGGATATCTTTCTAATATCTCAAAAGGAACAATATGGTCATTATCACTATAGATAGAATATTTACTTTTTACTAACTTCTTAAATTCTTCTATTTCGTTATTGTCTATCAAAAATTCCTTTACTGCTCTATTCAAATCTGGTTTATCTTCCCACTCAAAACATTCGCCAAATCCTGCTAAACTTATGTAGAAATCTATATTTATTTTATTCTCTACAAGATATTTTATAATAAATTCATTTCCAATAGAATGAGCAATTATTATTGTTTCAGAATTAAATTCTTTTTTATACTTATCTAAAACTCCTCTCCATTTATCATAAGTAACACCTTCTTGTGCTGGAAATTCTGGCATTATTATACGATAACCTTTTATTTCTAATTCTTGTTTTAACCAATGATAAATTTTAGGTATTCCATTATATCCATGTATCATAATAACATTTTTCATCTATCTATTTTCCTTTCTCCCATAAGTTTCTAATAAATTTCAAAGATAGTGTGGATAATGTGAATCCTATTACTGGTACAAGAGAACTTAACCATATATTGTTTATTTTGTTAATTGTATAAGAATATAGAATAACAACTAAATATGTCAAAATACAGATACATATTCTTCTAACTAAACTTGTTTCCCATGCTTTATCCATTTCTACTTTTTTATTTCTTTCTTTTATTTGTTCGATTTCTTTCTTTAATTCTTCCATAAATTTATCTCTACCTTTCATAATTTGCTACTTAAATAATATTGCATTTTCTAAATTTCTATTCATCTTACCATTTTCTATTATACTTTCACTTTATATATTGCCAAATTTTATTATATTGTTCTAGCTGCTTATCTTTCGTTATTTGAGCAACTGGATGATATAATGGAATTATTACAAGTCCAGTAGTCTCGATAATAGGATTTGTTATTATTGATTCTTTTAATGTTTTTTGTATTTTAAAACCATAAATATTAGAAATAGCTTTTAATGGATAATATCCTAATGTTAGCACTACTTTAGGCTGTATAATTTCAATTTGCTTTTTCAAAAATTCTTAACAATTACAAGTAGACTTTTACTTTTTAAATATTTCTAACCCTACAGGGGTATAATCTATCACATCACAAGAAACGCAAATATGATTATTTTTATTAAATCTTTCATCTAACGGCTTATTGTGTATATGTCCAAACACATTAATCTTATTTTTATCTTCAATATCAATTGGTTCATGAGTTAGAATTAAATTATCTAGTTCTATTTTCTTTTTATAAACTTCACTAAATCCAACTTCTTTCCAACCATTAATTCCTCGCTTTAAATCGTGATTGCCTCTAAGCAATATCTTTGTTCCATTCAATCTACTAACTAATTCTTTTAATATTTCAGTTGTTCCAAAGCCAACATCTCCTAAATGGTATACAATGTCATTTTCTTTAACAATAGCATTCCATTTGCTAATTATGTATTCATTCATTTCTTTAACATTGTTAAAAGGTCTATCACAATATTTAATTATATTTATATGATTAAAATGCGTATCAGAAATAAAATATATCATTGTTTATTCTCCTAATTCTTTTATAAATTTTAGTACACTCCCAATAGCATCATCAATTGTAATATCTAACCAGTTATTCTTTGGATTACTTAAATTACTACGATAAGCATTTGAATTAAAAGTCATTTGTAATCTATTTGCTATATCTTTTATATTTTTTTCTTTCATTGTTGTATCTTTAAAAACAAGTATTTCGAAACAATCCATTAATTTTTTCTTATTGAGTTTCGTTCCATTTATTAAATAATAAAAATCAAATAAATCTTTATATCTTGTTGATCTAAATCCGAGCTTTAATAAAGATTTTATTTTCTCCACAAATATTTGTTCTTTTGAATTTATAAGTAATTTTGCATTTTTATTTATTACTTCTAAATCAAAACAATATTCATCTTGTTCAATATCAAATTGTTTATGTACTCCAATATCTAATTTTGTTTTTAATGTGTTACCATATTCATCACATAATTCTACATTAACTCTTTTGCCATCATAATCTTGATGACGTAACTCTTTTATATTTCCAACTACTATTATGTTTATCCCATCTTTAATTGAGTTTAATACATCAATAAAGTTTATTATTGAATTATCTTCTAATGAATATTTAATAAAATCTAAATCTAAATCACGAGTTGCTCTACGCAAATCATTTGAAATACTATGTATTACTACCCCACCTTTTATTGTTATATTTTTTGAGAATTTAGAATTTGCAATTTTTAAAAGAATAATATCCTGGCAAACTTTACTTTCAGCATCTATTATTCCGTAACCAACTTTTAGATAATTATGTACTAATTCTTCTATATTCACTAAAACACCTCTCTTAATAATGCATCTGATAAATTGGCTTCATTTTTATATAATGCTATATATTTTTCTATTTTATACATATCTAATTTATCACTACATTCTCTATAATTTGAAATTAATTCTTTATAATAATCAAATGGAATCTGATTTCTTTTTCTAATTAGTTCTACTAATAATCTTTCCTTATCATATATATTTGCATATTCATCATCTATCTTTTCAGTATTTTTTCCTTCATTTAATATTTTTCCATCTACAAATAGTTGAATTATATTGTCATTTTCTATTTTTCTAGAATGACTATCTGTAGCCAAATATACCTTTTGTGGTATGACATCTGTCAAATCATAAAAATAGAAAGCTGAATCCATTGTAATGATCGCATTAGGATATTTTTTTGAATATAAAATTATTGGATTAACATATTTTTTGTTAGAATATAATCCTTTTTCAATTTTATATATTTCATTTTTTTCAATAGCTTTTTTTATTTTGTACGCTGTGTTATATTTGTTTTTCAATTCTTGGTATGTGTAAATCATAATTATTCCTCCAATAATATTTTAAACTAAACGTCGGACAAAGTCAATTATTTTCCGACATTTAGTTTAATTTTTTCAAATTGAATTTTATTATATATTTATGATAACCAAAAAAATTAAAATTAATACAATCATATTTTAAACTAATTACATATTATTTATAAATATCCCCCAGTATAACTGGGGGATTTACTTGTCGGCCTATAAGGCCTTGT
>CAYVYP010000066.1:0-4254 GCA_964455975.1 uncultured Lachnospiraceae bacterium
TAAAGTTCCTGATAATGTATATATAGATATAGACATGATAAAAAATTATACAGATGAACAATTAGTTCTAATAACAACAGGAAGTCAAGGAGAAACAATGTCAGCGCTTACTCGTATGGCTTCAGGTGATCATAGAAAAGTTGAAATAACACCAAACGATTTAGTAATAATATCAGCAAGCCCAATACCAGGAAATGAAAAATTAGTATCTAAAGTAATAGATGATTTAATGAAAATAGGAGCAGAGGTTGTATATAGTTCTTTAGCAGATGTACATGTATCTGGACATGCTTGCCAAGAAGAACAAAAATTAATATTATCTTTAGTAAAACCACAATATTTTATACCAGTACATGGTGAATATAGACAATTATTAGCACATGCACAAACAGCTAGAAAAGTAGGAGTAAATCCTAAAAATATATTCTTTATGAATAATGGTAGAGTATTAGAATTAAATGATAAAGAAGCAAAACTTACAGGAACAGTACCATCTGGAAGAATATTAGTAGATGGATTAGGTGTAGGAGATGTAGGAAACATAGTTCTTCGTGATAGACAACATTTATCACAAGATGGATTAATAATAGTTGTTATTACAATGGATGGACAAGGAGAAATAGTTTCAGGACCTGATGTAATATCAAGAGGATTTGTATATGTACGTGAATCTGAAAATTTAATGGATGATGTTAAAAGAGTAATAAAAGAAGAACTTATGAAATGTGAAGAAAAAAACATAAAAGATTGGTCAAGTATAAAATCTAATTTAAAAGACACTTTAAGAGATTATATATTCCAAAAAACAAAGAGAAACCCTATGGTACTTCCTATAATAATGGAAGTATAAAAATAAAATAATAATGTAAATAACAATAAAAAGGAGATAGAATATATGGATTATAAAGATTTAGCAAATTTAATTTTTCCAGATGCAAAAGCTGTATCATATTATGAAGAAAAATATCCTGAAAGAAACTTAAAAGAGGGTGCAATAGTTACAAGATTTGCACCAAGTCCAACAGGATTTGTTCATTTAGGCTCATTATATCAAGTTGCAATAGCAAGAAAAATGGCAACACAAACAGATGGAGTATTTTTTTTAAGAATAGAAGATACAGACCAAAAAAGAGAAGTTGAAAATGGTGTTACTGGAATTATCGAATCACTAAAAGATTTTAATTTGATTCCAGATGAGGGAATGATAAATGAAACTGAAGAATTAGGAAATTATGGTCCATATAAGCAATCTTTAAGAAAAGATATATATCAATCTTATGCTAAATATTTATTAGAACAAGGAAAAGCATATCCATGTTTTTGCACTACAGAAGAAGTAGAGCAGATAAGACAAAAACAAGAAGCTGCTAAAATAAGACCTGGTTATTATGGAGTATGGGCTAAATGTAGAAATTTAACAGTAGAAGAGATGGCAAATAAAATTAGAAATGGTGAAGATTATATCATAAGATTAAAATCACCAGGTAATGAAGAAAAGAAAATAAAACATCATGATTTAATTAAAGGAAATGTAGATTTTCCAGAAAATGACCAAGATATAGTTATAATTAAAGCAGATGGACTTCCTACATATCACTTTGCACATGCTATTGATGACCATTTAATGAGAACAACACATGTAATTCGTGGCGATGAGTGGCTTTCTTCAATTCCACTTCATTTGCAATTATTTCAAATGTTAGGGTTTAAAGTACCTAAATATGCACATATTGCACCAATTATGAAAGAAGATAATGGTGGAAAAAGAAAATTAAGTAAAAGAAAAGACCCAGAAGCTGCAGTTAGTTATTATGCAGAAATAGGAGTTCCAGCAGAAGCGGTTGTTGAGTATTTACTAAATATAGCAAATTCAAACTTTGAAATATGGAGAAAACAAAATCCATATGCTAAAAGTTCTGAATTTGAGCTTCAAATAAACAAAATGAGTGTTAGTGGAGCATTATTTGATATGGTAAAAATATTAGACATATCAAAAACAATAATATCAAAATATAGTGCAGAAAAAGTATATAATGATTCTATTTTATGGGCAGAAAAATACGATAAAGAATTAGAAAATTTATTAAAAAATGATAAAGAATATACTTTAAAAGTACTTGGAATTGAAAGAGGAAATCAAAAGCCTAGAAAAGATATAGCTAAATGGGAAGATTTAAAAGAAAATATTGGATATATGTATGAAGAAGAATTTTTTAACAAAGAACATATTTATGATTATCAAAAAATAAATGATAAAGAAAAAATAAAGGAAATATTAACTAATTATTTGGAAAAATATTATAATGAAAATGATGATAAACAAACATGGTTTGATAAAATAAAAGAATTAGCAGGCTCTTTAGGGTATGCTACTGAAGTAAAAGAATATAAACAAAATCCAGACATATATCCTGGACATGTTGGAGATGTAAGTACTGTAATAAGAGTAGCATTAACTTCAAAATCTAATACACCAGACATGTATGAAATTATGAATGTACTAGGAAGTAATCAAGTTACAAAAAGACTAAATTATGCTATAGAAAATTTATAAAATTTATTGTTTTAAAGTATTAGGAGATTTTATGGAATATAATATAGGAGATATAGTAGAAACTAAAAAGCCACATCCTTGTGGAAGTAAATTATGGGAAATAACAAGAGTAGGAGTAGATTTTAAGCTAAAATGTTTAGGCTGCCAACACATACTAATATTAGAAAGACAAAAAGCTCTTAAAATGATTAAGAAGGTTCAAAATAAATAGTAAAATAATATTTTTAAAAAAGAAATAATAAATTGTTAATTTTATAATATAGTAAAAAAGAGAGCCACTAGAAAATCTAGTGGCTCTCTTGAGGCTTTATGCAGGTTCTGCACCAAGTGCGAGAATTTTCGCATCTAACTGCATCCCAAAAATGTGAGAATTTGTCGTCTTGTAAAACAAGTGCTCATCCGAGCAAGTAAAAATTACTGTTGGATAAAGTTTTTCCAACCTATCCTTTGCCTCTTGGGGTGTGATAGCAAGCATCCGAAATCTCTTTGCTGTAGCCATAAATAAGCCTCCTAAAAATTTTTCGTTCAATTGAACAAAAGAATATTGCACGTTCATCGAACATAAAAGTATTATACAACAAATTATGTGAATTGTAAAGCTTATGTCGAAAAATGTCGAAAAATTGCATTAATGTTCAGATTAAACTATAAGTTATGGAGGAGAATATAAATATGTAATTATACCAAAAATTTAGATATTTCATTCCAAACATCATCTGAATATATTTTTCTATCTGCAGAAAATGGAAGAGTTGTTATATCATGAAGTGGATTTAAAACATTTTGAATATCTTGTGTTGCAGAAGTTACTTTTGTTACAGCTATTTTATCTGCTTTAGATGCTAAAATAATAAAAGGATGATTTGCTTTTATTATATAGTCATACATCATTTTATCATTAGCAGAAGGAGTATGCCTTATATCAACTAAAAATATAATTAATGCTATATTTTTTCTTCCAAATAAATATTCTTCTATAAAAGAACCTACTTTTTCTTGTTCTTGCTTACTCATTTTAGAAAAACCATAGCCTGGTAAGTCTACAAAATAAAAATCATCATCCATATTATAAAAATTAATTTGTCTTGTTTTTCCGAGGTTCACTACTGGTTCTTGCTAAAGATTTTCTATTTATCATAGTATTTATAAATGAAGATTTACCAACATTAGATTTACCGAACTAAAACTATTTCTGGTAAATCTCCATTTGGGTATTGTGCTGGTTTAACAGCAGATATTTCAAACATTGGATTTTTTATTAACATATTTTCTCCAATCCACCCATATATGGTCTTAAAACTTCTGGAACAGTTATACTACCATCGTCATTATAGTTATTTTCTATAACAGCAATTAGTCCTCTTGGAGTAGCAACAACAGTATTATTTAATGTATGTAAATAATAGTTTCCTTTTTCGTTTTTAACACGTATTCCTAATCTTCTTGCTTGTGCATCACCTAAATTAGAACAACTGCATACTTCAAAATATTTTTGTTGTCTTGGGCTCCATGCCTCAATATCACAAGATTTAACTTTTAAATCTGCTAAATCGCCACTGCAACAATCTAATTGTCTTACTGGAACATTCCAGCTTCTAAATAAATCAACACTTAATTTCCACATTTTATTATAAAAATTCATTGATTCTTCTGGCTCACATAAAACAATCATTTCTTGTTTTTCAAATTGATGAACACGA
>CAYVYP010000067.1:0-4224 GCA_964455975.1 uncultured Lachnospiraceae bacterium
TACCCTTCTAGGGTAAGAACAAACCGCACGTTTTACGTGCGGTTATGATTTTACTCATAGAAATGAAAATTCTAATTAGTAAGTATTATTTATTCTTTAGTAAAAGATTCTAAATAATACCAACACGCCTGTTGACTTAAGCTTAATCTTTCAAGTTCATCTTCATTATATTCTAAAACTTCAGGAATGAAGAATTCTAAAATTATAATGTATAACCCTTTATGATAAGGGTAAGGTGTTTTTGAAGTAATAGCAAAATCATTTTTAATAAGCCATTTGATTTCGCTATCATAGCAAATAAGTTTTACAGAATCCATACCAGATTTGGCAGTTTTAAAAATTTTATCTGTAAGTTTATCTTTGCGACTTCTATAATACATTTAAAGCACCTCAAAGTTTTGTTTGTATATGAGTAAAAGAATAGTGGACTGACAATATAAACTATTATCTTAAAAAAATACCACAAAGAATATTATAACATATTTTATAATTCATGTAAAGTTTGACATAATATGTTAAAAGTGATAAAATATATATAAGTTCCGATATGGAATAATTATAAAAAAGGAGAGCGCATCTTATGTTTGACACATCTGGTAAATCCCTGGAGGAAACTTACGCACAGCATGGCCTTATCAAATTTCCAGAAGGAAATTCAGCATACGGCACGTATCGAGGAAAATCTTCTGCATATGGTAAGAACCAAGAAAACTGTTCTGCGTATGTTGTACACCAAAACGACCATTCTTCTTTTGAAGAAAGGTAATCAAAAAACAAAGGGCTTTAAATTAAGCCCTTTGTTTTTTTTAAAAATTCGTTATAAATAACGAAGAGAAGAGAAGGATTATATTCTATAGATAATTCCCTGTCCATAGCTTGACTTTTCAAAAGAGTGAGTATGGGTTTGAGAATTCAACTTCTCAATAAGTTCATCTCTCTCTTTTCCATCCAAGTTAAAAAGTTTTCTCTCAATTCGTATAACATTTTCTGACATTTCTCCAAAGATATGATAATCTTTGAGTGTGATGCCAAGGCTTTCCAAAGTCGGTTTTAATTTTCTTAAAACATCACAACACCGAGGAGTTTTATTTTGAGAAACTGGATCTTTGGAAAAATCAGTAGAATAATTAATCCAGGTATAACTGCTGTGAAAATTTGTATTTGCCATAACTATATACACCTCTTTTTAAAATATGATACATTATGTATCGTTTATAAGTGTATTATACTATTTTAAAATTAAATAGTCAAATTAACCGATCAGATAATAAAGCATATCATATATTAGGTGATAGTTATGAAAGTTTTTAAAGAATTATATGAAGATGCATTAAATATAAGAAAAAGAGATCCAGCAGCAAAAAATATATTTTATGTCATTTTTCTTTATCCAGGTTTTCATGTTTTGCTTACACATAGAATTGCACATTTTTTATATAGATATAAATTATATTTTTTAGCAAGATTAATATCTCAAATAGGAAGATTTTTTACAGGAATAGAAATTCATCCAGGGGCTAAAATTGGCAGAAGACTTTTCATTGATCATGGAATGGGTATTGTAATAGGTGAAACAGCAACAGTAGGAAATGACTGCACAATTTATCATAATTCAACATTAGGAGGAACAGGAAAAGATAAGTATAAAAGACATCCCGATTTAGGAAATAACGTAATGGTAGGTTCTGGTTCTAAAATTTTAGGACCAATTAAAATTGGAAACAATGTAAAAATAGGAGCAAATGCAGTAATATTAAAAAACATTAAAGATAATAAAACAGTAGTAGGTGTTCCAGGCAAAGAAATTTAATCAAACTCTTGTTTTGTCATTAGAAATATAGTATAATACAAATTGTATACAACATAATGTATATTAATGGGGGTTAAATATGAAAAATGTAATAACAATAAAGGGAGCAAAAGAGCATAATTTAAGAAATATAGATATAGAAATACCAAGAGATAAACTAGTTGTAATAACAGGACTTTCTGGTTCACGGAAAATCATCTCTTGCTTTTGATACATTATATGCAGAAGGGCAAAGAAGATATGTAGAAAGCTTATCTTCTTATGCAAGACAGTTTTTAGGATTAATGGAAAAACCAGATGTTGAATTAATTGAAGGGCTATCTCCTGCAATTTCTATAGATCAAAAAACAACATCAAAAAATCCACGTTCTACAGTTGGAACAGTTACAGAAATATATGATTATATTCGTTTATTATATGCAAGAATTGGTGTACCATATTGTCCAAAATGTGGTAAAAAGATAGAAAAACAAACAATAGACCAAATAGTAGACTCAATTATGGAATTAGAAGAAGGAACTAAAATTCAAGTTTTGGCTCCTATTGTTCGTGGTAGAAAAGGTGAATTTACAAAACTTATTTTAGGTTTTCAAAAAGAAGGTTTTGTAAGAGCAAGAGTAGATGGCCAAGCAGTAGAACTTACTGATGATTTACAAATTGATAGAAAGAAAAAACACAATATAGATTTAATAGTAGATAGGTTAGTTATAAAAGAAGATATAAGGACAAGACTTACAGAATCTGTAGAGACTGCTTTAAAAAATTCAGAAAATTTAGTTAAAATAGATATTGTAGGAAAAGAAGAAAAGTTATTTAGTAGTAATTATTCTTGTCCAGATTGCGGTATAAGTTTTGAAGAATTAACACCAAGAATGTTTTCTTTTAATAATCCTTTTGGGGCGTGTCCTTCTTGTACTGGTATTCGGATATTTAATGAAAATGGATGAAGATTTAATTGTGCCAGATAAAACAAAAACATTATATGATGGTATTAAAGCATTTGGTGCAAGTACAATGAAAAAAGGCGATACAATGGCTAAAATGTATTTTGAAAGTATTGCTAAACACTATAATGTAGATATTTCTAAAAAAATAAAAGATCTTCCAAAAGATTTCTTAAATAAAATACTTTATGGTACAGGAGAAGAAAAAATTAATTTTGAATATTCTTCAGCAGCAGGAGTTAGAAAATTTACTGCACCATTTGAAGGGGTTATTCCAACTTTAGATAGAAGGTACAGAGAAACTACTTCACAAGGTATGCGTGATTTTTATGAAATGTATATGAGTAACAGTGAATGTCCAGTGTGTCATGGAGCTAGACTAAAAGATGAAGTATTAGCAGTAAAAGTTGGGGCTAAAAATATTAATGAACTTACACAAATGAGTATTAATAAAATAAAGGATTATATAAATTCATTAAAATTAAATAAAAAAGATACTATGATAGCAGACCAAATATTTAAAGAATTGAATAAAAGATTACAGTTTTTAATAGATGTTGGATTAGAATATTTAACATTATCTAGAAGTGCAGGAACACTATCAGGTGGAGAAGCACAACGTATCCGTTTGGCAACTCAAATAGGTTCACGGATTAACTGGAGTATTATATATTTTAGATGAACCAAGTATTGGGCTTCATCAAAGAGACAATGATAAACTCTTAGCTACACTTAAAAAATTACGTGATTTAGGAAATACCTTAATTGTAGTAGAACATGATGAAGATACAATGTATGCAGCAGATCAAATTATAGATATTGGACCAGGAGCAGGAGTAGATGGTGGAAATGTTGTAGCACAGCGGAACTGCAGAAGAAATAAAATTAGTACCAAAATCTATAACAGGACAATATTTAAGTGGTAGAAGACAAATACATGTACCAAAAAAACGTAGAAAATCAAATGGAAAATCTATAGAAGTATGTGATGCTACTGAAAACAATTTGAAAAATATAAATGTAAAATTCCCACTTGGAATATTTACATGTGTTACTGGTGTGTCTGGTTCTGGAAAAAGTACATTAGTAAATGAAGTTTTATATAAAACAGTAGCAAAGCAAATTAATGGCAGTAATGAAAAACCAGGAAAATGTAAAGAAGTAAAAGGATTAGAAAATATAGATAAAATTATAAATATAGATCAATCTCCAATAGGAAGAACACCACGATCTAACCCAGCAACATATACTGGTGTTTTTGATATTATACGTGATATTTTTGCACAAACAAATGAAGCAAAAATGCGTGGATATGCAAAAGGAAGATTTAGTTTTAATGTTGCAGGTGGAAGATGTGAGAACTGTAATGGAGATGGACTTTTAAAGATAGAAATGAATTTCTTGCCAGATATTTATGTACCATGTGAAGTATGTAAAGGAAAAAGATATAATAGAGAGACTTTGGAAGTA
>CAYVYP010000068.1:0-3866 GCA_964455975.1 uncultured Lachnospiraceae bacterium
TTTAGGTTCACCTACACTTAATCCTCCTACTGCATATCCGTGGTAAATCAAGTTCTATTAAATCTTTTGCAGATTTTTCTCTTAAATCTTTATACATTCCACCTTGAATTATTCCAAATAATGATTGTTTCTCTATATTTTTATGTGCTTCTTTACATCTTTTGGCCCAAGAAGTAGTTATTTCCATTGATTTTTTTGTATATTCATATTCTGCTGGATATTCTACACATTCATCAAATGCCATCATTATATCTGAACCTAAATCATTTTCTATTTCCATCACTTTTTCTGGGGTTAAAAAATGTTTGCTTCCATCTAAATGAGATTTAAATTCTACACCTTCTTTAGTTATTTTTCTTAAATCCCCTAAACTAAATACTTGAAATCCACCACTATCTGTTAATATTGCTCTATCCCAATTCATAAATTTATGAAGTCCGGCCCGCTTCTTCTATAACCTTCATTCCAGGTCTTAAGAACAAATGATATGTATTTGATAGAATTATTTTAGCATCTATCCATTCTTTTAATTCTTCTGGTGTCATAGATTTTACTGTAGCTTGTGTTCCTACTGGCATAAATACTGGTGTTTGTATATCTCCATGTGGCGTATGGATTATTCCTCTTCTTGCTCCTGTTTGTTTACATTCATGTAATAATTCATATGTTATTGCTGATTTCATTTATTTCTCCTTTTTAACTTTAATACATCCTTCCTCAGAATGTAGTCTGCTACTTGATTTTCCATCAAATATAGTTTATTACTTGATTTTTCCGCCCAATCTCGTCGGTCACCTATTTTTTTACTGCCGTTGCTGTAAAAATAATAGGCTCCCTGCGTTGGGCTAGTTTTTTATGAATTTATTTGTATTTTCTATTTTTTATCTTTTACGGAAATATTGCTAATTTATAAATATTTCTTTACTTTAATAAATAAACATTGCATCTCCAAAACTGAAAAATCTATATTTTTCTTTTACAGCTTCATTATATGCTTTCATTATATAATCTTTTCCAGCTAATGCTGAAACAAGCATTAGTAATGTTGATTCTGGAAGATGAAAATTTGTTATTAATGCATCTATACATTTAAATTTATATCCTGGATATATAAATATTTTTGTATCTCCTTCGCATTCTTGTACAAATCCATTTTCATCTGATATAGATTCTAATACTCTACAAGAGGTTGTTCCTACTGATATTATTCTTCCTCCATTTTTTTTAGCATTATTTATTTTTATAACATCTTCTTCTTTTATATAATAATGTTCTGAATGCATATCATGTTCTTCTATTGTTTCTTCTTTTACTGGTCTAAATGTTCCTATTCCAACATGAAGTGTAACATTTGCAATTTCTACACCTTTTTGCTTTATTTTTTCTAATAAATCTTGAGTGAAATGTAATCCTGCTGTTGGTGCTGCTGCTGATCCTTCATATTCTGCATATACTGTTTGATATCTATCTTTTTGTTTTAATGTTTCTTTTATATATGGTGGTAATGGCATAAGTCCTATTTTATCTAATATTTCATTAAAAATTCCATTATAAGTAAATTTAACTTTTCTTGTTCCACCTGGTAATGTTTCTATTATTTCTGCGTTTAGTAATCCATCTCCAAATACTACTTTTGCTCCTACATGAAGTTTATTTCCTGGTCTTACAATAGTTTCCCATACATCTTCTTTTAAATTGTTTAATAATAAAAATTCTACATTTGCTCCTGTTTCTTTTTTTCCGTATATTCTTGCTGGAATTACTTTAGTATTATTTCTAACTAGGCAATCTCCTGGTTTTAAATAATCTAATATATCTTTAAATACTTTATTCTCTATAGTTTGATTTTTTCTATCTAAAAGCATTAATCTTGATTCATCTCTTTTTTCTATTGGAACTTGTGCTATTAATTCTTTTGGTAATTCGTAATCAAATTCAGTTAATTTCATTTTGCTATCCTTTCTAATTATCTACTAAATACATTTTTTAAATTATTTATTATTCCTTCTAGTTCATTTTTTGGTTCATCAAAAGAATTTAATTTATATGTAAATTCAAAATTACTACTATTTACAGGTTTAAATTTATATACAGCTTTATCTAGTCCTATTTTGTTGCCTGTAGAATCTTTAATGTTTCCAGTCATATAATCTCCATACCATTTTTCTAAACCTTCTAATTTTTCTTCTGTATACCCATATTTACTATAATCATGTAAAGCTGGAATAGTATAACCATATTCTTTTGCATTTCTTTCTAATGAATGTATAAATTCATGAACAAAAACTTCTTCTGGAAAAGTATTAATTCTAGTATCATATTTATATATATAATTTTGACTATTATTTGGAAGTCTTATATTTGAAAATCCTATTCCATAATAATCCATTCCACCAAGTCCAATCCAGTCATGTGTTGGTATTTCTGTTTTAGTATTTATATCTCCCATTCTTACACATATAAAAATATGATCATACTCTTTTTTATTTATATATTCTTTTATTAAATTTTCAGCATTTTCTGCTGCTATAAAATATTCATTTTCTTCATCATAAGATAATGATGTTAAAGGCTCTTTTATTTCAATAATGTCATATTTAACTGTCATATTGTTTCCTGATAGTGATCTGCATGAGTCCTTAAATCTAGACATATTATCTTTCATATCTTTTATATCATCTGATGTTAATGATACATTTACTTTTTTTCCATTATTTAATGTAACATTTATATTATCTATTAAAAAGCATGCAAAATTCCATTCATCACTTGTATTTGCTATTCCACTTTCTATTGTAAAGTCTGAAAACCATGCTTCTCCTTTACAATTATCTCCATATCCACCCAATCTAAATCCTAAATCAACAGTATCTCTATTTTTTGAATTAAACATAAATTCTAATTTTGTCCATTCTGTAGTTCCTGTAATACTTTCTGATTTTTCTACTGTGTCTGATATAGAAATATGTGCTCCGCCATTAGATACTTGTTTTTCATTTTCTACATTTTTTGTTTTAACATAGCAAGTTACTTTATATGGAGTATTTTTCTTTACACTTACAACTTTATAAAACATTGCGTCATTAAATTGTTCATTTGTTATTTTATAACTATCTTGTTTAGAATATTTTATATTCTCATCTCTTGTAAATTTAGAATATCCAGAATTATATTCACTTTTAACATAATTATTAAAGTTATTTACTTTATATATTCCATATATTTTTATACCTACAAATATTAAAACTGCTAATATTATAAAATATATAATTTTTTCTATTAATGACTTTTTATGTGAATATCCCATGAATAATTCCCTCCCAAAATTTATATTTTAATTATACTCGATTTATAGAGAAAAAAGCAATATCTTAATACTAAAATTTTTATGCATATTTAGTACTCTTAATTTAACACAAAAAAGTACCAAATTATTATATTTAGTACTTTCTTATTTTTCCATCTTAAAGCTCATTTGTATAGGCTTCAGCGTTCAGTTCCTACTTTATATAAAGTGCCACACGAAACGTAGCGTCGCTGCTGACTCCTCCTGCACTGTAGTGACGGTAACTCGCTGAATAAACTCCCCCGCTGCCGTAGTAGCCACCACGTATCACGCAAGGATTAGTGGAATAGTTACTACTTGTATTTTTTTCATTTATATATTCATTTATATATTCATATGCATTTCCTGCTATGTCATATATATGATTTGCTTGCCAATATTCACTAAAACCTGTTTTCGTTTGTAATGTTCCTGCTCCTGTTACATTTGCTGGTTCAATTGAATTATTATAGTTTCCCCATTTTATACTATCTCTTACATTTTTCTTTTCTCCGTAATTAGTTATGAACTTCATTGTTAC
>CAYVYP010000069.1:0-3789 GCA_964455975.1 uncultured Lachnospiraceae bacterium
TTTCTTTCAAATATCCCGATTATTCTTTGTATCATATTTGGAGTTGTTTGGTCTATAAAATATACTTTTAAATCTGTTGGAATTAATTTTACTATATTAAGAATAAGCGCCAAAATTAATATAATACATAAGATTTTTTTAGTACTAATTCTATTTTTAAAATTAATACACAATATAATAAACTTTTTTGAAAAAAAGTTTGTGTAACCCTTCATTCTTATTGTCATATATGAATTAACAATAAAAAGAAAAATGTAATATATTATTACTAATAATATATTTGGTGTCGTTACATATATTTTTGAAAATGGTATATTAGAACAAAATTTAGTAATTAGTAACAATATTTCTAAACATATATTTAAAAAATATCCTAAAAACATTGCAATTGGGAAACATATTACTGATATAAAAACAATTATAAATCCAAAAATAATTATAATTGCTAGAAGTGGACTTGCTAAAATATTAGCTAATAAAAATACTGTAGAAATAGTGTTAAAATTTAATATAATTATAGGAAAAAGAATAAGATTTGCAGATATTGCAATTATAATTAACTCTTTTAAATACTTCCATTTTATACGCCTAAAATAAATTGAAATATTTTTGTTAAAAGCTATTATACCGAATAGTTCCACCATATGAAAGTATTAATCCAATATTTAATATTACAAAAGGATTAGAAATAAGAATTAAAAGTAAAGATAATGAAATAGCATTTATTATATCAGATTCTCTATATAAAAACTTTCCCAAAATAATTATAATTACAGATACTCCAGCTCTAGTTACAGATGGAGTAAATCCAGTTATAAACATAAAAAATGCAATACATAAAATTACAATTATCTGTGCTTTTCTTTTATTTAACTTTTTTAATATTAAATTTAATCCTAAAATAACATATGCCACATGTGTTCCAGAAACAGCTAACATATGCGCTAAATTACTATTTCTAAAATCTTCTTTTATTTTACTATCTATATTTAAAGTTTCACCAGTTAAAACTCCTATTGCCAAGTCTTTTGTATTTGAGCTTAATATTTTAGATAAATTATTTATTAACATAGTTTTAAATTTGTTTGCTAAACTTTGAATTATACTTCCATTTTCTTTTGAAATTACACTTATTTTTGCATTAGGAACTTGAATGTTTCCATATGCATTTATTGTCTTTAAATATTCTTTATAATTAAAACCACCATAATTTCTTTGTATATCAGGTTCTATATATTCTCCTAAAAAACTTATTCTATCTCCATATTCTAATACTTTATTAGTTCCTTTTTGTTTTTTTATATTTAATATTAAAATTGTATTTTTATAATCTTTACTTCCATTAAGCTCACTAATTTTTAATTTATATTCATATTTATAATCTTTTTCAATTGCTTGGCTTATAATTACTCCTATTCCTTTTACTTCTTTTACACTTTTATATAAATTATCATATTTAAAATCTTTATATATTGTTATTGTATTTGAAATTGTTGCAAATATTAGCATTATAAGTATTATCTTGCCATTTAAAACTACTTTGATATAATTTACGACATATTTTATGTATCTGAATTTATTTAGCTTATTTTGGATTTTAAGCCTAATCTTTATTTCAATTTTATATTTTTTTATTATATAACAAATTAAAATTGGTATAAAAAATAAGACTATACTTGTTTTTAAGTATAGTCCCCATAATATACCAATTATATAACCTATTAATGCAATTAAAATCGGTCTTTTCAAATAACCTAATTCCTACCTTCTTATTTAATTGCCCCCATTAATTTTAGATAACCCTTCTTGCTGTAACATATCTTAAAGAATAATAACTAGTTGAAAGTGATGTTATCTTAACTCCATCTGTTGGATTAGATGCATGTATGAAGCTATTATTTCCAATATATATTCCAACATGCCCTATAGATTTATTACCATCATCATTAAATATTACTAAATCCCCTAATTTCAGATCAGATTTAGCAACATATGTTCCAACTTTACTTTGAGTTGTAGCAGAATGAGATAAGCTTATTCCATACTGACTATATACATATTTAGTAAATCCTGAACAATCAAAACCTCTTGAAGGAGTTTCTCCACCATATACATATTTATATTTTAGATATTTTTTAGCTGTAGCTACAACATCAGCTCCTTTTGAAGCTGTATTTGTTGTATTAGAATTATCAATTTGTGTAGTATCATTAGCTTGTGTAATATCATCCTTTTTAGAATTTGTTGTATCTTCTACTTTACTAGTAATATTTTCTTTTATTTCTGTTCTTTCTTGGTCTAAACTTCTTGTTGTAGCTTCTACTTTTTTATTTGATACTAACCTAGAAGCAACATATCCCTCTAATGTTCCAGCCTTTATTTTATACCAATCTCCGCTTTCTTCTATTATTGTAACTTCTGTATTTAAAGTTAAAGATTTTATAACTTCTGCAGTTGTACTTGCTTGTGCTCTTAAATTTACTCCATTATAATTAATATATCCTATTTTATTTGGAGTAACTTCTGGTTCTTGTGTAATTTCCCCATTATTATTTGGATCTTCTGTTGGTGTATTATTTTTTATTTCTTCACCTAAATTAGATTTTAAAATCCAACCAGATACATTTTGTTTTGATATATATGCCCAATTATTTAAAATCTGAATAACTTTTACTGTTTCATCTTTTTTTAATTCATTTATTTTTGAAGAATATATAACTGGAGTTATATATATTTTACAGTCTGTTGTTATTTTTTTATCTACAACTACAAATTCTGTTTTTTGTTCTTCTACATTATCTTCTTTTTTTGTAGTTTGACTATTTTCTTCACTTTTATTATCTGATTCATCTTTATTATCCACTTGTGTATTTTCCTGAACAACTTCTGCTTTTTGCACATATTTTTTATATAAAAAACCTGTCATATTATTATAAGTTACTTTATACCAATCTCCTGCTTCTTCAATAATTTCTACTTGCTTATCCTTTGGTATTATTTCAAGTATAGTAGAACTAGTAGAAGCTTCTTTTCTTAAATTAACTGGCTCTAACGCAGTTCCAGTACTTGCATATGATATTGTATTTATAAATAGTAAAGCAATAACTGATATAAATAAACTTATACATATTTGCTTTAATAATTTCATATATATTTCTCCTCTTTTTAATAATTTATTTTTACATTTAAGAGTATATATCAAAAAAAGAAAACTGTCAATTTTTCTTTAAAAAGAATTATTGACAATTTTCTCCTAATATATTTTTTATATTATTATTCTAATATTTCAGCTACAACTCCTGAACCTACAGTTCTACCACCTTCACGGATAGCAAATCTTAGTCCTTTTTCTATAGCTATTGGTGTGATAAGTTCAATAGTCATATTTACGTTATCACCTGGCATAACCATTTCAACACCTGCATCTAATTCAATAACACCTGTAACGTCTGTTGTTCTAAAATAGAATTGTGGTCTATAACCATTAAAGAATGGAGTATGACGTCCACCTTCTTCTTTAGTTAAAACGTATACTTGTGATGTGAATTTTGTATGTGGATGAATTGTTCCTGGTTTTGCTAAAACTTGACCTCTTTCGATGTCAGTTCTTTGGATTCCTCTTAAAAGAACTCCAACATTATCTCCAGCTTCAGCTTGATCTAGTAATTTTCTAAACATTTCAACACCTGTAACAACAGTTTTTGAAGATTGTTTAGCTAATCCAACTATTTCAACTTCATCTTGTATTTTTATAACTCCTCTTTCAACTCTACCTGTAGCAACTGTTCC
>CAYVYP010000070.1:0-3680 GCA_964455975.1 uncultured Lachnospiraceae bacterium
AATTGCAATGGGAAAAAGTGGTACAGATGTTGCAAAAAATGCAGCAGATATGGTTTTAACAGATGATAATTTTGTAACAATAGTAGAAGCAGTAAAACAAGGAAGAAATATTTTTGAAAACATACGAAAAGCAGTGCATTTTCTAATAGCCACAAATATAGGGGAAATAGTAACAATATTTATAGGAATTTTATTAGGATTAAAATCTCCACTTTTAGCAATTCAACTTTTATGGATTAATTTAATAACAGACTCACTTCCAGCAATAGCACTGGGGTTAGAAAGACCACAAAAAGATATAATGAATAAAAAACCAAGAGATGCTAAAAAAGGAATATTTGCAGATGGGTTATGGAGTAAAATTTTTGTAGAAGGAACAATGATAGGGATGCTTACTTTAGTAGCATTTAGCCTAGGAAATAAATTATTTGGATTAGAAGTTGGAAGAACAATGGCATTTGTATCACTTCGGAATATTAGAACTTGTACACAGTTTTAACATAAAAAGTGATGAATCTATATTTAAGTCAGGAATTTTAGAAAATAAATATTTAGTAGGAGCATTTATATTAGGAGCAATATTACAAATCGGAGTAGTTGTAATACCTGGTTTAGCAGATATATTTAAATTAGTTCCACTTAACAAAATACAATGGATATACACAATTTTAATATCAATTTCTCCACTTGTAATAATAGAAATACAAAAGAAATTTAATGAAATAAAATTTGGAAAAGTTGTATATAAAGATTTTGAAGACAAATTAGCATAAATTTGAAAAAATAATTGCAAATATTGATAATATGAAATAAAATAGATTCATATGAAAGGGGTATTATTATGAAACTAAAAAAGATATTATTAGTATTTGCAATTTTTATGTTCTGTTTATTTTTATCAAATAATGTAATGGCAGCATCAGGAAGCCTTAATTTAGAAAAATTAGATTTTGATATTACATTAAATAAAGATGGAAGTATAAATGTTGTAGAAACATGGAAAATAGAAATCGAAAAAACAAATACATTATTTAAAACATTCGGAACAAGTGATATGGGTGGAAGAACGCTTACAGATGTAAGTGTATCAGAAATTACAGGAGGAGTTGAAGTACCTTTTACAAAAACAAATTCATATGCATATCAAGTTACAAAAGGATATTTTTATGCTTTAAGTAATAGTTCTACTAAAAATAATTTTGAAATAGCATGGGGAATAGATTTAAGAAATACTACAAGAACATATAAGATATCATATAAAGTTGCAAATGCTATTACAAATTACAGCGATTGCAGCGAACTATATTATAAAGTTTTAGGAAGCAATTTTGAGATTCCGGCAGATAGAGTAACAGGAACAGTTCACATTCCAAGTGGAATTACTAACAAAGAAAATATAAGAGCCTGGGCTCATGGACCATTAAATGGTGACATATCAATAGATTCAACTAAACAAGTAAGTTTTAATGTTTCATATTTATTAGCAAATCAAATGTTAGAGTTAAGAATAGTAACATTAGATAAAAACCTTTATACAGGAGGAATAAATAAAACTACTACAAGTAAATTTCAATCAATTTTATCAGAAGAAGAAAATTGGGCAAACCAATCAAATCAAATAAGAAAAGATGCACAAGAAAAATTAGAACAAGAAGAAAAGACAAAGAAAATGGTTGAAACAGTATATTTTATAGCAACAGTATTAGTTGGAATATTTTTAATATATAAAGTTTATAAATATTATTTAAAATTAAAAGAAACAGTTAAAATTACACCAACACAAGAATTAGATTATTTTAGAGAAATGCCAGATGAGACTGCAACACCTGCAGATGCAGCATTTTTATATTATTTCAAAAATGGTGGTATGGGAAATAATTTATCAAAAGTAATGTCTGCAACACTATTAGATTTATGTATGAAAAAATGTTTAAAATTTGAAGTTACAACAAATGAAAAAAATAAAGAAGAAATAAAAGTAATTTTAATAGGAAAAGATTTAGAAAATTCTTTACCAGAAAATGAGAAAGAAATTTATAATTTATTAGAAAAAATAGCAGGTAGTAGTAAAAAAAGCAACACTCTGCCAGAAATAAATTCAGAAAATGAGCAAAGCTTTACAATAAAATATATAGAAAAATATGCAAAAAATCATTCAGAAGTATTTATAAATACAATAAAAAAATTAGAAACAAAAGGAAAAGAATCACAAGAAGAAAAGAAAAATTATGATGAAAATTTAATTAATCAATCAACAAATTGGAAAGGCAAAATGATATTATATATAGTAGCAGGCTTTATATTTGGATTTGCAATAATACCAGGAGCAATATGTGCAATTTTATGTTATATGATAGGTCAAAGATATAATACACTAACACAAAAAGGTGTAGATGAAAAAGAAAAATGGGTAGGACTTAAAAAATATATGGAGGACTTTTCATTATTAAATGAAAGAGAAGTACCAGAATTAGCAATTTGGGAAAAATATTTAGTATTTGCAACAACATTTGGAATTGCAGATAAAGTATTAAAGCAACTCAAAATAAAATATCCACAATTAATGGATGAAACATACATGAATACATATGGATATTCATATATGTATTTAATGTATAATCACAGATTAAACGATGCATTTGTAACATCATTAAACAATTCTGTAAATAGAGCATATCAAGGAGGAGTAAGCGCATCAGCAGTAAGAAATGGATATTCATACGGAAATTATTCATCAGGAGGAGGCTTTGGCGGAGGTTTCTCTGGTGGTGGAGGCGGAGGCTTCGGCGGAGGCGGAGGCCGGAGGTAGATAAAATTTACAAAAAACACTTGTAAATTCATAAAAAGTTTGATATACTATTAAAGCTTTAATAAACACATATAGTTAGTTTAAAGTTTGTGCCTAAAATAAATTTTAGGTTGCTTTAAATAATGATACTATGTGGAAGTAAAAAAACAAATAAGGAGGAAATTAAAATGGCAGTAGTTGCAATGAAACAATTACTAGAAGCTGGTGTTCATTTTGGACATCAAACTAGAAGATGGGATCCAAAAATGGCTGAATACATATTTCAAGCTAGAAATGGTATCCATATTATCGATTTACAAAAGACATCTAAAAAATTAGATGACGCTTACAGATTTGTTAAAGAACAATCTGAAGAAGGAAAAACAGTTCTTTTTGTAGGAACTAAAAAACAAGCTCAAGAGTGTATGAAAGAAGCAGCACAAAAGAGTGGAATGTACTATGTTGATCAAAGATGGTTAGGTGGAATGCTTACTAACTTTGGAACAATTAAAAAAAGAATTGAAAGATTAAACAAATTAGAAGAAATGCAAAATGATGGTACATTTGATGTATTACCTAAAAAAGAAGTTATAATTCTTAAAAAAGAAATGGAAAAACTAGAAAAAAATCTTGGTGGAATTAAAGAAATGAAAGAATTACCAGGAGTTATGTTTATAGTAGATCCTAAAAAAGAAAGAACAGCAATATTAGAAGCTAGAAAATTAAACATACCAGTTGTAGGATTAATAGATACAAACTGCAACCCAGAAGATGTTGATTATGCTATACCAGGAAATGATGATGCAATTCGTGCTGTTAAATTAATAGCAGACGTAATGGCAAATGCAGTTATAGAAGGAAGACAAGGAGAAGCTCCTGAAGAACAACAAGT
>CAYVYP010000071.1:0-3616 GCA_964455975.1 uncultured Lachnospiraceae bacterium
TAAATCCATTTGTATCTGATAATTGTCCTGGGTTATTATATTTATATATATTTTGACATACTCTTTTTAGTTCTGCTTCTGTTCCGAAAGATAAAAATGCTAAACGTATTGATTTACCTTGGAAAAATATCCAAATACTATCACAAGCACGTGGTACTTTATGTTCCATAATTTGTTCTATATAATCTCCATCTGTTTGTGCTACTTGGCTTAAGAAACTTTCTGGTAATCCAGAAACTCCTCCAGATATTCCATCTATATTCATATCTCTTACTTCATCTATAGTGCTATATCCTTTATAATGTTGATATATTCTTTGTACAACTATGTTTAATTTTTCTGAAAGTGTTAATGCAAAATTTTCTTTTTCAAAAATATCTGCTATTTCTTCTGGAGTTATAACATATGATGGTTTAGACTCACCGAGATACATATTTAAGAACTGCTAGATTATATTTTTTAATAATCTGTGTTAATGCTTCATATCCAAATTCTTTTTTGTACATATAAATTATAATATCAAATTTATCTTGAGAATTTAAAAGTGATGGTACATCAAATGGTATTGATTTTGATATATTTGTTTCATTTACTCCATATTCTCTATCTAATAAGTCATATATTAATTCTTTAACGTATTTCTTATCATTTACATCTCCATATGTACATCCTTTAAGAGCTTTTTTCAATTCATACTTTTTGTTCTTTCTTCTTTTTAATTCCTCTTCTGAAAGCCCTATATCATAAAGATTTATTTTGGTAATTTCATCTAATCTTTTTTTAACAAATTCTGTCATTTTCTCTAATGTATAAGTTTTATCATCCATATCTATTATTGCTTCTACTTCTTCATTTTTCTTTTTTGTTAAAAAATAAATTACTATTGATATTCCCGCAATTAATACTACAAGAATTAAAATTACATTTACTAAATTCATGATTTTTTAAGCTCCTTTCCTCTACAGGTTAAATTTTCATTTGTGCCTCTTGCATTTTATATATTATCTTTTCGCATGTTTTCTTTACATCATCTATGAAGATAACATTTTTATTATCAGCAGATGTTAATGTTCTTATTTTCAAAAATAAATCTGCAATCTTTCCCTCACTACATGCTTCAAAAAATTGAGTATTATAAGGAATAATTGTTGGCTCATCTTTTTGCCTATAAAACTTAGCTATATTTTTACTATTATATTTTGAAAATTTATCATATCTTCCTATAAGTATCATCACATTTCTTTTTTGAACTAATGCTTCTTTTTCTCTTAATTTAGCATAATCATTAATAGATTTTAATCTTTGTGTTAAATTTACAACTACAACATCTGAATTTTCTAATATTTCTCTTGTAAAATCATCTAATCCTTTATTTAAATCTACTAATATAATATCATAATATTTTTTTGCTATTTTTATTACATCTACATATTTTGATTTTATATTTTGATATTCTATCTCATTTTTTGTTTTTGCTCCAGATAAAATTTCTAATCTATCCTTAAATACTATTTTAGTATAATTAGTAACTATTTCTGGAGAAGTTCTATTACTTGCAACTGTTTTTAATAGTCCTTCTATTCCAGAATCTATTCCAACTTTATTTGGATTTGCAATTAAGTCTTTAAAATTTTCTTTATTAGGTTCCCAAAAGCAATTTTCAATTGTATTATCATCATTTTGAGTAGATAATATTAAAATTTTATAATTATGTTCTATAGCTATTTGTGTTGCCACTGCTGCTATTGATAAGCTTTGCGCTGTTTCTTTTTTTTCACTACTCCAAAATGTTATTACTGACATCTTTAAACTCCTTTTTCAATTAATTTCATTGCTTTTTTTATTTCACTATTTTTCTGTTCAGAAATCTTTTCAGCTAAATATGCTAGTCCTTCTTTAAACTGAATACTTAATCCTCTAAATTTTACTTTTGCAATTCGTTGATTTTCCATTATTGTATTTTCATCATCTGTGTCAAAAGGAAAATATATTTTTTCATTATTCCAAACTATTTTATATCCTAATGATAAGAAATTTAAATAATCATCTTCCTCTTTTAACATATTCTTTGAAAAATATATTTTTGTAATATTTAATGTTTCAGTTATTTCACTTAATGCCTCTAGTCCTTTATTAAGTGAATATAAATCAAATGATGTAACAAAATAATTTTGTTTTGCTGTTTGTAAATTAAATCTATTTAATGAATTAATGTTATCTACATCTACAAATATGTAATCATATTCATCTTTTAATCCATTTTGCAAATATAAATATTCGCTTATTTGTCCAAGGTCTTCAAATCCGACTGCTATATCTATATCTTCATATCTTGTTACATATGATTTTGTAGGGGTTATTGTTGGAACTATATATTTTGCTTTTTGATTTATTGTAGAGTCTACTACTAAAACTTTTTTATTTAATGTTTCTAATATTTTTGCAACATATATTATAACATCTGTTTTTTCATACGCTCCTATAAATCCTATTTTTTCCATAATAACCTCCTTTTTTATTTTGCTGTTGTTGTTAATGATTCTAAATATTGTTTTCTTGCTTGTTCTGCTTTTGCAATTTCATCTTCTACATTAGTTTCCACATTACTTTGTGCAGAGTCTTGTTGTTTATTTATTTCAGAAGATATTGATTGTCTATTTGCTTGTAAATTGTTATATCTTTCAATTATTGCATTTTTAGCTTCTGTCTCTATGTTACTATTTCTTTGAATTATATTTATTACATCTGAACTTGGCTCATATGTAGGTGTTGTATTAACTTGTGTTCCTGCTTCTACATATTTAGTAGCATATAAATAAGAACCTTTCATCATATAGCTTTCAACTATTGCATTACTCATGAATGATATTTCTCCTTCAGTCATTTTAATTCTTATTATATCTGATGATAATCCTGTTCCTAAATCTGGTATTTCTACACGTTTTCTAGAAACTACTACATAGTCTTGTCCTGAAGGAAGACGAAGTCTTATATCTATATAATCATCATTTTCTATTCCTGTTTGTAAAATAACACAATTATATTCTTGTATTCTTAAATCTTTTGTTATTTTTTCATTTCCTTCAGTAAACATTTCAGATGTAAGTATTGTTCCTCCTGTTAATTCTATTTTTGAAATTGTTGTTTCTGTAATATTATTTAAATTTGTTATTGCATTACTTGGTACAACCGCTTTATCAGCTTTAACGCTTTGTAATAAATCAGATGTTATTAATCCTCCTGATTTTACGCTTTGTTTTAGTACATATACTGTTGAAGTTGCTGCTTGTGTTTTCTTTTCTTGTTCTTTCATTGTCATTAATTGAAACACTAAAAAAGCAATTATTGCTCCTGTTACTATTAGTGTTATTAACATACCCAATAAAAAAGATATATTTGATTTCCTTTGCATAGGATTCATAGCCATAATAAATTCCTCCTTATATTTATGACATTTTATTTTCATAAAATTATTACTTATTTTATTTTACAACAAATAACTGTTAAAAACAACAAATATTGCAAGTGTAATATAAATATAATGTTTTTGTAATATTATTGTAATCATAACCGCACGTAAAACGTGCGGTTTGTTCTTACCCTAGAAGGGTATTGT
>CAYVYP010000072.1:0-3306 GCA_964455975.1 uncultured Lachnospiraceae bacterium
GTTATTACTCTGAAATTGCTTAACAACTTGTCCAACAATCGTGGGTCACTTCAATTTTATAACATACTATAATTTGTCGGTCCCCACACAAGCTTAATATAAAAAATAATATATATACTTACTAATTTATAGTCTAGTCTGAACTTTAACCTTATAGGAAAAAAAAGGAAAAAGTATTTTCAATTTTTTATTGACCTTTTAATATAAAATGTGTTATTATTTAATAGTAGTAGACTTTGTCGAAAAATGTAACTTTTTAGGAGGTTTGATTATGAAATCAACAGGAATAGTTAGAAGAGTTGATGAACTAGGAAGAGTAGTTATACCAATTGAACTAAGGAATAAATTTGATATTAATGAAAAAGATCCAATAGAAATATATGTAGATGGTTCTTCTATAATATTAAAAAAATTTGAACCAAATTGTATCTTTTGTGGAAATACAAAAGGTTTAACTCCATATAAAGATAAATTGATTTGCACTAAATGTTCAAAACAAATATCAAAATTAGAGTTAAAAGAAAATTAATAAAAAAAGATGGAAAATAAAAATTATTTTTTCCATCTTTTTTTACCACTTTTTAAGCAATCTTATTTTATATTATTCTTTTTTTATAAATTCTTTATATATTTCATTTTTGTTTACATTTCTATCTTTTGCTATTTGCTTTATTATTTCCTTTTTTTCTAATCCATCTTTTTCATAATGTTTATAATGTTCTTCTAAAGTTAATTCATTTAATAAATTAACTTTTCCTTCTTTTAAATTTTCATTCCCTTCTATTACTACAATAAACTCGCCTTTTGGATTTTCTAATTTTTCTAGTAACTGGCTTGCTATTCCTCTTTCAAATTTTTCATATATTTTTGTTAACTCTTTTGCAAGTACTATTTTTCTTTGTGGCATTATTTTTTCTATATCTTTTAATGTATTTAATAATTTATGTGGGGCCTCATATAATATTATAGTATCTTCTAATTTTTCTATTTTCTCTAGTTCTTCTTTTCTTATTTTTTTATTTATTGATAAAAATCCAAAAAAAGTAAACCTTTTACTATCTAAACCGAGAAGCTATTAAAGCATTTATTGCTGCACATGCTCCTGGTATTGGTATTACTTCAATATTATTTTTTAATGCTTCTTTTACAACTTCTTCCCCAGGGTCTGATATTACTGGAGTTCCAGCATCTGAAACTAAAGCTATATTTTGCCCTTCAATTAATTTATTTATAAGAATTTCTGTTTTTACTTCTTCATTATGTCTATGATAACTTATTAATGGCTTAGATATTTCAAAATGATTTAAAAGTCCAAGTGTATGCCTTGTATCCTCTGCTGCTATAATATCTACTTCTTTTAAAATTCTAATTGCTCTTAATGTAATGTCTTCTAAATTTCCAATTGGAGTTGCTACTAAATATAATTTCCCGATCATTTTTGCTCCTTTTTATTATATATTTCTAATATTTCATCTGTGTATTTTCCATTTTCATCATAAACTGTTAACATTTTTTCTATTTTTAAAAAAGATTTTCCATTTTTTACTGCTTTTATTAGAACCAAATTGGGTTCTTTGTTTTTGCTTGGCTGTATAAATCTTATCTTTTTAGGTTCTAATTTATATTTTCTTAAATTATAAATTATATCTGTAAGTCTTTCTGGCCTATGAACCATATATAAACTTCCATTTATTTTTAATAACTGCGCTGATACTTTTATAAAGTCCTCCAAAGATGCTTCTATTTCATGTCTTGATATTAATTTTAATTTATTTTCATTAATTATTCCTGTATTTTCTTTTTTATATGGTGGATTTGTAACTATAGCATCACAAGAATTCTTTTCTAAATAATTAAAAATATTTTTAATATTATCATTAATAATTTCAAATTTTTCTTCTAAATTATTTAATTTTATACTTCTTTTTGCCATATTTGCTACTTCTTCTTGTATTTCTATCCCATATATTTTTTTTATTTTTGTTTTACCACTTAAAAGTATTCCTATTATCCCAGTTCCTGTACCTAGATCTGCTACAACGCTATCTTTTTTTATTTCTTTTGCAAAATCAGATAGAAGTACACTATCTATTCCAAAACAAAATCCATCTTTATTTTGAATGATTTTTAATCCTTTATATTCTAAATTATCAATTCTTTCTTTTTCATTAATTTCAGTTTCCATAATTTTTCCTTTTTTGTATACATTGCTTTTTTATTTTCATATTATATATTAAAAGTATTAAATTGTAAATTAAAAAGGAGTTTTAATCATATGAATACTATTTATAAAAATAATTTAAATAATTTTACTAATAAAAAAAATCTTAATACAACAAACAATACTATTAAAAATTCAAATTATAAAAATAATATAAATAACAACAATTTAAATCGAAATTTTAATTGTAATAATAATTGCAATAACTGTAATAATAACTGCAATAATTGTTGCAATGTTCCTTGTAATAAACCTTGTAATAATTTTGAATGCAAAAAAGAGAACATACTTTGTTCTCTTCGGTGAAGTTGAAAATTTTTTATGCTGCTTTAGTAAAATTATTCAATCTATAAAAATTTGTAATTGGTTAAAATAGCAGTTATTCTTTCATAAACGCCTCTTTAAAATTAAAATTACCATCAGCAAAGCTACTATTTTCTTTTCCTTCTATCAGAATTTTAATTCCATTTACCTCTTTTAGTTGAGTTACAGTTTTTAATATAGATGTTATTGTATTATTTTCATCCCTCTCTCCTCCTGGATGATTTTTTACAAATTCTTCTGAAAAATCTATATTTAAAATTTCTTTATTTAATTCTACCTTATATACTTTTACGTCACTTGGAATTGCAGATTTTAAATTATCTGTTTTTGGCCCTGCTATTAATAAATTTATTAATACTTCATATGGATTTTCTAATAATATTTTTGAATCTATTGTTCTTATTTCAGAATCTATTTCATCTTTTTCTTTATTTACAAAATATAAGGTAATATTTGTTTGCCTTAAACTTTCATCAGTTACTTCTTCTTGTGGAATATATTCTGTTACCTCTTCTGATGAAACATTAACTAAAATTAAGTATATTGATATTGCGATAATTAATATTAAAACAATTGCAATTAATACAATTTTAAATATTTTTTTATTCATAATTTAAACTTCCTTTCCTGTCCTAAATTTTATATATATTAAATAATATGAAAGACAAGCATTATTTAGAACTACTTTTTAAACTGGAAGTTGTTATTTAAGTTTCGGTTTTTTACAAAAATAATTTAGATATTTTATAGTAATTGGTAAA
>CAYVYP010000073.1:0-1736 GCA_964455975.1 uncultured Lachnospiraceae bacterium
AAATTATTTACTTCCACTTCTCCACTACTACATATTTTACCTTCTAAAAATATATTATCATTTTATTTTATATTTTTGTATGCAAAGTCTGCTAATTCATCATAACATTTTATTTTTATTATATTTTCATTTTCTAATTCTAGCTCAAATATTACTATTGATATGTGTTTTGAGTTTAGCATAAAATAAATTTCTATTTTGCTTATTACTTTTCCCATTAAATAACATAAGTTCATTTTATTTTCCTTTATTTTTTATTTTTAAAAGAGCAATAATTTTTTAATTACTGCTCTTTCATAAAATACGTATATTCTAAATATTTTTATTTATACTAATACATATTTTATTGATTCATTTTTACCTATTATTAACTAACTTTCATTAGTTTTCAGGAAGGAATAAATTTCTTTAATACTAATACTTTTATTGTACATATTCCTTAAAATATATAATCTAAAATTTGTATTAGAGTGCTACACGGAACGTATTGTTGCTGTTGGCTTCTCCTGTATTGTTGTTACGGTAACTCGCTGGATTATCTGCCCCGCTGTTGTTGTAATTGCCACCACGTTTCACGCAAGGATTAGTGGAATTATAATTTATCCCTATGTTTATTTTACTTTTTTAATTTTCTATATAAAATAATTTATTCTTTAAATTATATATATTTGCATATTTTATATAACCCATATGTCCTGCTAAATACTTTTTTGCTTCTTTACTTGTTAAATTCCCTTGTTTTATTTCATATTTTAATTTCTTTATTTTTTTCTTTAGTTTTTGTTTCCCTTTTTCTCGTATTTTCATTCTATATTCATTTATTTTATACCCACAAAAATTTACTCCTTGACTTGCTTTAAATATTTGTGTTTTATTATTTAATTCTAATTGCAAATTTTCTTTTAAAAATATTTGTATTTTTTCTAATGCTTGTTTTGCTTGTTTTTTTGTTTGCACTATTATTACACTATCATCTAAATATCTACACATATATTTTATTTTTAATTCATGTTTTATGAATTGGTCTTGCTCATTTAAATATATATTTGCAAACATTTGTGATGTGTAATTTCCGTATTTCTAATCCTTTTTGCCTTTTTTGTGAATACAATATTTCTTCTATTAACCATAATAATTTTTTATCTTTTATTTTTCTTTTTATTATTTCTAATAGTATTTGTTTATCTATATTTTGAAAATACTTTGCTATATCCATTTTTAATATGTAATATTCATTCCATTTTATTTTTGCTTTTTTCATACAATTTTGTACATATATTGCTGCTTTATGCATTCCTTTATCTTTTAAGCATGCAAATGAAGAATTTACAAATTGTGGTACAAATGCTTTTTCTAAAAAATTATCTACTGTCCATCTATGTACTATTCTATCTATATATTTTGATTTTTCTATTTTTCTTAATTTTGGTTCTGTTACATAAAATGTTGTGTACCCTCCATGTTTATATGTTCCATTTTTTAATTTCTCATATAGATATAATATATATTCTTCTTGTTTTAAGTTAAATTCTATTATTTCTTTTCTTGTGGATTTACATTTTCTAGATTCTAAATGTGCTTTCATTAAATTGTTATAGGTTAAATATTTATCATATTCATTTTTTATCCATTTTGCCATAATATTTTATTAGTCCTCCTAATATTTTTCCTATTTCATATATTTGTCCTATTGCTACATTAAATTTTCTTTCATCTATCCATTTATTTTTATACAT
>CAYVYP010000073.1:1836-3187 GCA_964455975.1 uncultured Lachnospiraceae bacterium
TACATACTCATTTATATTTTTATCTCTATTTTTATAATACCAACAATTTTCACATCCCATATTTTCTTTATTTTCTTCTACAAAATTTCCTTCTATTCTATATATTTCTTCTGCTATTTTTGTATTTTTATCATAATCATAAATAATATATGAATATCCAGTTTCTATTAATATTGGAATAATACTTTTTATTGTTCCAATTGGTATTCCACATTTACATATTTTTTCTTTTAAACATATTGGTTTATAATTTAATATTTTGTTCACTACAACTGCATCTTTTCCTACTGCACAATAAAATATTCCACTTCTTACTAACAATATATATCCTGTATTTTCTTTTTGTAATCTTTTAACTATATCATAAAATTTTTCTTTTTTCATAAAAACTCCTTCTATGATACTTAATTTAAAGCAAAAAAAAGTACCAAATTATTATATTTGGTACCAAATTATTATATTTGGCAAAAACTTACGTTAGACACTTCGTGCCTATCGCATGTTTTTGCCAATGTGTATTTAAAAATTCACATTGGCTGTGCTTCTTCCGAATTTTAGCCAATTTTTTATTTTTTCCATCTTAAAGTTCATTTTTATGAACTTCAGTGGTCAGTTCCTACTTTATATAAAGTGCTACACGAAACGTAAAGAAGCTGTAGGCTACTCCTGTATAGTAGAAACGGTAACTCGCTGGATAATCTGCCCCGCTGTTGCCGTAACTGCCACCACGTCCCACGCAAGGAACAGTGGTTGTGTTCTTTTCATTTATATATTCCCAAGCATTTCCTCCTAAATCATATATATGATTTGCTTGCCAATATTCACTAAATCCTGTTTTTGTTTGTAAACTTCCTGCGCCTGTTATGTTTGCTGGCTCTATTGAATTATTATAGTTTCCCCATGTACTACTATCTGTTACATCTTTTTTATCTCCATGGTTAGCTATAAAATTCATTGTTACATCCCATCCTGCTCCTGTTATTAATCCACTTACTACACTATTACTATTACTACTATTATACATTGCTGCACTACTTGTTAAACAATCTGGTTGTGATATAGATGTCCACACTGTTGCACCTTTTTTACTTACTGGTGCTGTTTCTGTTCCAGTTGGCTTTCCTGCTTCATATCTTGCTATATAAAATCCACCTTTTTGCGCTATAGTTTCTGCTTTTATTCCTTCTGGCAATGCTCCATCTTTTGTATTTTCTGCAGTTACACCATAGTTTGACTTATAAGTAAAATTTTGTTTCCAATCTGCTGCTGATGCCACTGGTACCCATACAAATTGGTTTCCTTGCTTACTATTTGCTAAATCATCATTTTCTACACTTGATATTACAAATCC
>CAYVYP010000074.1:0-3113 GCA_964455975.1 uncultured Lachnospiraceae bacterium
ATCTGTACCACTTTTTCCCATTGCAATTCCTATATCTGCAATTTTCAAAGCAGGTGCATCATTTACTCCATCTCCTGTCATTGCTACTATATTTCCAGATTTTCTATATGCTTTTACAATTCTTACCTTATGTTCTGGAGATACCCTTGCAAAAACAGAATATTTCATTATATCTTTTTCCAAAATATTTTGTGGCATATTATCTAGTTCTAACCCAGTTATGCTTAAATCATTTTGTCTTAAAATTCCTAATTCTTTTGCTATTGCTCTAGCTGTTGCTATATGATCTCCTGTTATCATTACAGTTTTTATTCCTGCTCTTTTACAGGTTTTAACAGCTTCTTTAACTCCTTGCCTTGGTGGATCTATCATTCCTATTAATCCTACAAAAACAAGGTTATTTTCTACTTCTTGTGATGTAATTTTGCTCGGCAATTCTTCTACATCTAAATATGCTACTGCTATTACTCTTAATGCTTTATTTGCCATATTAATATTATTATTTTCTATTTTATTTACTTTTAGATTATTCATTTCCAAAATTTGATTATTCTCATAACATTTATTACATCTTTTAAATAATACATCTGGTGCTCCTTTTGTTATTATTCTATATTTATTTTCTACTTTATGTATTGTTGTCATCATTTTTCTTGTTGAATCAAAAGGAATATCTGCTATTCTTGGCATATTCTTATATAAATTTTCTTTATTTTCTCCGAATATTTAAAGCTTCATTTACTATTCCTATTTCAGTAGCTTCCCCTTCTACTTTCCACTGTCCTTTTTCATTATAAACTATACTATCTGTACACATTGCGCCTAAGCTTAATATAAAATTTTTATTTATACTACTTCCATTTACATCTGCAATTTCTTGTACTGTCATTTTATTTTGAGTTAATGTTCCTGTTTTATCGCTACAAATTACGCTACTACTTCCTAATGTTTCTACTGCTGGAAGTTTTCTTATTATACTATTTCGCTTAGCCATTTTTGTAACCCCTATTGATAGCATTATTGTAACTATTGCAGGAAGACCCTCTGGAATTGCAGCAACTGCTAATCCCACAGATGTCATAAACATTTCAATGGGTTCAATTTTTTTAAATAATCCAATGACAAATACTATAGCACATATAATTAAACATCCTATTCCTAATGTTTTACCAACTTCTCCTAATTTTTTTTGAATTGGAGTTTCTGGCGCTTTATCTGTTATAATCATTTTTGCTATTTTTCCGACTTTCGTATTCATTCCAGTTTCAGTAACTATGGCTTCTGCATGACCATTTACTATTATAGTTGTAGCAAATACCATATTTATTGTATCTGCTAGAGCTTGATTTTTACCTAAAATGCAATTTGCATCTTTTAAAACAGCTACTGTTTCTCCTGTTAAACTAGATTCTTCCACTTTTAAATTAGTACTTGTAATTAATCTACTATCTGCTGGAACAAAATTTCCTGCTTCTAATATTATAATATCTCCTGGTACTACTTTTTCTGAATCTATTACTTGTATTTTTCCTTCTCTTTTTACTTTTGCATGTGGAGAAGACATTTTTTTAAGTGCTTCTAAAGATTTTTCCGCTTTTGCTTCTTGAATCATTCCCATAAGTGCATTAAACACAACTATAACAATAATTATTATAGAATCTATATAATCATTTTCTCCTTGCATTTTTGTAATAATAGCAGATATTATTGATGCTATTATTAAAATAATTATCATAAAATCATTAAATTGCTTTAAAAATTTAATAATGATATTTTCTTTTTTCTTTTCATCTAATTTATTTTCACCATATTGTTTTAACCTTTCTATTACATTATCTTCTTTTAATCCTGCCCTTATATTTGTTTTTAATTTTCTTTCTACCTCTAATTTATCTAATGTATGCCACATAAAAAATCACTCCTTTTGTACAAATTATATATAAATATATGCTTGTACTAAATAAAGTATGACTTAATTTATACTGTGTCGTTTTATGTAAAGTATTCATATTATTTATAGAGGTGAAACTAATTATGATGCTTACATTAATAATACTTGCTTTTTCTGCAAGTATAGATGCCTTTAGCATAGGTATTACTTATGGTCTAAAAAATATAAAACTTAGTAATTCTAGTAGATTACTAATATTCTTAATATTATTTATTTCTTCTAGTATAGCTATAATTACTAGCAATTTTATGTATTCTATGCTTCCTGATTTTTGGGCTAAATTTATTAGTAGTTCATTATTAATTCTTTTAGGATTTTGGGTAATTTATAAAGCTTATACTAAAGAGCAAAATTCTTATGATTTTGATAATTCTAATATTATAGATATTAAAGAATCAATATACTTAGGAAGTGCTATTGCAACAGATGCATTTTGCGTAGGACTCGGCTGTAGGGCAACTGGACTTATTAATTATATGATATTTCCTATTGCTGTTGTTATATTTCATTTTACTTTTCTTTCATTGGGAATAAGTGTTGGGAAAAAAATTTATTTTAGATTTAAAATACCACAAAAGGTATGGAATATAATTTCAGGTGTTCTTCTTTGTTTAATTGGATGTATAAAATTTTTTATTTAAAATTTCTTCTATTTTTTCTATTTCTATTTTTTTAGAACTATATTCTACTTTTGAATATAGTTTTTCATTATATCTTTACTATTCAAATGTTTTCCTCCTTTAAATAATTAAAGAGAGCCTATAAAATTATAAGCTCCCTATAAATAAACTGATTTTTATGTTGTCCGCCAACGGTAAGCACTTTTGTCTTACTTGAATTTCGAGTTTTTATGTTGCTCGCCAACGGTAAGCACCTTTGTCTTACTTGAATTTCGGATTATTTTGATGTCAGTACATCTATAAATAGTTTTTACTATTTATTTGTATATATACATTATATGTTTTTAAATTTATTTTGTCAATACGTATTTTACATTTATTTACATTTTTTATTTAACATTAATTAAAAAAGTAAATTATATTTAATATAACATTATTATAATTCATTTGCACATTATAATACTTACTGTGAAATTAAAAGAAAGTTAAATTATTTACTTCCACTTCTCCACTACTACATATTTTACCTTCTAAAAATATAT
>CAYVYP010000075.1:0-2504 GCA_964455975.1 uncultured Lachnospiraceae bacterium
CTATCTCCACCAAATTTTCCTCCTGCATGTAATACAGTATAAACTGTTTCTGCTGTTGATATATGTGTTTTTGGATGTATTTCTACTGGAATTCCTCTTCCATTATCTTCAACAGAAACTATATTTCCTGGTTCTATTTTTATATCTATTTTATTACAATATCCGGCTAAAGCTTCATCAACACAGTTATCTACAATTTCATATACTAAATGATGTAATCCTCTTACAGAAACACTACCAATATACATTCCTGGTCTTTTTCTTACAGCTTCTAATCCTTCTAAAACTTGAATTTGTTCTGCCCCATATTTATGCTCATATTTTTCCATTTTTTATAAGACCTCCTTAAGGTTCTTTTATCTTATTACCTATCATACATTTATTTTTACTATTTTTGCAAGTGATATTTAAAAATTTATTAAATATTTATTTTTCCATCTTGTATTTTATATATATTTTTTATTGATTTTTCTTGTAATTTATCTGTACACGTTATTAAAACTTGTGTATTTTCTATATTTTCTAAAAAACTTTTTCTTCTTTTTTCATCAAGCTCAGACATAAAATCATCTAATAATAATATTGGATATTCTCCAATTTCTTCATATACAACATTTAATTCTGCCAATTTTAATGAAAGAATTACAGTTCTATGTTGACCTTGTGAACCATAAATATTAACTTTTTTATCATTTATATATATTTCAAAATCATCTCTATGAATTCCTTTTGTTGTATATCCTTTTATTATATCTATTTTTTCTGATTTCTTTAATTCATTTAAATATTCTTCTTTATTTTTACAACTAGATAAATACTCTATTTTTAAAAATTCTTTTTCCTGTGTTATTTTACTATGAATATTATTTATTTTATTTATTAACTTTTTTATAAATTCTTCTCTATAGTTATACACAATTTCTGCATAATCTGTTAATTTTTCATTCCATATTTCTAACATTTGTGAATTTTTATTTTCAAATTTTATTTGTCTTAAATATGAATTTCTTTGTTCTAAAGTTTTTAAAAATAAATTTAAATTATATACATAATTTGGTCTTAATTGACCTATCATAATATCTAAAAATTTTCTTCTTTCTGCTGGTCCACCTTTTAAAATATTAATATCATCTGGTGTAAATAAAACAACATTTATTTTTCCGAAGTAATTCACTTAATTTTTTTATTTTTATATTATTTATATAAATATTTTTTTTATTAGATATTTCATATTTAATTTTTCCAATTCTATCTGCTTTTTCATAATCTATTTCTATTTTTAAATATTCTTGTCCTATTTTTATCAATTCTTTTTCATTTTTTGTTCTAAAAGACTTTCCTATTGCACACAAAAATATAGATTCTAATATATTTGTTTTACCGCTGTGCATTATCCCCATATATTACGTTTATTCCATTTTTTAATTCTATATTTTCGTTTTCATAATTTCTAAAATTTTCTAGTTTTATGTTTTTAATATACATTTTTTCCTCTTTTTTAGTCTTTTAACCTAATTGGTAAAATCATATATACATAATCGCCATCTTCTACTGGTTTTATAATACATGGTGATATATTTGAACCAAAATTTATATAAACTTCTTCATCTTCTATTGATTTAAGACTATCTAAAAAATATTTAGGATTAAATCCTGCTTCTAAATTTTTTCCTTCTGTAGTTACAAACATTTCCTCTTTAGCATCACCTGTTTGATTTGTGCAAGATATTATAACTTTTCCTATATCTACAGATATTTTTACAGGATATTTTTTTTCTTTTTCCATACTTGATGCAGAAATTAAACTTATTCTTTCAAAACAATCACAAATTGAACTTCTATTTACTCTTATTCTTGTTTCCCAATTAGCAGGAATTACATTTGAATAGTTTAAAAATTCACCATCTAATATTCTTGTTACTATTTTGCAATTTTCCATTTCAAATAATGCTTGATTTTTTGAAACTCCAATTTTTATATTATCAAATGAATCTAATATTATTTTATTAACTTCATTTAATGTTCTTCCTGGAATTACTGCACTAAAATTATTTACACTATTATCTAATATAGCACTTTTCCAAGCTAATCTAAATCCATCTACTGCTACTACATTTAATTTATTTTCTTTTATTTCAAATAAACATCCTGTAAATATTGGTCTATTTTCTTCAGAACTTACTGCAAAAATTGTTTTTCTTATCATATTTTTTAATGTTTTTTGCTCTATTTCTATAGAATTTTCAATACTTATTTTAGGTAACTCTGGAAATTCTTCTGGATTCATTGTAGCTAATTTATATAAAGAGCCTTCACACTCTATTTCTAATAAATTCTTGTCATTTACAGAAATATAAATTTCTGTATCTGGCAATTTTCTTATAATTTCACTAAACATAATAGCATTTACTACTGTACTTCCTTGTTCTTTTACTTCACATTCCATAATGTATTCTATTCCTATTTCTAAGTCTGTCGCTGTTAATTTTATCTTTCCTTCTTTT
>CAYVYP010000076.1:0-2246 GCA_964455975.1 uncultured Lachnospiraceae bacterium
ACCCATGACTCCGCCGTGAAAGGGCGGTGTCTTAACCGCTTGACCAACGGGCCTTTTAAAATAAATAGTTAGATACTAGACAATATGCGCATCTAGTATCTAATTTGGTGAGCCATCGCAGATTCGAACTGCGGACAACTTGATTAAAAGTCAAGTGCTCTACCACCTGAGCTAATGGCCCATGAACACAAGCAAACTGCCTTTTATTAACAGCTACTTGTATATATTACAATATTTTTTATCATTTGTCAATTACTTTTAGCAAATTTTGCTATATTTTTTTATATTTTTGTTTAGTTTCTATTTATTTGAACTATAAATTCAAGTTATTTACAAGTTCTTCAACATCTATTCCATGTATTTGGCACGCTTCTTCTAACGTTTCTTCCTGTGATGCTGGACATCCTAAACAATGCATTCCTGCTTCTAATAATATTTCTGCTTTTTCTGGATTGTTTTTTAATAATTCACCAATTTTAGTTGTTTTTTCTATTTTCATATTTATTTTATGATATATTTATAATATCATATTCTCCTTTCATTTATTTTGTCTTATTTTGTCGATATTTATCACAATATAAAACTTTTTTATTATTTTAACATATTTTTTTAAAAAAGTATAGACAAATAAAAAAATATATTGTATTATGGTAAAAATTGGAAGGTGGTGATAAGTTTTGATGTTTTAATCATATTGTTCTTTATTTCTTTTATTATAAATCTTTTAATTGTTTTTTATTCATTATATAATTTTTTCGATATGTTTATTTTCCATAATTTACAAGGTTCAAAATTAAAATTAAAAAGAACATTTTTTGACAAGGAGGATTCTTGACTTGTTTTATTTTATAAAGAGATTTTTCTTTTCTTTAATTTTCGCTACAATTTATACGTATGCAATAACAAAAATTTTTAGTCCTATTTTACTTTCAGATACAGTAATAATTCCATTTGCAATTAATCCTTTTAATATTTGCTTAAAATATCCTGTATTTTGGAGTAATTTTAAACTCTTATTTTCTATTATACATTTTATTTCTGGTCTAGTTTTAGGTAATTTACTATTTTTTTTCTATATTATTTTTACTAGCAGTATAAAAAAGAAGAGTAAATCAAACAATTTAATTTCTAATAAAGATCAACTTGCTTTGTTTATCGGCTATAATATAAATACAAAAGATAGTGTTTTTTTAACAGAAAAATCTCTTTATCAAAATTTATTAATTACAGGAACAATAGGAACAGGAAAAACAAGTAGCGCAATGTACCCTTTTACAAAACAATTAATTTTCTATGAATCTTCTAACAAAAATAAAAAATTGGGAATGCTTATTTTAGATGTTAAAGGAAATTTTCATAAACAAGTATTAAAATATGTTGAAGATTGTAATAGAGTTCAAGATTTAATAATAATAGAATTAGGAACAAATTTAAAGTATAACCCTCTAGATAAGCCAAATCTTAAGCCTTCTGTTCTAGCAAATAGGTTAAAAACTATTTTATTACTTTTTTCTAATAATAATTCAGATGATTACTGGTTAGATAAAGTAGAGCAGTTGCTTACAGAAGCAATTAAATTTTGCAGAATATATAACGATAATTATGTTACTTTTAAAGAATTACATAATTTAATAATCTCAAAAGAATATTTTTATGAAAAAGTTGCATTTGTACGAAATTTATTTCTTACAAATACCCTTTCATTAGAAAGTGAATATAACCTTTTATCTATTATAAATTTTTTTGAAAAAGAATTTTTTGATCTAGATTTAAGAACTTCATCAATAATAAAATCTGAGGTTACGAGAATCACAAATTTATTTATTTCTGATTATCAAATCCAAAATACATTTTCCCCCAAAAAAAGTGAAATAAATTTTACTGGTTTTAAAAATGTTCTAGAAGAAGGAAAAATAGTTGTATTAAATATGAATATTTCTGAATACAAAAATCTTTCAAAAATTATTGCAGCATATTTAAAACTAGATTTTCAAACTGAAGTATTATTAAGATTAAAGTTCCCTTCAGAGACATATAGACCTGTAGTGTTTATTAGTGATGAATTTCATGAATATATTACTTCTACAGATGCAGATTTTTTTGCACAAAGTAGGGAAGCAAAATGTATAAACATTGTAGCAACTCAAAGCTATACTTCTATTTTAAATACACTGAATAATACTAATTCTGCAAAAGTAATTATTCAAAATTTAGTAAATAAACTTTGGTTTAGAACTGATGATATT
>CAYVYP010000077.1:0-1509 GCA_964455975.1 uncultured Lachnospiraceae bacterium
CTAAAAGGTTCTAGAACCCCACGTAAAACGTGGGGTTTTCGTTACACAAGAAAAACAGTGACCAGTATTTTACAGGTCACTGTTTTTTTAGATTAAACCTTCTAATTCTTTTATTTTATCTCTTAATTCTGCTGCTTTTTCAAATTCCATTTGACTTGCATGTTTTAACATTTCATCAGTTAATTTATTTATAATATCTTTAACATCTGCATCTTTTGCTATATCATATTTTGCTCCAATATCTTCTACCACAGATGCTTTTATACTATCTCTTATTGATTTTTTTATTGTTTGTGGGACTATGCCATGTTCTTTGTTGTATTTGTCTTGAATTGTTCTTCTTCTGTTTGTTTCAGAAATTGCCTTTTCCATAGAGTCTGTTAATTCATCTGCATACATAATTACTTTTCCTTCTGTATTTCTAGCTGCACGCCCGTATTGTTTGTATTAAAGATCTTTCTGAACGTAAAAATCCTTCTTTATCTGCATCTAAAATTGCAACTAATGAAACTTCTGGTAAATCTAATCCTTCTCTTAAAAGATTTATTCCAACTAAAACATCAAATTCTCCAAGTCTTAAATCTCTTAAAATTTCCATTCTTTCTAATGCTTTTGTATCTGAATGCATATATCTTACTTTTATATCTATTCCTGATAAATATGAGGTTAAATCTTCTGCCATCTTTTTAGTTAATGTTGTAACTAATACTCTTTCTTTTTTTGCTACTGTCTCATGAATTTGCTCAATTAAATCATCTATTTGATTTTCTACTGGTCTAACTTCTATTTTAGGATCTAATAATCCAGTTGGTCTTATGATTTGTTCTACAACATTTTGTTTTGAATGTTCTTTTTCGTAGTCAGCAGGTGTTGCACTTACAAATACACATTGATTTATTCTTTTTTCAAATTCTTCAAATTTAAGCGGTCTATTATCAAATGCAGAAGGAAGTCTAAAGCCATAGTTTACTAAAGACTCTTTTCTTGCTCTATCTCCATTATACATTGCTCTTACTTGTGGAATTGTAGCATGTGATTCATCTATCATAAGTAGAAAATCATCTGGAAAATAATCAAATAAAGTATATGGAGCTGAGCCGAGGTTCTCTACCACTAATATGTCTTGAATAGTTCTCTATTCCTTGGCAAAATCCGGTTTCTTTCATCATTTCAATATCAAAGTTTGTTCTTTCTTCTATTCTTTGTGCTTCAATCAATTTTCCATTATCTTTAAAATATTTTACTCTTTCTTCCATTTCTTTTTCTATAGTAACAATTGCCTTATCTAATTTATCCTTATTTGTTACATATTGAGAAGCGGGTGGAACTAAAATATGACTTCTTATTCCAATAGATTTGCCTGTTAATGGATTTATTTCTGAAATTTTTTCTATTTCATCTCCCCAAAATTCAACTCTTACTGCAGATTCGCTTTGTGATGATGGATATATTTCTACTATATCTCCTTTTGCTCTAAAAGTTCCTCTTTTAAAATCAAGTTCATTTCTT